>CANNRR010000001.1 GCA_947508055.1 Burkholderiales bacterium
AAAGTCGAAGCAGGCATTCCTGAAGATGACCCACGCAACCCAGCCGTGATCGCCGACAACGTGGGTGACAACGTAGGTGACTGCGCGGGTATGGCGGCTGACCTGTTCGAGACCTATGCGGTGACTCTGATCGCCACCATGGTTTTGGGAGCGCTGCTGGTGACCGGCGGCGGCATGAGCGCAGTGGTGTATCCGCTGGCTCTGGGCGCCGTGTCGATCGTGGCGTCCATCATTGGTTGCTTCTTCGTCAAGGCATCTCCCGGCATGAAAAATGTGATGCCGGCCCTGTACAAGGGTTTGGCGGTCGCGGGTGTTTTGTCGCTGATTGCGTTCTACTTCGTCACCCAATCCATGATTGCTGACAACGCTTTGGGCGGCACCGGCGCACAAATGAAACTGTTTGGTGCGTGTGCTGTTGGTCTGGTGCTGACCGCCGCTTTGGTCTGGATTACCGAGTACTACACCGGCACCCAGTACCACCCGGTGCAGCACATTGCCGAAGCATCTACCACCGGCCATGGCACCAATATCATTGCCGGCTTGGGTGTGTCGATGCGCTCTACTGCATGGCCAGTGATTTTTGTCTGCATGGCAATCTACTCCGCATTTGCATTGGCTGGCCTATACGGAATTGCCATTGCAGCCACCTCCATGTTGAGCATGGCCGGCATCGTGGTCGCCTTGGATGCCTACGGTCCCATTACCGACAACGCCGGTGGTATCGCCGAAATGTCTGAAATGCCAAAAAGCGTGCGAGACATTACTGACCCGCTTGATGCTGTAGGTAACACCACCAAGGCGGTCACGAAGGGCTACGCCATCGGCTCTGCCGGCCTGGCGGCGTTGGTGCTGTTTGCAGACTACACCCACAAGTTGGAAGCCTACGGACGTCACATCACGTTTGATCTCAGCAACCCTATGGTCATCATCGGCTTGTTCATTGGCGGCCTGATTCCCTACCTGTTTGGTGCCATGGCAATGGAGGCTGTGGGCCGCGCCGCGGGCTCAGTGGTGGTTGAAGTGCGCAGACAGTTCCGCGACATTAAGGGCATCATGGACGGCACCGGCAAGCCCGAGTACGACACCGCCGTGGACATGCTGACTACAGCGGCCATCAAGGAAATGATGATCCCGAGCCTATTGCCAGTGGTGGCACCGATTCTGGTGGGTCTGGTCCTCGGACCTGCTGCATTGGGCGGCTTGCTGATGGGCACCATCGTGACCGGTCTGTTTGTGGCCATTTCCATGTGCACCGGCGGCGGTGCTTGGGACAATGCCAAGAAATATATTGAAGACGGACACCACGGCGGCAAGGGCTCTGAAACCCACAAGGCAGCCGTTACGGGTGACACTGTGGGCGACCCCTACAAGGACACCGCTGGCCCTGCGATCAATCCGTTGATCAAGATCATCAACATCGTGGCCTTGCTCATCGTGCCATTGATGATGAAGATTCACGGCGGCTAAGCCCCCTTAAGCTAAAAAGGCCCGCTGCTTGCGGGCTTTTTTTGTGGACAATAGCCGTCATGACAGAACGCTTTAACCCGAAAGTTATCCCCGTGGTGGACCTGCGCGCAGGCACCCTGGCGGTTCCGCCGTTGTCTTTGCTGCCCGCGAGCCGAATGACTGCGAATGGACTTGTAAGCGACACCCTGGGGCGCAATTTGCGCGACCTGCGCATCAGCGTCACCGACCGTTGCAACTTTCGGTGCAGCTACTGCATGCCGAAGGAAATTTTTGACAAGGACTACGCTTACCTACCTCATGCGTCGCTCCTCTCATTTGAAGAAATTGTGCGGATTGCCCAGCAGTTTGTGAATCACGGTGTACAAAAAATCAGACTCACGGGCGGTGAGCCCCTATTACGCAAAAACATTGAAGGTCTGATTGAGCAACTGGCCGCGTTGCACACGCCAGACGGCAAGCCTTTGGACTTAACGCTGACGACCAATGGTGCGCTTTTGGCTCGCAAGGCCAGGGCGCTGAGAGCGGCCGGGCTACAACGTGTAACGGTGAGCCTAGATGGCCTAAACGACGCAGTTTTTCGCAGCATGAATGATGTGGATTTCCCGGTCGCCGATGTGCTGGACGGTATCTACGCGGCGCAGGCGGCCGGCCTCGGCCCGATCAAGATCAACATGGTCGTCAAACGTGGAACCAATGATCAGGAAATACTGCCGATGGCGCGCCACTTTAAAGGCAGCGGTATGGTGCTGCGCTTTATTGAATACATGGATGTCGGCGCCACCAACGGCTGGCGGATGGACGATGTCATCCCCTCGGCCGAGGTGATTGAACATCTGCAAACTGAACTGCCACTGGTGGCGCTGGAGGCAGCCAATCCCGGCGAGACAGCACAGCGCTGGGGGTTTGCAGATGCATCTGGCGCGCATGACAGCGAGGCAGGAGAAATTGGGGTCATCAGCAGCGTAACCCAGGCCTTTTGTAGTGACTGCAACCGCGCGCGCCTCTCGACCGAGGGGCAGCTATATCTGTGTCTGTTTGCAAACCAGGGGCACGACCTGCGCAGCCTGGTGCGTAGTAGTGCCACCGATGAAGACCTGGCGTCTGCCATTGGCCATATCTGGAGCGCACGCGCGGACCGCTATTCGGAATTGCGCGGTGCCATGGCTGCAGATACTGGTATTGGTGGCCGGCGCGTAGAGATGAGTTACATAGGCGGTTAACCCGCCACAGTCACGCCGCTGCGAATGGCGCAGTAGAAGCGAATCAGGACGTCAAGGTTTCCGGTTTCGTCACGGGTCCATGCCCACTGAATCGATCCAGCGCCAGATAAATAACCGGCGTAATGTAGAGCGTAACGGCCTGCGAAAATACCAGACCACCGACGACAGCCAGACCCAACGGCTGGCGCAACTCGGATCCGGCACCAATACCCAGCGCAATCGGCAGAGCACCCATCAGTGCCGCGAGGGTGGTCATCATGATGGGGCGAAACCGCAATACACAGGCTTCCCGGATGGCCTGCTCTGGCGACATGCCATGGTGCCTCTGCGCATCCAGCGCAAAGTCGATCATCATGATTGCATTTTTCTTGACGATACCGATCAGCAGCAAGATGCCAATGGTAGCGATCACGGTCAGGTCCTGGCCAAACAGCATCAACGTCCCCAGGGCTCCAACCGCTGCGGAAGGCAGTCCGGCAAGAATAGTGATCGGGTGGATGTAGCTCTCGTACAGAACGCCCAGCAGCACGTAAATTACCAGCAAGGCAGAGACGATCAAGACGGCTTGATTGCCTTGCGAGTTCTTGAATACTGCCGCCTCGCCACCGTAGCTGGTAATGATGGATGTTGGCAGGTTGATCGCATCCCTGGCCTTGTCAATGCGTGCAGTTGCATCGCCCAGGGCAGCACCAGGCGCCAGGTTGAAAGATACCGTTACAGCCTGCAACTGTCCTACATGGTTGATGGATGTGGGGCCAACCGATCGCTCGACCTTGGTGAAGGACGACAGCGGCACCAACGCACCGGACGATGAGCGGACGTAGATATTATTGATGGCACTTTCATTGAGTTTGGCCTGTGGCGCTACTTCCAGAATCACCTGATAGCTATCGGTTGGCAGATAAATCGTGGACACCTGGCGTTCGCCAAATGCAGCAAACAGCGCACTGCGAATTGCGTCAATGGATATGCCAAGGGCATTGGCCCGATCCCGGTCGATGTTGAGTTGGGCTTGCAAACCACGCAATTGGGCATCACTGGTGACATCACGGAACAGAGGATCACCTCGCAGTTTTTCCTGTAATTTGTTAGCCCACTCGTTCAACTCGTCTGCCCGCACGCTTTGCAGGATGTACTGAAACTGGGCCTTGCTGGACCGACCACCCAACTGCAAGTTCTGGATCGGTCGCATGAACACGCTGATGCCCGTTACGTCGCGCAACTTGCGTCGCAAACCTTCAACAACCTGCTTCATTGGAAGTCGCTGAGCGCGTGGTTTAAGAGTGATGAACATACGTCCTGAATTTTGCGCACCGCTGCCGCCATTGAATGAACTCACTGCGAACACGTTTGCGTCGGAGCGGATCATTGCTGCGGCGCTCTCTTGCAGGCGCACCATTTCTGGAAACGATGTGTCTTCTGCAGCCTCCGTCGACACGGTAATCTGGCCAATGTCTTCCTCCGGGAAGAAGCCCTTGGGGATGACGTTAAAGAGCCATACGGTGGCGATAAATGTCACCATCGCAACACCGATCACCGACTTTCGGTGCGACAGAGCGATATCAAGCGTGCGGGAATAAAAATCCAGCGTGATATTAAAACCCCGCTCAAAGAAATTAATGAGAAAACTGTGCTTCTTCTCGTGCGGCTCCTGGCTCAGGAAACGACTCGCCAGCATGGGCACCAGCGTCAGTGAGACAAACGCAGAAACAACAATGGACAACCCGACCACGACGGCAAACTCGTGAAACAAAAGTCCGATGACTCCAGGCATAAAGAAAATCGGTATGAATACGGCAATCAGTGAGGTGGAAATGGAAATGATAGTGAAACCGACCTCACGCGAACCGCGCAGCGCTGCGTTAAAAGGTTCTTCGCCGTTCTCTACGTGTCGCATGATGTTTTCCAACATCACAATAGCATCGTCCACTACCAGTCCAACCGCCAGGGTCAATCCCAGTAACGAGACATTGTCCAGGCTGTATTTCATACCCCAGAGCAATGCGACAGCGCCAATCAGGGACACGGGAAGAGACAAAGTGGGAATCGCAGTGGCAACAAAACGGCGCAAAAACAGGAAGATCACCAACACAACGAGTGCAACCGTCCCCATCAGGGTTAGTGAAACGTCGTGCAATGCCTCTCGAACCGACACTGACCGGTCATTCACAGAGGTCATGTTGACCGACTGTGGCATCTGTGCTTTGAGCTTCGGTAAGGCCAACTTGACAGCATCAACCACGCGCACCGTATTAGCCCCAGGCTGCCGCAAAATTGCCATAGTGATGGACGGTTCGCCATTCAAATTCGCATACGATTTCACCGTTTCGACACTGTCTTCCACCGTGGCCACCTCTTTCAAGCGAACGGTGATGCCGCTTCGGGTAGCCACAATGACCTCGCCAAACTCTGACGCATTGCGCAACTGCTTATTGGCCTGCAAGGTCAGCATTTGCTTCGGGCCGTCCAATGTTCCTACGGGCGTATTCACGTTGGCGGCGCGAAGTGATGCAGACAACTCCTCCAAACTGATGTTGCGGGCTGCTACCGCCTCCGGCAAAACACGCACACGCACGGCAAACCGCTTGGAACCAAAAATATTGACTTGCGCAACCCCTTCAATCGTCGACAGCGTTGGTGATATCAAATGTTCGGCGTAGTCCTGCAGGTCTGACAGCGGCATCGATGGCGAAGTCAACGCCACCAAAAGAATCGGTGCGTCAGCCGGGTTAACCTTGCGGTAGGCCGGCAGTTGGGTCATGTCCGCGGGTAACGAGCGCTGCGCGCGCAGCAACGCCGCCTGCACATCCAGCGCAGCCCCGTCAATGTTGCGTCCCTCATCAAACTCCAGCGTGAGGGACGTGCTGCCCAAAGTGCTGGTTGAACTGATCACGGCCAAGCCAGGAATCGTCTGAAATTGCTTTTCCAGCGGCAATGCAACCGACGTCGCCATGGTCTCCGGATTTGCCCCTGGTAAACCCGCAAATACGTTGATAACCGGTGTGTCGTAACTGGGCAATGCTGCGACCGGAATGCTTCGGTAGGCGATCACACCCGCCAGCACAATGGCCAGGTTGAGCAGCACCGTCATCACCGGACGGCGGATAAAAAGTTCCGATAGATTCATGGTGCAGTGGACGCGGAGGATGCAGGTGCGCGGGCTGAGGATGCAGCGCCATTTGCTCCTGAAGTGCGCTCCACCAGCGGTGTGTCCGGTCGCAGGTTTTGTCTCCCCTCAAGAACAACCTTGTCTCCGGCCGATAGTCCCGTCACGGCGGATTCCTCGCCTTGCGAAGCGACTAACTTGACCGGACGCAATGCAGCCTTACCTTTGTCGGCAACATAAACAATGGAGCCTTTGGCAGTTTGAATAATGGCGGTGGTCGGAATCACCACCGCGTCTTTAAGCGTATTCGACAGCAGCGTGGCATGAACGAAAGCGCCGGGCCATAGCTTGGACTCATGGTTGTCAAAACGCGCCTTGACCTTGATGGTTCCGGTGGCTGCATCCACAGCGCTGTCGACAAACTGCAACCGCCCCTTAATGGTGCCTTTGAGATCCGCAAGCCTGGCGCTGACCGTCACCCCTCCCGACTTTAGTCCCTCCAAAACAGCATCCAGATTACGCTGCGGCAGGCTGAAACTGATATTGATGGGGTCAAGCTGCGTGATGGTCACCAGCCCAGTTTGGTTGGCCTGGACAGCAGTACCGGGAAAGACGTTCACGGCACCCAGCCGCCCGGCACCCGACGCCCGCACGCTGTTGTACGACAACGCGAGTTGTGCAGCATCCAACGCAGCGCGGTCAGCAACCAGGTTGGCCGCTTGTGCATCGACCTGTGCCTGCGAGGAGTCCAACGCACCCTGCGAAATGAAATTCTTGGCCATCAGGTCACGGCTTCGCGCCAGTTGCCGCTGAGCATCCGCCAACACGGTCTCATCCTTCACCATCTGGGCGCGCACCCTGGCAACATTGGCTTCATCAGGACGTGGGTCGAGTGTGAACAACAATTCGCCAGCCCTTACAAACTGACCTTCTTTAATATGCACACGGGTAACGACACTGTTGGTCTGGGGCTTAACGTCCACACTGGCCACCGGTGTAACCGTTCCAATTGCTTCAATGTTGACGTCAAAGTCCCGCTTCTTTGCAACAGCGGTGGTGACCGATACCGGTCCGCCCGGTGTACGACTCGCCGATGCGGGAGCACTGGCAGCGCTGGCGGCACCCACGGCACTGGCACCTGATGCCACGCCCGAGTCTGACTTGCCGCCACAGGCCACCATCAGAAAGGATGCCGAAATGGCATGGAGCAGCAGAATTTTGGACAGGGCTGTTGTATTCATAGGCATGGCAGATTATCAGCGCGACAGGGCAAGCATCGGCACAGGGCTTTGCAGCTTTGCAAAACTTTAAACCAGCCCCAACCAATCACACAGAGGGCAAACACCGACTACTTTCGCACCGCGATGTCGACGCCAAGGTTCGCCAGTGCATCGGCGCGCTCATTGCCGGCGTCGCCGGCATGGCCTTTGACCCAACGCCAATCAATCTTGTGACCCGCATTGGCGACCAGGTGGTCCAACTGCTGCCACAAGTCAACGTTCTTTACAGGCTGCTTGGCTGCGGTCTTCCAGCCTTTGGCTTTCCACCCCACCAGCCACTCGGTAATGCCTTTTAGAACGTATTGACTGTCCAGATGCAGAGTCACCGAACAGGGACGTTTGAGGACCGTCAACGCCTGAATCACTGCCATCATTTCCATCCGGTTGTTGGTGGTGCCTAGTTCCCCACCAAACAACTCTTTTTCGCTACCGTCGGGCGATCGCAACAGGGCGCCCCAACCACCGGGGCCGGGGTTACCCTTGCAGGCCCCGTCCGTATAAATAACCACTTCATTCAAACTGTTGTCTCCATCATTCAATGATCGTGCGACCGGTTGGCCACCGATGCCGAATTGCGCGCGCTAGCGGGCACCGTCTTCCAAGCGGCACCCATCAGGCGCACACCGCGCACCCGCTTAACCGCCACCAAGAAGTAGGCTGCACCCAAAATAGGCCACCATCGTTGGCCAGCCCTGTCCATCCATTCCATGCGCTGAAGCCATTTTTCGCCAGCAAACCCAGGTCGATAGCATCCAAACTCGCCGACCTCAACCTCAAACCCCAGCAATCGCAGCCAATCCCGCAATCGCCAGTAGCCAATGAACTCGCCGGCCTTCGGCAGAAATACGTGGTCAAAGCCGATTTTGCGGTACAGGTCGCTGCGCCATTGCTGCAAGCCCCACAAACTCACCGGATTGAAACCACAAATCACCACGCGACCCTCTGGCACCAACACCCGCTCAACCTCGCGCAGGGTCGCATGGGGGTCTGCACTGAACTCCAAAGTGTGAGGAAGAAGAACCAGATCCAGGCTGCCCGCCGGAAATGGCAGAGCCGAATAGTCACACAGCAACACGGGCTGCCGAATACCCATTTCTGCGCCCATCTGTAAATGTTCGGTGGCCAGCCACTGGTGTGGCATGCGATTGGCGTTCAGTCCGTCCAGTTCGGGCACACCCAACTGCAGCGCGTGATAGCCGAAAATATCCACCACAGTCGCATCAACGCGCGCGCGCTCCCAATCCAG
Source organism: Burkholderiales bacterium (assembly GCA_947508055.1). Lineage (GTDB taxonomy): Bacteria > Pseudomonadota > Gammaproteobacteria > Burkholderiales > Burkholderiaceae_C > Allorhodoferax. Next base: position 8,320 of record CANNRR010000001.1, read on the forward strand.
CAAGTACCGTCCTGATGGAGTCTGTAGCCAACCATGCAAACCTATAATTCGATCGCTCATGAAGTTAATACCGCTGCCCGCTTTTTCCGACAATTACATCTGGATGCTCCACGATGGACAAAAGGCGCTGGTGGTAGACCCAGGTGATGCGCAGCCCGTGATGGATGCTTTGCAGCGCGAGGGATTGGAACTGCAAGGCATTTTAGTCACGCACCACCATGGCGACCACACGGACGGAGTGGACGCGCTTCGGGATGCGACCGATGCCCTCGTATTTGGCCCGAACCGTGAGACGGTACCAGAGCCTGTTTTGCGGCAAATGGACGGCGACGTCGTGCGTCTGCTGGGTCTGGATTTTAGGGTGATCGATGTCCCAGGTCACACCGCAGGCCACGTCGCATACTTCGCAGACATCGATGGCGAGTCTCCGATTCTGTTTTGTGGCGACACCTTGTTCAGTGGCGGTTGTGGCCGACTGTTTGAGGGCACTGCGAATCAAATGCAGGCGTCTTTGCAACGCTTGGCGGCTTTGCCAGGGTCGACTCGCGTATGCTGTGCCCACGAATACACCATGGGTAATCTAAAGTTTGCTCTGGAAGTCGAACCGGATAACCCGCAACTCGCGGACTACCAACGTCAATGTCTGGCGCTCCGAGAACATGGCAAGCCAACCCTGCCTTCCAACATGGAAACCGAACGCCAGATCAACCCTTTTTTGCGCAGTGACCAACCCACCATCGTCGCATCGGCCACCCGATTTGATGCACCTGGTACTGCACAACACGGAGCGTTTTCCACGCTGCGCCAATGGAAAAACCAATACCGATGAATGGATTGAAACTTGTGTGCGCCGCTCTGGTTCTGTGGTTGACAGGTTGCGCAACCAGTCCCTACACATCGGATGCCGCTCCGGTGGCTGACGGTGGCCCTGGCCTGACACTGCAACCAACGCGCGAAATCGGTTCAAGGCCGCAAGCAGCGAGTCGGCCGCTTTTCTTCGGTTCTTCGGTTGCGCACATACCGCTAACCCCCATGGATTTGCAAGCCACGACTTCCCGTGCGGTGGTGCCGCTATCGCCGCCCATCGACCTGTGGGATCGAATTCGTCGCGGTTACGCCATGCCTGACCTGGACAGCGACCTGGTACGCGACCGAGAACAGTGGTACGCCACACGTCCGGACTACATCTTTCGCATGACCGAACGGTCCAAAAAATATCTCTTCCATATCGTGGAGGAACTCGAACTGCGTAACATGCCCACCGAGTTGGCCCTGCTGCCGTTCATCGAGAGTGCATTCAACCCGCAGGCGGTCTCAAGTGCCAAGGCTGCCGGCATGTGGCAATTCATGCCAGCCACGGGTAAATACTTTGAACTCAAACAAAACGCCTTTCGCGATGACCGGCGCGATGTACTGGCGTCTACCCGCGCAGCGCTGGACTACCTGCAAAAGCTCTACGGCATGTTTGGCGACTGGCACCTGGCGTTGGCCGCATACAACTGGGGTGAAGGCAGCGTAGGGCGCGCCATTGCCAAAAACCAACGAGTTGGGCTAGCAGTGGGTTACATGGACTTGAATATGCCCATGGAAACCCGCTTCTATGTACCCAAGTTGCAGGCCGTCAAGAATATCGTCGCGCGACCTGATGCGTTCAACTCCAAGTTGCCCCTGATCGAGAACCATCCCTACTTTCAAACGGTCACGATCCACCGCGATATCGACGTGGCCCTGGCAGCGCGCCTGGCCGAAGTACCTCTGGAGGACTTCAAGGCGCTTAATCCGTCCATCAACCGCCCCGTCATCATGGCGGCAGGAACACCGCAGGTCTTGCTGCCATGGGACAACGCCGAGGTGTTTCAAAGCAACCTGGAGTCCTATGGCGGCGGTCGCCTGGCCAGTTGGACCGTTTGGGTAGCACCTACCACGATGCGCCCGGCCGACGCTGCCAAACGGGTGGGCATGAGCGAAGCCGACTTCCGCAGCGTCAACGCCATTCCGCCACGGGTGGTAATCAAGGCAGGTTCATCGCTTCTGGTGCCTCGCTCCAACACCATGAACCAGGATGTGGCGGTCAAAGTTGCGGACAACGGGCAACTTTCACTGGCCCCGGAGGTGGTACTAAAGCGAACCCTGGTGCACGCGGGCAAGGGTGAGAGCGTGGCCAGCATTGCCCGTAAATACAAAGTCAACGCCGATCAGGTAGCGCAATGGAACAAGGTGGGCATGTCGGCGAACTTTAAACCAGGGCAACAGGTTGTGGTGTTTCTGGCAGGCACCCCACAAGGCAGAAGAACGGGAGGCAGTGGCAGGGTGACTGGGCACCATCCGACACCCTATCACGCTGCCACCGGCAAGCCATCAGGAGCCCGCATCGCCAAACGTTGACGTGCAGCACTCTGCCAATTTCACCTCCTACCGACGGTCCACCAGTGCATGGGCGATGGTGCCCAGATCCACATATTCCAACTCACTGCCAGCAGGAACACCGCGCGCCAGACGGGTGACGCCCAGGCCGCGGGACTTCAGCGCTTCGCTGATCACGTGTGCCGTCGCCTCCCCCTCGGCTGTGAAGTTGGTTGCCAGAATGACCTCCTGAACCGTGCCATCCTGCGCACGGTCGAACAGCTTTTTCAGACCAATGTCGTGCGGACCAATGCCATCCAGCGGGCTGAGTTTGCCCATCAACACAAAATACAGGCCCCGATAAGCGCCAGTGCGCTCCAGCGCCGACTGGTCGGCTGGCGTCTCGACCACGCACAGCTTGCTGGCGTCGCGTCGGGAGTCCAGGCAGGTGGCACATACCGTGCTTTCGGTGAACGTGTGGCATCGCTCACAGTGTTTCACCCCCGACACCGCCGCCTGCAACGCACGCGCCAAGGCTTCAGCGGCCGCCCGGTCGTGCTGCAACAGATGAAAAGCCATGCGCTGGGCTGACTTGATACCCACGCCCGGCAGACGCTTAAGCGCCTGGATCAGCGCATCCAGAGAGTTCGAATCAGCCACTGTCTAAAGCGTCAGAATGGAAACTTCATGCCACCCGGCAACCCGGGCATACCGGCAGTGAGCTTGCCCATTTTTTCGTTCGAGGTGTCTTCCGCCTTGCGAACGGCTGCATTAAATGCCGCTGCCACCAGGTCTTCGAGCATGTCCTTGTCTTCGGCCAGCAGGCTGGGGTCGATGGTAATGCGCTTGACATCGTGCTTGCAGGTCATGATGACCTTGACCAACCCCGCTCCGGACTCGCCGGTAACCTCAACGTTACCCAGTTCGTCCTGGGCCTTTTTCATGTTGTCCTGCATCGCCTGGGCTTGCTTCATGAGGCCGGCGAGTTGTCCTTTGTTGAACATGGTTTTCCTTTTAACGTGTTAAAACTTTGCGGGTCAGACCACTTTGCGCAGCAAACGTGCTCTGACCCCAACTAAAACTGATACTTTGCGGGTCAGACCACTTTGCGCAGCAAACGTGCTCTGACCCCAACTCATTACAAAGGCTTTATTGAACCGGGCACGATTTTCGCGCCAAAGTCGCGCATCATGGACTGCACAAACGGATCGTCAAAAATAATCTTCTCGGCGGCCAATTGCTTCTCGGCCGATGCCGCAGTGTTGCGTCGGGCCGGGCAGTCGGTCACTCGACCAACTTCCACCACCAATTTCACACTAAAACCAGCGTTTTGCAGCGCCGAGGTAAGCCGGTCCCGGCTGCCGCTCTGGTTGAGCGACTCCCGCTCCACCCGCAGTATCCACTGGTCAGTGTCGCGGGCCACCAGTTGCGACTGCAGGGCCAATTCCCGCACCATTGCGTTGATGGCATCCAACTTGATCAATTGCTGCACGGTGGCGTGCCAAAAGTCGCCTTCTTCGGTGACCACCAGAGTGGGTGCCGCCTGTGGTGCCGTCACATCGGAGCGGGATTCGGCCTGAACCCGCACCGGAACTGCTACAACTTTTGTAGCTGCATGCGCAAGTTTCACGGGGGCTGGAGCCATATTTGAATCAAAAGAATCGGCATCATCCGGAAAATCATCGTCGCCACCTTCGACCGGCGGCGGGGTTGGCCGAGCGTTCTCCCGTACGTGCAAAACCTGACCAGGCGGCACTTCCGTCGCGGCTGGCATATCTTCCCAAGGCTGCACAGTGGGCGCTTTCGCCGGCGTAACGGCCGGGCTTGGCACGGCTGCCGGCGCGGCAACCGGAGGCCTCGCAGGAATAGGGATAGACGCCGATGCCGACCGCTCAGGCACCGGTACAGCAGCTCTATTCAGAGTTTTTTTTTCCGCCGAAGCTGATTGGCTGTGGGGTTTGAAGGCGAGCAGGCGCAGCAGCACCATGGTTAGCGCAGCGTACTCGTCAGGTGCCAGGCCGAGGTCGGCACGGCCGTGCAGGCAAATGCTATAGAGCAACTGCGTCTCGTCGACAGGCATCATCCCTGCCAGTCGGGCCGTTTCATGGGCTTCAGGGTCAGCCTCATCATCGCTGGCGGCACTGGCAGCCGAGTCGGCTGATTGCGCCAGCGTCTGAACCACAGCCATGCGTTGCAACACTGTGGACATCTCTTCGAGCGTAGATGCCGCACTCAGGCCATTCAGCCGCAAATCCTCCGAGGTTTCGACCACCGTCCTGCCATCGCCCCGCGCCAGCGCCTCGATCAAACGAAACACGTATGAACGGTCCACGCTGCCCAACATTTGGCGCACCGTAGCCTCCTGCAACTGACCCGAACCAAACGCGATCGCCTGGTCGGTCAGGCTGAGCGCGTCTCGCATGGAGCCACGCGCTGCGCGGGCCAGCAGGCGCAGGGCTTGTACCTCGGAACTAACCTGCTCCACCGCCAGCACTTTGGCCAGGTGCTCGCGGATGGTCTCTGGCGCCATGGGCCGCAGGTTGAACTGCAGACAACGAGACAGCACCGTAACCGGCACTTTTTGCGGGTCCGTGGTGGCCAGCACAAATTTCAAATACTCGGGCGGCTCTTCCAGTGTCTTCAACATCGCGTTGAACGCGGTGTTGGTCAGCATGTGCACCTCATCGATCATGAAGACCTTGAAGCGCCCCTGTACCGGCTTGTAGACCGCCTGTTCGAGCAAGGCCTGTACCTCGTCCACGCCACGATTGGATGCGGCATCCAGCTCGGTGTAGTCGACAAAGCGTCCGCTATCAATATCACAGCACGCCTGGCATACACCACAAGGGGTAGCGGTGATTCCACCTTTTCCATCGGCACCCTGGCAGTTCAACGACTTGGCCAAAATCCGCGAAACCGTGGTCTTGCCAACGCCGCGCGTGCCAGTAAACAAATAGGCGTGGTGCAGTCGCTGGGTGGTCAGGGCATTGGTCAATGCCAGCACCACATGGTCCTGCCCCACCATTTCGGTGAAGTTGCGAGGGCGGTACTTGCGGGCGAGCACGAGGTATGACATAAGGACAGATTCTACGGGCTACAATTCAGGCTGACGGGCCTTCCCACATGGTGAAGCGGCCAACCGGGTCAGGTGGGGAACCAAGCAGCCCTAACTGTGGAGCCAGTGCTGGGGTCAGGCTCGTCAACCTCATCTTTTCTCGTCCAAAAAATCCAGCAAACCATGTCCGGCACGCCAGCCGCTGGCAAAGCAGGCCTGCAACAGGTAGCCCCCGGTGGGCGCATCCCAATCCAGCATTTCACCAGCACAAAACACACCTGGTAGCGACTCCAGCATCAACCCCGGCGTCATCGCCTCAAACAGCACACCGCCAGCGGTGCTGATGGCCTCGTCGATGGGGCGCGTGGCGGTCAGGGTGATGGGCAGGGCCTTCATGGCAGCGGACAGTTGTACCGGGTTGTTCAACGCGTCTTTGGACAACAGTTCATACAGGATTCCAGCCTTGATGCCATCAATGTGCAGCCGGCTCTTCAAATGGCTCGATAGCGACCGCGTTCCACGCGGGTGCCGCACTTCGGCCAGTACCCGCTCGGCCGACATATCGGGCAACAGGTCCAGTTGGAAGGTGGCGCTGCCGGTGCGTATGATGTCATCGCGTAACAGGCTGGACGCCGCATACACCAGGCTGCCTTCCACTCCCGTGGCGGTGGCCACAAACTCGCCCTTGCGGGCAAAGTGCACACCCTGCGAATTGGTCAATGACAGCGCGACCGACTTGAACGGATGACCGGCAAAACGGCTGGCAAAGTGCTCGGTCCAGCCATTCTTCACATCAAACCCACAATTACTTGGCAGCAATGGCGCAACCGCCACGCCGCGCGCCGCCAGCAGAGGAACCCAGGCGCCGTTGGAGCCCAGGCGCGCCCAACTGCCGCCGCCCAGCGCCAACAACACGGCGCCAGTCTGCACGCGCACAGGGCCATGAGGACCATCAAAGCAAATATTGGACAACGCGCCCTGCTCCCACCCGGTCCAGCGGTGGCGCATGTGGAACTGCACACCCGGCCCATTCGCGGGGTGGCGCAGGCGATGCAGCCAGGCACGCAACAGCGGTGCAGCCTTCATATCTTTGGGAAACACCCGGCCAGAGGAGCCGATAAAGGTCTCAATACCCAGACCCAGAGCCCACGCACGTACCGCTGCAGGATCAAAATTTCTCAACAGATCTTCAATCGTGGCACGACGCGTACCGTAGCGTCCGGCAAAGGCGTCGGCGCCTTCAGAATGGGTAAGGTTGAGTCCGCCCTTGCCAGCCAGCAAAAACTTGCGACCGATCGAAGGCATGGCATCAAACAGGTGCACCGGCTTACCAGCATCGCTGAGCACCTGTGCGGCCATCAGGCCAGCAGGGCCGCCGCCGATGATGACTATCGGCACAGACAAAAGAGTTTCAGGATTCATGAGGTTTGTCGTTCTATCAAGGTGCCTTCGGCGGTCAAAAACACAGCACGAACCGATTTGTAGTCCAGCACCCCCCATTGTCCCTTACCACCAGCGGCGCACCGGCGCAGTACCAGGCACGCCAATGGGCGAACCCCGACGAATATGTCCCAAGAGTGGATGGGGAATCAATTTTCACTATGCTCCTCATAGCAGCAGCGAGCACGGCAGCAACTTGGTTTCTGTCACAATGGCCGCCACTTTAGCTTCTATGCAAACTCCAAAAGGAAACCCCATGGCCAGCGCCCTTATCAAACATGTAACTGACGCCACTTTTGAAGCGGATGTGCTGAAATCTGCACAGCCTGTTCTGGTGGACTATTGGGCCGAATGGTGCGGCCCCTGCAAAATGATTGCCCCAATTCTTGACGAAGTGTCCACCAGCTACGAGGGCAAGCTCAATATCGCCAAGATGAACGTCGACGAAAACCGCGAAATCCCTGCCAAGTTTGGCATTCGTGGCATTCCCACACTAATGCTGTTCAAGGACGGCCAACTCGCAGCGACCAAGGTTGGCGCCCTGAGCAAAGCACAGCTAATTGCTTTTATTGACCAGCAATTGGCCTGATTTTTCTTTGGTGACCGCGACACAGACGCGCGGTCACTTTTTCCTGTCATAATCCAATCCGTTTACCAGCGACCCACAAGGGCTGGTCCCGCTCCCCGGGCTAAGAACACCGAGGCCAAAGTGACAAGTTGAGCGACAAGTCTTGCCTCAAGCTCCTCTATCCCCTGAATTTTTTTCATCACTCCGATTTTTCGGTCAACTCCCAGACGGGACTATTTCCATGCATTTAAACGAACTCAAGGCCCTGCACGTTTCAGAAGTCCTCAAGCAGGCTGAAGAGCTTGAGATCGAAAACACTGGTCGCATGCGCAAGCAGGAGTTGATGTTCGCCATCATCAAAAAGCGAGCCCGCACTGGCGAACAAATCATTGCCGATGGCGTGCTGGAAATTTTGCCTGATGGGTTTGGTTTTCTGCGCAGCCCGGACACCAGCTACACCGCCAGCACCGATGACATCTACATCAGCCCCAGTCAGGTGCGTCGATTCAACTTGCACACTGGAGACATGATCGAAGGCGAAGTGCGCACACCAAAAGATGGCGAGCGCTATTTCGCGTTGAACAAGTTGGACAAGGTCAATGGTGGCGGGCCTGAAGAGAACAAACACAAGGTGATGTTCGAGAACCTGACGCCACTGTTCCCCAAGGAACAGATGAAACTGGAGCGCGAAATCAAGGGTGATGAAAACATCACCGGTCGCGTCATCGACATCATTGCACCGATTGGCAAGGGTCAGCGCGCCTTGATCGTGGCGCAACCCAAGAGCGGCAAGACCGTGATGATGCAGCACATTGCGCACGCCATTTCGACCAATTACCCGGACAGTTACTTGATGGTGCTCCTGATTGACGAGCGCCCGGAAGAAGTGACCGAAATGCAGCGCACTGTCAAGGGCGAGGTGATTGCGTCAACCTTCGACGAACCTGCGGCGCGCCACGTGCACGTGGCTGAAATGGTGATCGAGCGCGCCAAGCGCCTGGTCGAACTGAAAAAGGACGTGGTGATCCTGCTGGACTCCATCACCCGTCTGGCACGCGCTTATAACAACGTAGTGCCATCCTCCGGCAAGGTACTGACCGGCGGCGTCGACTCCAACGCCCTGCAGCGCCCCAAGCGCTTCCTGGGTGCCGCTCGCAACGTGGAAGAGGGTGGCTCGCTCACCATCATTGCCACGGCACTGGTCGATACCGGCAGTCGCATGGATGAAGTGATTTTTGAAGAATTCAAGGGCACTGGCAACTCCGAAATCCACCTGGACCGCCGCCTGTACGAAAAGCGCGTATTCCCTTCCATCCAGCTAAATCGTAGTGGCACACGCCGCGAGGAATTGCTTTTGCAGCCTGAAATTCTGCAAAAAACCCGCATCCTGCGGCAGTTCCTCTACAACATGGATGAAGTGGAAGCGATGGAGATGGTGCTCAAACAGATGCGCGCCACCAAAACCAATGGCGAGTTCTTTGACATGATGCGCCGGGGCGGGTAACTAGCCTCCACGCTGCGCCGCTGCGCGGGTCGCTGCCCCTGAGGGGGCCGCATTTCGCCTCGGGACGGCACGGCGGAGAAACAGTTATAATCGATGATTTACGCGAAAAGTACGCTGGATAGGCCAGCGCGGCTATTGCTACTGATGGAGATAGTATGAAAGAAGGCATTCACCCCAATTACCGTGAAGTGTGCTTTATGGACATGTCCAACAACTTCAAGTTTGTGACACGTTCTTGCGCCAACACCAAAGAAATGATTGATATGGAAGACGGCCGCAAGCTGCCACTGTACAAGCTTGATACCACCAGTGAATCGCACCCTTTCTACACCGGCACACAAAAATCCGTCGACAACATGGGCGGCCGCGTCGAGCGCTTCCGCAACCGTTTCGGAAAAGCCAAGACCGCGGCGCCTGCAGCAGCCGAATAAACCGATTCAGGTTTTGGCCTGAACCGTCACAGAAAAGCAGCCCGGTTTTCCGCGCTGCTTTTTTATTGCACCCTAACCAGTGAATATTCCTACCCCCGCCATCGTGACGCAGGCCGGCGCGCGGAGATTTCCGCGCTGGGCTCTGTTGTTGCTGTGCTGCGCTTATGTGCTCAGTGGCTTTATTGGCCGGGATGGCTGGAAAAGCGCCGACATGACCGCGCTTGGCTATATGTCAGAACTAGCCTATGGCAGTTCCAGTTGGTTGGCCCCTACCTTGATGGGTGTCCCGACGGACAACCCCGCTGTACTGCCCTACTGGCTGGGCGCTTGGGCAATTCAACTGACTCCTGCATGGGCCAGCACCGACTTTATGGTCCGTGTCCCGTTCGGCATGCTGCTGGCGCTTGCCATGCTGGCAACCTGGTATGGCACCTACTATCTGGCGCGTAATCCGCTCGCCCAACCGGTCGCCTTTGCCTTTGGCGGGGAGGCGCTGCCAGCAGACTACGCCTGCGCCATGGCTGATGGCGGGTTACTGGCGTTCATTGCCTGTTTGGGCCTGGCTCAGCTGTCACATGAGACAACACCGGCGCTGTCACAACTGGGCTTTTCAGCGTTGTTTTTTTACGCCGTAGCGGCGCTACCTTACCGGCGACACGGGCCAACCGCAGCAGCAGCGGCTGGTTTGATCGGCCTAGCCCTGTCGGGCGCTCCCAGCATGGCGATGCTATTTGGATCCGGTAGCGCCGTATTGCATTACCTCGATCAGCCAAAAGAGCCCCAGAACACCGCACATAGTCGTCGAATTACCCAGGAAAGCGCCACTATTGCCGTTGCGAGCTTGTTGGCATTGGCGTTGGCAATGTCGTTTGATTTGCTGCGCTGGAAAATCGAGCTACCAAACGCCGAGTGGACCGACTGGAGTGGCTACTTCGAACTATTGGTATGGTTTACCTGGCCTGCCTGGCCCCTGGCCCTGTGGACCCTATGGCGGTGGCGTCACCAATTATTCAATCGGCGCATCAGCCGACACATCGCATTACCGGTCTGGTTCGTCGGTGTGTGTTTGGTTGCCACATTGACTACCGGGTCTTCTGACCGCAGTTTGCTATTGGCGTTGCCCACCATGGCAACGCTCGCCGCGTTTGCTCTGCCCACACTCAAACGCCAGGTTGCGGCACTGATTGACTGGTTCACCTTGCTATTCTTCTCAGGTTGTGCCTTCATCATCTGGGTTGTCTGGATTGCCATGCAAACCGGAGTTCCCGCGCAGCCAGCGGCCAATGTGGCTCGCCTGGCACCAGGATTTGAAGCAAGTTTTTCGCTCTTTGCATTTGTCATTGCCTGCCTGGCCACGCTGGCGTGGACCTGGCTGGTGAAATGGCGAGTCGGGCGGCACCGTGCTGCCATCTGGAAGAGCTTGGTCTTGCCAGCCGGTGGTGCAGCACTGAGCTGGCTGCTGCTGATGACGTTGTGGATGCCCTTGCTCAACCACACGCAAAGCTACACGGGGCTGGTACAACGCACCATTGCGCGCATGAACGTGCCCGGCTGTTTGGAGACACTTGGATTGGGACAGGGCCAAATCGCGGCATTCCAGTATTACGGCAAGCTGCTGCTGAAACCGATGCAAAACAAGTCAAGTTGCGCGTGGCTGCTGCTTGAACCCAACGCTGACCTGTCAGTACCCGACAGCGTCGATCTTACAGTCTGGACGCTGCAGGATGTCATTCACCATTCCGCTAACTCGGGTGAATCGGTATTGCTATTCAAACGGAACTGACCGTTGACTCGACGGTTGATCCGACCAAAGCCTGGCGCACACGGTGGGCAGGAAAGCCGATAGTGAAAATTGAACCTTTGCCCGGGACACTTTCAATTGAAAGTTCCGCCCCGTGCCGCTGCGACACATGCTTGACGATGGCCAGTCCCAGCCCAGTCCCACCGGTATCGCGAGACCGGCTGCGATCCACCCGATAAAAACGCTCCGTCAATCGCGGAATATGCTCCAGCGCGATACCTGGGCCTTGGTCGCGCACCTGAAACGCTGCATTTCCCTCAGGTCGTAAACTGAATTCCACCTCAATACGCCGACCAACTGGGGTATAGCGGATTGCATTGCTGATCAAATTGGAGAGGGCGCTGTACAGTTCCGTCGAAGAGCCCGCAATCTCACACCCTGGCGCACGTTTGAACACCAAATCATGGAGCTGACCGGACAAAATTTGGGACAGTCCCTGGGCGTCCTGCTCGCACTGACGCATCAATAAGTCGACCGAAACCCAGTCATGTGTCGATGGCAACGGGCTACCCTCCAACCTGGACAGTGTCAATAGATCGCTAACCAATGACTGCATGCGCTGTGCCTGTTGCGACATCAAAGCCAGATAACGCTGGCGCTCTTGCTCCTCCAGGGACAGTGTCTGCAAGGTTTCAACAAACCCGGCCAGCACTGTCAGCGGTGTGCGTATTTCATGGGAGACATTGGCGACGAAATCCCTGCGCATGGCTTCGGCCTGTTCGACCGCCGTAATGTCACGCGACAGCAGAAGCACACGCCCCTCCCCGTAGGGATGAACGTGCACAGAAATTTTGACAGGCTTTGACGCATTACTCTCACGGCCCGGCATCGTGATGTCGTGCAAGAAATTGCGTGCCGCCAGATAGGCAACAAAGCCCGGGTCGCGCACCAAGTTTCCAATGTGCTGGAGCATGTCGCGCCGCGCATCAAATCCAAAATGCTCGGCCGCTGTCTGATTGAACCATTCGATGCGTGTATCGGAGTCCAGCAGCACCACGCCATTAGGAGATGCTTGTAACGCAGCAAGAAAGTCTTCCAAGCGGCTATCACTCTCGACCGTCAGACGATGGCCATTGCGCAGCATGCGGCGCACCCGGTCGTAAGCCTCGCCCCACAAGCCGTTGCCCAGGGACAAATCAGTCGCAGCGCCTTCGCGCAACCATCGCAGCAAGCGCAGTCCCCGCATGCAGTCCATCACGAACCACAACAAGCTCCCAGCCAGCGCGCATGACAACGCCACGATCGATTTGTCTCCGTCCTGGGCCACAAACCAACCCAAGCCTGCGGCGCAGGCCTGACACAACACAAGGGTGGTGAGTCGCCAAAGCATCGGGTTAGGCGGTATCCCGCTAGGTCCTGATCTTCTCTGTTGTTGCGCCAGCAGCCACTGGCGCGGGGGTAATGGTCAAACGGTAACCGGCGCCGCGCACGGTCTCAACCATCGTTCCGGCCTGCGCCATTGCTTCGCGCAAGCGCTTGACGTGCACGTCCACCGTACGTTCTTCGATGTACACATGGTCACCCCATACTTTGTCCAGCAACTGCGAGCGGCTGTGGACCCGTTCTGCATGGCCCATAAAGTAATGCAGCAATTTGAACTCTGTGGGACCCAACTTCAACGGCCGGTCTTCAAACGACACCCGATGGGTCGTGGGGTCCAGCACCAACGCGCCCATGGCCAGAACCTCGCCCGCTTGCTCAGGCGTACGACGGCGCAATACGGCACGTATGCGAGCCAATAGTTCCTTGGTTGAAAACGGCTTCGCAATATAGTCGTCTGCGCCCGCATCCAACCCCGCAACACGGTCTGCTTCATCGCCGCGAGCCGTCAACATGATGATGGGAACCGCGTGCGTTCGAGGGTCAGCACGCCAGCGCTTGGCCAGCGTCAAGCCGCTCTCGCCTGGAAGCATCCAGTCCAGCAGTATTAGGTCGGGCAGACTTGCATCGAGATCTTTTTGCGCAGTGACGCTGTCCATAGCCCAAATCGGACGAAACCCGTTGTGCCGCAGATTGACTGCAATGAGTTCGGCAATCGAAGACTCGTCCTCGACCACCAGGACCGACGGCATGGTTCTCACTTGACCACCGACTCGATTTTTTCCATCGGTGTATGCCGCACGTCTTCACCCTTGACCACATAAATGATGAACTCGGCAATATTTTTTGCGTGGTCGCCAATGCGCTCGATCGCTTTAGCCAGAAACAGTAAATCCAGACTCGGTGAAATCATGCGTGGGTCTTCCATCATGTAGGTGATGAGTTTGCGCACAAAACCGTCAAACTCCGCATCGATCAGGTTGTCCTCTTTCAGAATGGCAACCGCCGCATTCACGTCGAGCCGGGCAAAGGCGTCCAGCGCTTTGTTAAGCAGGCCAGACGCCAGATCGGCGGCAACCCGCAATTCCAGGGACGGCAACGACCGCGGTGAACCGCTCTGGATAATGGAGCGCACCATGCGGGCAATTTTTTCCGCCTCGTCGCCAACCCGCTCCAGATTCGCAGTAGTTTTCGAAATAGCGATCAACAACCGCAGATCGCGCGCGGTAGGTTGGCGTCTTCCAATGATCGATGAAAGATCGCGATCAATCTCTACTTCCATCGCGTTCACTCGCGCCTCATTGGCGCTCACCTCGTTGGCGACCTCCACACTGAATTGTGACAGCGCGTAAATGGCACGTCTGATTTGTGATTCGACCAATCCGCCGAGTTCCATCACCTGCGAGGAAACGGAGGTCAATTCACTGTCGAACTGCGTTGATAAATGTTTGTCTGCCATATCTTCTTTCTATCCGAATCGGCCTGTGATGTAGTCTTCGGTTTCCTTGCGAGTGGGCTTGAAGAACATTTGTTCCGTCGAGCCAAACTCCACCAGATCGCCCAGGTACATATACGCCGTGTAGTCGCTACAGCGCGCTGCCTGCTGCATGTTGTGGGTCACGATGACCACCGTGTAATCGCTCTTGAGTTCCACAATCAGTTCCTCCACCTTGGCCGTTGATATGGGGTCCAGTGCAGAACAGGGTTCATCAAGCAGCAGCACTTCGGGTTTGATGGCAATGCCGCGGGCAATGCAAAGACGCTGCTGTTGTCCGCCCGACAGGCTGGAGCCGCTCTGTTGCAATTTATCCTTGACCTCATTCCAAAGCGCAGATTTTCGTAAGGCCCATTCGACCCGCTCTTCCATGTCCGTTGTGTTGAGCGACTCAAACAGTTTCACACCAAAAGCAATGTTGTCAAAAATTGACATCGGAAACGGCGTTGGCTTCTGGAACACCATACCAACCTTGGCCCGCAACAAGGCAACGTCTTCCTTGCTGGTGAGCAGGTTCTCACCGTCGAGAAGAATTTGGCCTTCAGCCCTTTGCTCCGGATAAAGCTCAAACATGCGGTTAAAGACCCGCAGCAGTGTTGACTTGCCACAGCCTGAAGGACCGATAAAGGCTGTCACCTTGTTCTCGGGAATCTCCAGATTAATTTCTTTCAGCGCATGGAACTTGCCATAGAAGAAGTTCAGATCCTTGACTGCGATCTTGGTCTTTTCAGGAGCCGTAGAAGTATTCAGCATGGGATATTTTTCGGAATAATGGCCGCAGGAGAGCTCAAATCTTGGTGCGGGTCAACACCCGCGCCAAAATATTCAAGCCCAAAACAGCGGCAGTAATGATGAAGACACCAGCCCACGCCAGCTTCTGCCAGTTTTCGTAGGGACTCATGGCAAACTTAAAGATCGTAACCGGCAAACTGGCCATCGGCTCGCTTAGGCTGCTGGTCCAGAACTGGTTACTCAAAGCAGTAAACAACAATGGTGCAGTCTCACCTGCGATACGCGCCACCGCCAACAAAACGCCGGTAATCACGCCGGTTCTGGCCGCCTTGAGCGTGATACTCAAAATAACCTTCCATTTGGGCGCACCCAGTGCATAGGCCGCTTCACGCAGACCGGGTGGAACCAGTTGCAGCATGTTTTCGGTCGTACGAATCACAACCGGGATCACCAGCAAAGACAACGCGACAACCCCGGCGTAACCTGAAAACGACTTGAACCGCGAAACAACCACCGCGTAAACAAACAGGCCAATAACGATGGAGGGCGCCGACAACAAGATATCGTTGACGAAACGGGTAACGGTCGCGAGCCAGCTCTTGGAGTCAAACTCCGCCAGATAAATGCCCGCCATCACGCCAATGGGCGTGCCCAATCCCGTTGCCAGCATGACCATGATGAACGAACCATAGATGGCATTGGCCAGCCCGCCTTCGTCATTGGGTGGTGGCGTCATCTGGGTAAACGTGGCAACCGTCAGGCCGCCAATCCCCAGGCGAATCGTCTCCCAGAGAATCCAGAACAACCAAAAAAGACCAAAAGCCATGGCCGCCAGAGCCATGCCGGTCGCTAGTTGGTTGACACGCTTGCGGTAGGCAAACTTGGCCGCACGCATTTGGTATGCCGTGACGCTCATGTTTTGGCTCCTTCGTTCTTGCGAAGTTGTGACAAAAGCAACTTGGACAAGGACAAAATTACAAATGTAATAAAGAACAAAACCAATCCAAGGTACATCAACGAAGCTTGGTGCAACCCCTCCCCCGCTTCGGCAAATTCATTGGCCAAGGCGGAAGTAATGCTATTGGCGGCTTGAAAAAGGCTCAAAGAATCCAACTGGTTGAAGTTGCCGATGACAAATGTCACCGCCATGGTCTCGCCAATGGCCCGACCCAGCCCCAGCATGATTCCGCCAATGACACCTGTCTTGGTATAGGGCAGTACAACCTTGGTCACAACTTCCCATGTTGTAGCACCAAGTCCATATGCCGACTCCTTGAGCAAGGGTGGCGTGACTTCAAAAACATCCCGCATCACCGCAGCAATAAACGGAATGATCATGATGGCCAGAATGATGCCGGCCGACAAAATGCCAATACCGACCGGCGGGCCCGAAACAAAGGCCCCGAGGTAGGGCACACCGGTAAAAGCAGCCTGAAGCGGTTCCTGCACATAGGTCGCCAACACCGGACCAAAGACCAGAAGACCCCACATGCCATAGACGATGGACGGTACGGCTGCCAGCAACTCGATGGCGGTACCCAGCGGCCTCTTGAGCCAGGCCGGTGACAGCTCGGTTAAAAACAAGGCGATGCCGAAACTCACGGGCACGGCAATGAGCAACGCAATGAACGATGTAACCAGGGTGCCATAAATCATCACCAGGCCACCAAACTCTTCCTTGACCGGGTCCCATGTGGTGCTGGTCAGAAAGCCCAACCCATACCTGTCAATGGCAGGCCAAGCATTGATCGTGAGCGAGCCCAAAATGGCGATCAGCATGCACAGCGTAAAAAGCGCTGCCGCCTTGGCCAGCCAACCGAAAACTCGGTCAGCCCAAGGGCCCGAACGGGCTTTTTTGACAGGTGGAGGTTGGATCATTGCGCGTACCGACTGGGTGGCAGAAGGGTTGGACGGAAAGTCGCCGTGAGCCAGTGTAGTTGACATGGTTACCTTGCCGTTCTAACCCGTACCGGATGCCTGGCTGCTTACTTGAACGCCACCGGTTTGCCGGCGTTGTCCTTGATCTCACCCCAGGATTTTTCGATTGCAGCAATCACAGGCTTGGGCATGGGCACATAGTCCAGATCGGCAGCGGTCTTGTCACCATTTTTGTAGGCCCAACTGAAGAACTTCAGTACTTCGGTTGCACTTGCCGGCTTGTCCTGCTTGGTGTGCATCAGGATGAAGGTGGCACCGGAAATTGGCCATGCATCTTTACCGGGTTGGTTAGTCAGAATTTGGTAGAACGACTTGGCCCAATCCGCGCCCGCAGCTGCGGCCTTGAAGCTCTCATCTTCAGGCTTTACAAAATTTCCAGCCGAGTTTTGCACCGTGGCGTAGTTCAGCTTGTTCTGCTTGACGTAGGAGTATTCCACATAGCCCATGGAATTGGGCAAACGACCCACGAACGCAGCAACACCCTCATTGCCCTTGCCACCGGCGCCCACTGGCCAATTCACAGCAGTACCCTCTCCCACCTTCGACTTCCACTCTGCATTCACCTTACTCAGGTAGTTGGTGAAGATGAACGTGGTGCCAGAGCCATCAGCGCGGCGAACCTGGGCAATCGCCGCATCGGGCAACGCCAGCGTCGGATTCAAAGCCTTGATGGCAGGGTCATTCCAGCGTGCAATCTTTCCGAGAAAAATGTCGCCCAGCAACTGGCCCGTCAATTTGAGCTGTCCAGGCTCAATGCCCTTGACGTTAATCACCGGAACCACACCTCCCATCACCGTAGGGAATTGCATCTGGCCTTTGGTCTTCAGAACTTCGTCTGTCAAAGGCATGTCTGACGCACCAAAATCGACCGTCTTGGAGTCAATCTGCTTGATGCCGCCGCCTGAACCGATGGACTGGTAGTTCACCTTCACACCGGTCGCCTTGTTGTACTCGGACGCCCATTTGGCGTAAATGGGTGCTGGAAAGGTTGCACCTGCTCCAGTCACTTCCTGGGCACTGGCGGCACCAGCAAAACCCAGGGTAGAGGCTAGAGCCAAGGACAAAAGCGGTAATTTGAAAGTCATTCGCATGGGTAACCTTTAATTCGGTTGATTGAGGAATGGTTGGACTTTAAGAAAGTAATGTGACAAGTCTGTGACAAAACTGCTGGAATTTGAAATCGGTACCGTATTGCACCCACAGCGTGAAGGCCACCCACCGAATAGGGAACAAACATTCATGCGTTTGTCACATGGTTGTCACAAGAGGTTTTTACGCTTGGCATTTTTAAACCAACCCGATGGAATACACCATGTCACAGTTCAATGCATCTTCCCTCCCCCGCCGCATCGCCCTGGTTGCCGGCCTCGCGCTGGCATTGGCCGGATGTGCGACGCCCCCCGGCCCGGTCAATCTGGCCGACACTATTGCCGCCAATCCAGCATTGAGCACACTGAACGCCCTGGTTGCACAAGCTGGACTGACTGAAACTTTAAAAGCAGGTGGCCCCTTTACGGTCTTTGCCCCCACCAACGATGCGTTCAAAGCGGCACCCCACAGTGCCATGGCTGAATTGTCCAGCAATCCGTCAAAACTGAAGGATGCTTTGACCCTCCACCTGCTTACCGGCAAAGTTTTGGCAACAGACGTCAAGAACGCGAGCGTCAAGACAGTCAACGGCGCCAGTGTGGCATTGTCCAAGGCGGGCGACTTTGTGACCATCGAGAGCGCAGTGGTTGTGACCCCTGATTTGCAAGCAACCAATGGCGTCATTCACACCATCGACACTGTGTTGATGCCTGCCAAGAAGTAATCCAGTCAAAGCCGGCAGGTTGAGAACTACCCCGGCAACATAATGGCGTATCGGTGGCCGGTGCTATGCTCAAGCGATATCGCCACCATCTAGAAGAAAAGAACCAACACGCATGGGAACTCGCCTGGCCGCTGTGGATTTGGGATCCAACAGCTTTCGTCTGGAAATTGGACGCATTGAACACGGTGCCTTTCAACGCACTGAATATCTTAAAGAGACTGTCCGCCAGGGCGGTGGTCTGGACGAAGAACGCAACCTGACCGTCGCCGCCATGCAAAATGGCTGGGACTGCCTGGCCCGATTTGGGGAGAGACTGGCGGGCTTCGAACCCGGTGAAGTACGGGCTGTGGCCACGCAAACCCTGCGCGAGGCACGCAATCGTGACGCATTCCTCCTGCGCGCCAATGCCATTCTGGGTTTTCCCATCAACATCATCTCGGGTCGCGAAGAAGCACGACTGATCTACCAGGGCGTGGCACAAATGCTGCCGCAATCGGACGAACGGCGCATTGTGATTGACATCGGCGGGCGCTCGACCGAACTGATTTTGGGCAAGGGGCCAACACCAGTGGTCATGGAGTCCTTCCGGGTTGGCAGTATTGCCTGGTCAAACCGGTATTTCCCCGACGGACAGTTCACCAAGAAGTCATTCACGATTGCAGAAATTGCGGCTAAAGCTGTTTTGGACGAAGCGCTTGACGCGTACCACCCCAGTCTGTGGGATGCGGCCTACGGTTCTGCCGGAACGGTCAGTGCCATCGCTGACGTGCTGGTTGCATGCGGCTGGCCCAGTGGATCCGTTACGCAAGACGGACTGGACTGGCTGATGGACAAGCTGATCTCGGCACAAAGCGCTGACAGGTTGAAGTTGGCGGGTATGCGCGAAGACCGCAAAGCCATCATTGGCGGCGGCGTCAGCATCGTGCGCGCCATTTTCAGTCTGCTGGGCATAAAAACGTTACACCAGGCTGCAGGTGGATTGCGCCACGGCCTGATCTGTGACCTGCTGGGTGCGTCCAGCCAGGACGACGATTTGCAGGCAAAGACGGTCCAGCGCCTGGCCAGCAAGTTTGGCGTGGATGCAACCCATGGTGCACGCGTGGGCAAAGTCGCCGCGCAACTGTTCACTCAATTGACGGCCAGCCACGGCACGCTGGCTTCAGCGAACAACATCTGCCATCTTCAGAAACTGAAGTGGGCTGCGCAGTTGCATGAAATCGGCAGCCACATTTCGCACAGCGACTACCACAAGCACGGCGCCTATATTCTGGACAACGCGGATGCCATGGGTTTTTCGCTCTCGGAAATGCACCGTCTGAGCCTCTTGGTGCTGGGGCACCGGGGCAAGCTGCGCAAGGTCGAGACGGCGCTGGAAGAAACCGATCTGGCTGCCCAGCTGATTGCACTACGCCTAGCCGTCATTCTGAGCCACGCCCGGCGCGACCCAGACTTGACCGGCATGACACTGTCCCGAACCGATGCTGGGGGGCGCAGCATGCAATTGCGCTGCCGTGCCGGCTGGGCAGAGGCCTATCCGCAGTCAGCCTACTTGCTGCGCGAAGAAGCCCATGCCTGGCAAAAAACGGCGTGGTCGCTGGACGTCATGGGCTGTTAGCAGGTGAACAATCAGGTGCAACCAGTGTGGCGCAGGAAACGGAAAACCTGCATCATGCCGTGGCAGTGCTCAAGGATATGCACGACCAAAAGTCTACATGGTCAAATAGGCCTCTAGCGCTCGTAGAATATGCGTGAGCAGCTATCAACAATGTAGCAACGAAACTCGAACATCGCATTGCGCCACAACTCACGGTGCGCGCACAGACTTGCCGGGCTTGGTCTGACGGTTCTCAAAATGCTTGAGTGCAACCCAAGTCAAGGCGCCCACCAGCACGGCTCCAAGTAAAAAGCCGCCAAAGGCCAACGGCCACGCAATGCCTTGGGTCATCATGGAAAACTCGGACATACCGCCCACACCCGCCAAAATGTTAATGGGCATGAACACAACACCAAATACCGTCAACTGATTGATGCGCTTGTTCTGGTTGATATTGATGAAACCGATGGTTGCGTCCATCAGAAAATTGATCTTGTCGAACAGAAACGAGGTGTGGCTGTTCAATGACTCGATGTTCTGAAGTATCTGCCTGGCGTCGTCAATTTGAGCCGGCGCAAGGGTCTTGCAACGGATCAAGAAGTTGATGGCCCGCTGCGTGTCCAGAATATTGCTGCGAATGCGACCATTCAGGTCTTCCTCCTCCGCGATATCGCCCAGAATGGTCGCAGCTTCCCGGTCGCTGATGGCCTCACTCAACACCTGGCGACCCACTTTGCCCAACGTGGTGTAGATGTCTTCCAGCGAATCCGCTGAATACTCGACGTCTGCACCATACAAATCAATCAGCAAATCATTGCAATCCAATGCATAGCCCGGCTGCGTGGCGGCACGTCGACGCTGCAACCTGAACACCGGCAGGTCTTCGTTGCGAAGCGAAAACAAGATGCCACCGTGCACGATAAAGACGACCGGAACGCTGCGCGAGTTGCCTTCCCTGTCGAGCAGGAAGTTGGAGTGGAGGTGGACATCACCGTTTGCTTCTACATGGAATCGGTTGCTGACCTCCAGGTCCGTGATGTCGCCAGGGTCTGGTAGCGCCAAGCCGAAATGAGCCCCCACGTAGCTGCGCTCTGCCTTGGTTGCATTGATCAGGTCTATCCAGACCGGACGAATGCCCTCCAAGTGCTTTCGACTGTCGATGGCGACCAATTGCAATCTACCCTCCCGCAGTTCGAAAGCATTGATCTGCGTGGCGTCAAATGCCGGTTCACGATTGCCTACCAGTCGCTCGCGACACGCGTCGGACACCTCCCAGAGGATCTCATTTTGGCGGCCTTCTGACACTTGCTGCCAAAAAGGGGTGGCGTCGGCGGGGGGCAGTGCCTCCAGTATTGCGCCAATTTCCTCGGATGGCGTTTGGGCTATGAAATTCTGCAATTCTGCAGAGTGCTGTCTGTGCACCAGGGTTTCAATGATCTCGTGGCGCGGCATGCTTTGACCATGCACCATGCCCTCCACGCGCCGTTGCTTTCGCAGCATCTCCGAGACTTTATCCATCGACATAGTCATTTCTCTCAACCCGTTCCTTGCCACTCCAAGAGCGCAGCGCCCTGAGCAAAGAACGCTTTTTCTCCTGATGACTGCCCATTCGCCGCAGGATATCGTCCAGTGTTCGAATGGCGTCGGTAATGTAGGGGCCCTTGTTCAACATCACGCATTCCGCGCGAACGCCCAAACCTGCATCCGATATTTCAGCTCGTGAAGGTACGCCAGTTTTGGCAAGTGTTTCGAGTACCTGGGTAGCCCAAATCACCGGCATATGCGCCGCCTCGGCACACCAAAGTATTTCCTCCTGAACTTCTGCCAGGCGCTCATACCCGCACTCCACCGCGAGATCGCCCCGCGCAATCATTACACCAGCGCAACCACCGGACATGGCAGCCAGCATGAGTTCAGGCAAATTCTCAAAACCTTTCAAGGTTTCAATCTTCAGCACAACGCCAATGTCGCTGCGACCGAGTCGGTCCAGGTGTTCGCGCAACAAATAAACATCACTGGCCTGCTGGACGAAGGAGAGGCCAACCATATCGGCCTCTCGCGCCACGGCATCAAGGTCCGCAAGGTCCTTGTCAGTCAACGCGGGCAAATCCAGTTCGCTGTCCGGAAAATTGATACCCTTGTCTCCAATCAACTTTTCCCCGCCATCACGAGCCTGGGTAATCTCGACTTCCAGCCAGTCGTCTGCAACCTTTCGAATCACGCCACCAATTTTTCCATCGTCGAACCACATGCGCTCGCCCTTGCGAACCTGATCGAGTACCTGCGGTAATGTGCAGGCAATGTGAGCAGGTTCCTTGATCGCAATCGAGTCCCCCTCATCCACCACCACCGCAGCTTGCCCAAGGCCATCGCGCGTCACCCGAATGACATCACCCATATGCAGGTGCAGTGTTCCTGGCAAATTTTCGATCTGGCCAGCCAACGTGGACCGCCATTTCTTTCCATCGGCCCCGTGGATAGTCAATAACGTGTCAGGCGTCAGGTAAGCGGTCTGCACACTTTCAGCGATGGCGCCCAACGCGACACATTGGACCACTAGCAGATGGCGCTTGGCGCCGCGTGCATCCGCGAAGTCGATTTGTGAGCCCACTTCAAGATGGGACAGCCATTTGCCTTCAACAGCTATGCATCCATCAGCATCGGGCATGCCGTTGGGCGCACTGTTTGACTTGAGCCCCAAACGATAGGGTTTGTACGGTCGACCATATTCATCCCTCTGAGGACGCATCCGCAATACGGGTGGTCGGGGCGCCACTTCACCCGTTCTGATTTTTGGTCCACCAAGATCCATCAATATGCGAACTTGCCGTTGCACCGCTTTGGCCGCGTGGCGAACATTGGCGGCCATTGCCTTCCACGCAACCGCATCATCATGAGCGCAGTTGATGCGGGCAATGTCCATGCCAGCCTCCACCAGTTCACGGACCACGCTGTAGTCCGTTGCCGCGGATGACGGTAGCGTCACCATGATTCGCACCGGTCGGCCCGGTGGATAGGTGCCCAGCAGGTCAGTGGAGTGCCCCTCAAGCAAGCGGCGGCTGCTGACACTGCCAGCGGGTTCTTCTGCAGATTTGTCCAGCCAGTCTTGCCCGGTCAAGCAATGCAAGATGCCAAGTACTTTGTCCAGATTGGCCAGCACGTGTGACTCGGAGCGCCCAAGAGATGACAACCCAAGCCACGAAAGTTGCTCTTGCAACGGCCTGATGTCATGCACACGCAATGCCAGATAGTGGATCAGGTTTCGTGCACTGTCCTGGTACTTTTCAGATACGCGGGACAACTCAACTTCCATTGCCGCCTCGCGGTCGTGCATGGATTGCCTCAGCGCCTGCAGCCGCGCGATGAGCGAAAGACACACCTGCTCACGCGAGACCACAGCTGCCGGTTGGGTCGAAATTGTGCGCTTGAATTTGGGCAATTTGCTTTTAATCATCAAATGATGATGGCACAGCAATACTACAAATTTATGACGGTTTTATGGCAGCACAAATGTATTGATGCACCGACTGAATTCGAAGGGTGGCCGCACACCAACCGTGAGAGCGCACCCGATAGGGGCGTAGACACGAGGTTAGTATGCGGCCAATCCACTTGACCGTAAAGATTAGAACTTGTACTGAATGCCGAAGTTCAAAGCAGTAGGGTTCTTGCCGGCTGCTGCTGCAGGGAAGTTGTCAGACTGCGTGTAGTAAGCCTTGGCATTCTTGCTGTTGGTGATCTGGGAATATTGTCCAAACAACGTGAGGGATTTGTCCAGCACGTAATCGACTTCCACTCCGGCCAGCGTCAGATCGTCTGCTGCACCACTGAAGGATTCGCTAGACGCGCCGTAATTGCCCTTCAAGACGATGGGCCCCATAGCGTATGCGCCAGAAATCATCCAGTTGCTGGTCTTCTTGCCGGCACCGCTGTCAATGGTACTGAAAGCCAGACCAGCTTTCCAGGCACCCATTTGCGCGCCCAGTGTGGTCTTGGTTGCCTGCAATGCATACCCAGGTATGGATGCGGCAGGAGCCGTCGCAATGGTTGGCTTGATAGCGTTGTCCTGCGACTGGGCTGCAAAACCCATATTCCAGATGCCGTTGTTGTATTCAATCGACGCGCCGACCATGGCCTGGCTGTAGGCTGGAGCCGTGGCAACAGCCACCGGGGCAGCTTCATCAGGGGAATAGGCGAACTTCACCACGATGTCGCTGAATTTCGGGCTGAAGTACTCAACCAGATTGGTCTTGCGCGTATGAACTTGACCAAATGCACCGGTACCGGCAATGCCTCTGACAGGCACCACCGTCGCAGATGCGCTCTGGTTAGTTCCGCGACCGTGAATGATGGTTTCCATCGCTTCACCTTCACCCAGCATGATCTTGGTCGTACCCTTCAATTCTTTCAGCGGCATGTCATGGGTGCCAACAATCAGGGTGCCCATTGAATTGCTTTTGAGGCCGACAAAGCTGTTCCGGTTGGCAAGAGTCTTGCTCTGAGCTGTGTCATCGGGCGCGAAGCCGGTTTCCACCTGAAAAATTCCGCTCAGGTCGCCGCTGACCTGGCGCTCGCCTTTGATGCCGAAGTTGGAAGAAAAGTTTTGCAACGCCGTGCGGTTGGTGGTGCCGTCACTGTTTGCTTCCAGTGCCATTTCGAGGGTGCCGTACAAAGTAACCGACGGCGCAGGTGTTGCCTGTGCAAAAGTTGCGCCGGAGGCAGCCAATGCTGCCAGAGCGATAACGCCCTTGGTGGAAATGAATCGCATGCTTGAAAACTTTCTAAAAGGTTTAAGAACCGTAAGTGAATGGATTTCACTCAACCTTTCACAGATTAGTTTTCAACTATTGCAGTTTTTTGACAAAACGCTTTTGGCTGCTGCAGGTATCTCGCTGGCTTCGCTTTTGTGTCGTCCTTGCAACGTCACATATCTGACATGTGGCGAATGCTTCAAGTGCATCGGTACCCGCGTCCATCCCTGAGGTGTGTCCTGAGATTAGTTTGGTCGTCAAATTGACACATTTGTGTGGATAAATGCTGTTCGTCAAAGTGACACAGTTGTCCAACGCGGTACATTGAATCCTAACCACTCTCCCAGCATGAAAACCTCTATCAATTTGAAACTCCCAGCGTTGGTTGTGGCATTGGCCACCGCATTGAGCGGTTGCAGTGTCATGCACAGCAAGCTGGACTCTGATCAACCGTCTGCTTTCACGATCGCATTGATTGGCGATGTACCTTATGGCACCTCGCCGACGGACACCCGACAACTCGTTGCCCACCCGCGCTTCATTTCTGCAATTAACGCTGACTCTGAAATTTCATTGGTGGCACACATTGGTGATACGCATGCGGGCAAACAATACTGCACGCTAGAGTACAACAAGACCATTTCTGAACATTGGGCTGCTTTCAAGAAGCCGTTGGTCTACACCCCGGGCGACAACGAGTGGATGGACTGCCACAAGGCAAAAGAAGGCGGCGGCAGTTATAACAAGGCCACGGGCACCATCGATTACTTGGTCGACGCCAGCGGCAAGTTCATTGACTATGACAAGGGCAACCCCATTGCCAACCTGGAACTGGTTCGCTCCACCTTCTTTGCCAAGCCCGGACAAACCTTGGGCGTACCGATGGCGGTGCACACACAAGCGGTGGAATTCAACCCTGCCCATCCTGCGGACAAAGCCTTCGTAGAAAACATCTGGTGGGAAAAGGCGGGGGTGCTATTTGTGACCGTTAACATTCCCGGCGGATCCAACAACGGTACCGACCCCTGGTATGGCGCACCCGCCCTGAGCCTGGAACAACAAAACGAAGTGGCAGTGCGCACCGCAGCCACGCTGCGCTGGATAGATGCCGCCTACAACCGCGCCACAACCAAGGGTTATGTCGGTATGGTGATCCTGACGCAAGCCGATATGTGGGACGTAGACGACGCCAAGACCGGCGCTGCGCACCTCAATGGCTACAAGCAGTACCTCGACAAATTTGCCGAGGGCACCAAGGCATACGGCATGCCAGTATTGATGGTCATGGGTGACTCCCACACCTACCGTTCTGACAACCCGCTAATGAAGGGCGCACCCTGTGTCATCGAGATTCAATCCGGCAAGCCCGCAGTGGCATGCACAGACAGTCGTGCTGAGGCTATGCTGGCCGAAAGAAAGAGCCCAACAGACGCCTTCCTGACCCAGGCCCATGGCTATAACGTGCCCAACTTCCATCGCATTGTGCTGCACGGCGAGACCATGCCGCTGGAATGGCTCCAGTTGCGCATCGACCCGGCGGCCAACCACAAGCACGACGTGGAGACCTTCGGACCTTTCAGTTGGAAACGCATGCAGCCTGCTATGTAAACCCTGTGAAAAAAGTACAGTCTCTGTACGTTCTAGCCAATCACGGTCGTGAATGGCTGATTTGTCAGCCGTTCACTCAAGTGGCGAATTTTCACAGTCAGCCGACGCTCCTATGGCAAAGCAA
This sequence comes from Burkholderiales bacterium, assembly GCA_947508055.1. GTDB lineage: Bacteria > Pseudomonadota > Gammaproteobacteria > Burkholderiales > Burkholderiaceae_C > Allorhodoferax. The sequence continues at coordinate 34,837 of CANNRR010000001.1, forward strand.
AACCTAAGCAGTCCGAAGCGTCAGGTCTGGCGACAGCGCTGCCCATGGTCAAACCCAATTTGTTCGACCGATTCGACTCCCCAAGTAGTGCCCAAGCGCCTAAGCCGCAAAGTTACTCAAATTTCTCAAGCGCTGACTAGCTGAGCGCCTGATTTCGCGAACACTTGCCGCACACTCGTAGCGAGCTGGCCGGGCTAATTTTACGGTGCAATCAGTGATCTCCGCCTCCAGTTGTACGACAACAGGATGCTGATCGCCCAGCGCGATCGCCAACTTGCGATGCAAGCGCTTCAAGTCGCCAAGGTCGTTTGACATGTTTCTAGTCCAACCTTTCCATATTCAATGCGTGCCGCTCAGGGGCGCATTCCGCACGTTCAGTATGGCACTTCTTTATGTCAAAAATGTGACGAAGTCAATTTATTTGACAGAATTCATTAATAGATATAAACTGTATATACCGTTTAAAAAAAGGGACTTTTACAATGACGACCGTAACTACTAATGCTGAAAAGCCTGTCCGAGCAACCGCTCCAGCAAAAGTGACTGTCAAAGCGCCCGTTAAGGCGCAACCCAAGGCGGCATCCAAGCCAGTCGCAAAGCCAGTTACAAAAGTAAAGCCGGTCGCAAAACCCGCAGCCAAACCTGCGGTCAAGGTTGCCGTCGTGAAAGCGACCAAGGCCAAAAAGCCAAAAATGGTTCGCGACAGCTTCACTTTTCCAAAAGATGAGTACGCCGTGCTGGATGCACTCAAACTGCGCGCTGCCAAATTGGGTCGCCCAGCCAAGAAGACCGAGTTGCTGCGAGCCGGCGTCAAGGCGATTGCCGCCATGTCCGACGTGGCATTTTTAGCCGCAATGCAAGCAGTTCCCAGTCTCAAGACCGGGCGGCCTGCCAAGGGAAGCTAAAAGGGCATCTGAAAGCGCCTATAACAAATCGGGGGACTGAACCGTCACCACGACGGTTTGCCCGGTGGTTTCACGCTCGCGATAGCGCAGCCACCACACTGCCCCCTTTTTGACCGCGCATTCCGATGTACTCAAGCCCAGCAAGCTCGAAATGGTCTGTCCCAACGTGGGCTGGTGGCCCACTACCAGCACGCAACCTTTGGCATTCGGCCACTGAGCCAACTCCAACAACTGGTCCACAGTCCCCAATGGCGCAATGGCAGGGTTGAACTTGAATTTGCGCCCCAAAGCCAAGGCCGTTTGTTCAGCCCGCCGTGCTGGGCTCACCCAAATCCGGGTGCTGTCGGGCATTTGCCGGTCCAGCCATGCGGCCATGCGTGCGGCCTGTTTCTCGCCACGCGAGGTGAGTGACCGGTCCATGTCGCCACCCTCAACGACACCTTCTACGGCCTCAGCGTGCCGCCACAAGATCAGGTCCATGGTCTGTTCTCCGTTCAAGCCTTCTCAATGTCCGCATACCGAGTCATTAGCGCCGCCTGGGCCCCGTGCACCACCGTCTTGCCGTCACCCTTAAACCGTGTGTAGGTGCCGTCAGCACCCAGGTCCCACGCGTCAACGCCATCGTGCAGGTAAGCCACAAGACACTCGTCGACCAGTCGCTGACGCTGCACCTGGTCGGTTACGGGCCAGGCCAGTTCGACGCGGCGCACCATGTTGCGGTTCATCCAGTCCGCACTGGACAAGTACAGGTCTTGCACCTCCCCTTCACGGAAGTAGAAAATCCGTGAATGCTCTAGAAAACGGCCGATCACCGAGCGGACCCGGATGTTGTCGGTGTGCCCCGGCACCTGTGCCGGAAGCATGCAGGCGCCTCGCACAATGAGGTCAATCTTGACGCCACTACGGCCGGCCCGCATCAGGCTATGAATCAGCGCCTCGTCAGTCAGGGAATTCATTTTCGCGACGATGCGGGCGTCCTTGCCGCGGCTTGCCGCAGCGCCCAAGGCATCAATCTTGGCAATCATGTTGCGATGCAAATAAAACGGTGCGAACCACAGCTTGCGCAACGGTGGCAATCGGCTTTGGCTGGCCAAGTGCACAAACACATGCTCCATGTCGGTCGTCAGTGCGGTATCGGCCGTGATGTGGCTCACATCGGTGTACAGGCGCGCCGTGCGGGGGTTGTAGTTGCCGGTTGAAAGGTGGCCGTAGCGCTTGAGGGATTTACCCTCGCGGCGCGTGATCAGCATCATCTTGGCGTGGGTCTTGAGGCCCACCACGCCATATAGCACCTGCGCACCAATGGACTCCAGCATTTCAGCCCAGTTGATATTGGCTTCTTCATCAAAGCGTGCTTTGAGTTCCACCACCACCGTGACCTCCTTGCCACGGCGCACGGCCTCACGCAGCAGGTCCATCAACTCGGAGTCAGGGCCGGTTCTGTAAATGGTTTGCTTGATAGCCAACACCTGCTCATCGTCCACCGCCTCGCGCAAAAACTCCAGCACCCCATCGAAACTTTCGAATGGCTGGTGGATCAAAATGTCGCCCTGCTTGAGTTGTTCAAAAATGCTTTGCCCTGAACCCATCTGCGCGGGAAACGATGCCTTGTAGGGCGCAAAGCACAAGTCGGGGCGGTCCACCAGGTCAATGAGCTGCGTCAAACGCACCAGGTTAACCGGCCCTGCTACCCGATAAAGTGCCTTGGTGGGCAATTCAAACTGCTTGAGCAGAAAATCTGACAGATGTTCGGAGCATCCCGCCGACACTTCCAGCCGCACGGCCTGCCCGTAGTGGCGATGCACCAGCCCCTGGCGCAGTGCCATGCGCAGGTTCTTGACATCGTCCTCATCCACCGCCAGATCAGAATGCCGAGTAACCCGAAACTGCGAGAACTGTCCCACATGGCGACCCGCAAACAACTCTGCCAGATGTGCCCGGATGACGCTGGACAGCGACACAAACAGGGAGCGCTCGCCCGACACCTTGGCAGGCATACGGATTAGCCGCGGCAGCACACGCGGAACTTTCACGATCGCAATCTCGTTCTCTCGGCCAAAGGCATCGCGACCGCCCAGTCGCACGATGAAATTCAACGACTTGTTAGCCACTTGCGGGAACGGGTGGGAAGGGTCCAGCCCCACGGGGATCAACAACGGACGCACCTCCCGCTCGAAATACTGCTTGACCCACTGGCGCTGTGCTGCATTGCGCTCGCCATGGGAAATGACTTTCATGCCCAGTTGCTCAAATGCGGGCATGAGCTTTTCGTTGTACAGCGCATATTGCCGCGCCACTATCGCGTTAACGGAAGCGGCCAGTCGCTCGAACGACCCGACCGAATACAGGCCCTTGCGCTCCTTGGCTTGGTTGGCAATCAAATGCGGCTCGGCCCGGATTTCAAAAAATTCGTCGAGATTGGAGGAAACGATGCATAGGTAGCGTAAGCGCTCCATCAGAGGAACGTCATCGCGCACAGCCCAATCTAGCACCCGCTCATTGAACGCCAGGATGCTGTGGTCGCGATCGAGTAATTCAGGGGCCTTCAAAGATGACAACATACGCACGCCTTGACTATGACACAACAGTGAACAATTGTTTACGAGTTTGGTGACAATTGTGTGACAGTACTGTGAACCAATGGCCGCGCATCCAGCCGGATGCCGGTGCGCGCTGGCACCAGATGACTGGCAAATAGCTGCGAGGCGCGGCCCCAGCCAAATGCCTGCGCGCGCTGTCGGGCCGCGTGGCGGGGAACTGCCAGCGCCGCATACCATGCGCTGGCAAGGTCATCGTCCAACACGCCACCGGCTGGCGGTGACCCGACTACTTCCAAAGGCCCTTCCACCGGGTAGGCAACCACCGGCGTGCCGGTGGCCATTGCTTCCAGCATCACCAGACCAAAGGTTTCGGACCGACTGGGCATGACAAAGACGTCTGCTGCAGCATAGACCTGCGCCAACACTTCGCGCGGCAGTACACCCAGCCAGCGAACGTGCGGATACCGTTGGCGCAGCCCGGCCTCAAGCGGGCCTACGCCGCAAACAACCTTGGTTCCCGGCACATCCAGCTTCAAAAAAGCCTCGATGTTCTTTTCGTACGAGACGCGCCCCACAAAGAGTGAAACCGGTCGCGCCAGCACACCCAGCGACGCGTAGACCTGCGGCTCCTCGTGGTAACTAAAAAGCTGCATATCAACACCATGCGTCCAACTGCGCAGGTTGGTAAAACCGCGTAGCTGCAACATTTTCAACACGCTGGGCGTTGGCACCAGCACACCTGACGAGTACCTGTGAAAGTGCCGAAACAGGGCGTACCCCATCCACAAAGGCACTCTCAATGCGGCCTTCAGTATTTCCGGGAACCGGGTGTGGTACGCGGTGGTGTATGCCAGACCGTGCTTCAGACAATAGCCTCTGGCTGCCCACCCCAACGGACCTTCGGTGGCCAGGTGGATGGCGTCTGGCGCCATTGCATCCAGACGGCTCGCCAGGATTTTCCCCGGACGCACCGCCAAATCAATACCGGCGTATCCCGGGCAGGCTCGCGTGTCAAAGAGGCCGGGGTGTATAACCTCCACCTCGTGCCCCAGTGTCTGCATTTCGCGCACCAATTCCACCAGGGTGGTCACCACACCATTGACCTGCGGTTGCCACGCATCGGTAATCAATACCAACTTCATGCCAGTGCCTCCTGTGGTGCAGGGACCAGCACCGGGCTGGTTCGTTCGTTGTTCCAGTAAATGAGTTCCAGGCGCCCGTCCTGGTGCTCGACCAGGGCGCTGCGGCTTTCCACCCAATCGCCATCATTGCAGTAAAGGGTACCCTGAATGTCACGCATCTCGGCTCGGTGAATATGCCCGCACACGACCCCGTCATGCCCCTTGGCGCGTGCTGCTTGCGCCACCGCCACTTCAAAGTCTGTCACGTAATTGAGCGCCGATTTGACCTTGTGCTTGAGGTAGGCCGACAACGACCAGTAAGGCAAGCCCATGCGTGCGCGCATGCCGTTGAGGTGGCGATTCAGTTTGAGCGTGAATTCATACAGGTTGTCGCCCAAATAGGCCAACCACTTGGCGCACTGAATGACGCCATCAAAGTGATCACCGTGGGTGACCCACAGGCGCCGACCATCGGCCGTGGCGTGAACCGCATCGTCACGCACCTCAATGCCGCCAAACTCGTGGCCCCAAAACCCCCGCGCAAACTCATCGTGGTTACCGGGAATGAACACCACCTTGCAGCCCTTGCGCGCTCGACGCAACAGCTTTTGCACCACATCGTTGTGAGACTGGGGCCAGTACCAGCGTCGCCGCAATTGCCAGCCGTCAACAATATCACCCACGAGATAGAGGTAGTCACTGGAGTTGGCCTTGAGAAAACCCAGCAGCGCCTGTGCCTGACAACCGGCTGTACCCAAGTGAACATCGGAAATGAAGATGGCCCGGTAGCGCACAGCGCGCCGTTCTTCCTCGTCATCGTGAGCACCGTCCAGCATGCCCCGCAGGAGCGGAGCAAAGGCGTCGGGGCCGACCCGCATCAGGCCCCCAAGAAGTGTTTGCGGTAGCGCAATGGCAAATCGGCGATGCGCATCATCATCGGCAAGTCCGCCGAGTTGAAATCCGGATCCCAGGCCGGCGGCCCAAGCACCTTGGCGCCCAGACGCAGGTAGCCTTTAATCAATGCCGGAGGCTCGACATCCAGCGACGCGTCCAGTTGCTCAACCGGCAATGGCAAGCGGGGATGGACGCGGTATTCAATCGGTGCCAGATGGGTGGTCTGAACCTGACGCCAGATGCTGGCGGCCATATCACCACTGGCCACACCGTTGTGCAGCATCGGTATGCTGGCGCAGCCAATCATGGTGTCGAGCTGGTTACGCACCATGAAAGCGCCCAGAGCCCCCCACAGCGCCATGATCACCCCGCCGTGACGGTGGTCCTTGTGTACACAACTGCGCCCCAGTTCCACCATGCGGTCGCGCAGGGTACGCAGGCGGGTCAAGTCAAACTCGGTGTCGCTGTAGGTGCTGCCCACACGCTGCGCCTGAACCGGTGTCAGCACGCGGTAGGTTCCAATCACCTGGCCACTGGCTTCATCGATCACTAGCAGGTGCTCACAAAAGTTGTCAAACAAGTCGATGTCGTGACCAGGTATCGGAGTGCTCAGGCGTGCGCCCATTTCCCCGGCAAACACGTCGTGTCGCAAGCGCTGTGCCGCCCGCACCTCGTCGAGGTGCTTGGCCCAGGTCACCCGAATCGTGGGGCGCTGCTGCACAGCCGGTTGAGCGGTCGGTGACTGATCGACACGGTAGGCGCTAACGGTGCACAGCAGAATGCGCTGAGCTTGCTGCGCTAAGTCCTGCACCAACCGGTGGGGTGTGGCCGCGTTAGCTTGGCTGGACTGTGTTGATGTATGCAGTTGCGTTTCCATTTCTCTCTCCGTCGCGTTTGTTATGGCGCAATTTTGAAAGACTTAGATGACGCCAAAACGTCAATTCAATGGCAGTTGTGTGACACGTTTAGCCTATGGCGAAACCACAACAGCATTACAGCTGCACTTGATTTATTAAGGGTTAACCCTGATGTGCTTAAATGAACATCGCTTCACCAAGGATTCGCTATGCAAACCGTTTTCACGCCTATCGCTTTGTCGTCCGCATCAGAGCCACCCAGAGCCGATTTCAACTCATCAGCGGACATGGCCATGCAGGTATCCGAGGCTGCTGGACTTGCTATGGATGTACTGGGACTGCCATTTGATATTGCCCGCGCCCAGTATGCCCGCGCCGTGCAGATCGGGTTGATCGAGAGGTCGATGCTGGCATCACGCGAGTTTTCGCGTACTGTGGGAGCCTGGGAACAACTCACGCTGGGGCCATGGGCGCGGCATGTCTGACATCTACTAAATCCAAAATTTATAACTCAAATGCCTGTTAGCCCTTGTCAAATAAGCGCAATAAGCTACTTTTTTTATAGCAACAACCTTGCAACGAGGTGCAGCCCATGAACCGCGCTAACGAGCCCGGCCCGATGTTCACCGAGATTGAACTCAAACTGGCGCTGCCGATTGCCGACCCCTGCACGTTGGAAGAACGTTTGGCACACCTGCCCCTGCTTGCACGTCGCAAGGCGACCCATGAACGGCTGCACAACACCTACTACGACACGCCCGACGACATGCTGAACAGCCAGCGCACAGCGCTGCGCTTGCGCCGTGTGGGAAGCGACGATCACCCGGTTTGGCTGCAAACCCTGAAGATGGGTGGCAGCAGCGACTCAGCATTGAGCCAGCGTGGCGAGTGGGAGGCCACGGTGCCCGGCCCGGCACTTCAGTTGAGCCTGCTTCGGGCCACACCCTGGTTACAGCTGGACCCTGACAGTACCCTCTTCCATTCGCTCAATGCGCGTTTCACCACCGATTTCACGCGCACCCGCTGGACCGTACGCAACCCCGATGGCGGCGTCGTCGAAGTGGCGCTGGACCTGGGCCAAATAGTGGTGGGCGACCGCACCACGTCCATTTGCGAGTTGGAGCTCGAACTCAAAGCCGGCAGCCCGGCCAACCTGTTTGACATCGCCCACCAGATTGCCCGTACGGTTGCGGTGATTCCACTGGGGGGCAGCAAAGCACAACGCGGCTTTGCACTGGCACAAAATGGGCTGGACCAGCCCATGCGGGCACAACCGCCAGCGCTAACGCCTGAAATGCACTTGCCGGCAGCCGCGTTGCGCGTATTGCGGGAAACGTACAAACATTTCAGTGGGAACTTGCACACATTTCTCACATCGGACGACCCCGAGGTGGTTCACCAGGCAAGGGTCGGATGGCGACGTTTCAAGACCGCCCTTGCCCTCTTCAAGGAGCTGCCACTGGCTCAGGCTGTTCCGCCCTTGCAAGCACTGAAACCCTTGCTGAAAGCATTGGGTCGCTTGCGCGACTTGGAGGTCGCCAATCTGCAAACCCTGCCCATGCTGGCCAATGCCTACGTGGGTGGTAGCCCCAAACGACAGGCCCATTGGGAAGCCCTCCAGCGCGCGCTTGCAGAAGCGACAGCACAGGAACACCAGTCGGTGCGCAATTCACTACACAACCCCGGCACCGGAACCACCCTGTTAGCCCTGACGGAATGGCTGGAGAGCCAAAGCGTGGGAACGTCGTCTGGCATGACTGTCGATAACCATGCAACCCTGCATCCGTGGGCAAGCAAGCGCATGGAGCGCTTGCGTGACCAATTGAAAACCACGCTAAAGAAATCACCTAAACCCGAAAACCTGCACCACGCGCGCATTCTGGCCAAACGACTACGCTACGGTGTGGAAGCCGTGCGCACGGTGCTGCCCAAGCGCCGCGCGCAGCATTGGTACCGACATGCGGCGCATCTGCAAAGCTCCATAGGAGCGGCACGGGACCTGCAACAGGCCCTTGGTATTGCCAAGCGCCTCAAAGCACATTCCACGTTATTGAAGTTTCTGCACGCGGTAGACCTTCGGCGCAACCACCCGCGCTGACCCGTGTTCAGGCGCGCATGCGCCAGGCCTGGTATCGGGAGCGTTGCAGGGCAAACAGAACCCCCCAGGCGAGGCTACTGAGCAGCGCAAAATGCCGGATAACCCTATTCACGGGGGTACACCAGGGCTGTGACTGCAGACGCAAGAAGCGGGTTGACCCGACCCGACGAGATGCCCAGACTGACCCACCCGTCATCAAACAAAGCGTCTAGTTTTTTCTGCAATCCAAATAGTTTCCAGAGCATGGCACACTCCTTTTCCGTCGTTGAATGAGTTTGTAATCTAGCCTTCAAATGTGACGGTTTCGAGTCAAAACGACATGCCCGTGCGCCGCGGTATGGCATGCAGGTTTGCGCCATTTCGTGGCTATGCTCGGTTGATGATGACCACCGCACTACCGGCCAAAATACCCCATGAAACAACTAGCCGAACTTGAAGCACTGGAGCCAGCACCGGGTGCTACGTCGCCACTTATCGCTGCTCGACTTTTTGTCCCGAGCCGCCTGCAGTCACATGCGGTGGGCGCCGGTACCGGAAATTCGTGCAAAACTGCACGCCGATGCACTTAAAAACTGGTATGACTGAATAGCGCCGGGTTCTCACTCCAGCCATTTCTGCATGAACTGCGCCTGCCCCATGGCCGGGTCGAGTTCATAGTTGGTAAAGCCTACCCTGCGGTACAGGCGGTCTGCGCCCACATTGCCCTGCAACACTTCCAGCGTGAGCTTGCAGGCGCCGCGGTCGCGGGCGATGGTCTCTGCCAGTGCCAGCATTTTTTCGGCCACGTGCCGCCCACGGTGGCTGGCCAGCACGGTGACATCATGGACGTTAACCAGGGGTCTGCAAGCAAAAGTAGAAAAGCCCTCAATGCAGTTCACCAATCCAACCGGCAACTCCCCGTCAAACGCCAGCACACTGTAGGCCTGCACGCGGGCGGCCAGCGCTGCAACCAGGTTGGCTTTGGCAAAGTCGCTGAGGGCGTGTGCTCCACCCATGGGGTCTTGCGCATACGCATCCAGCAAGGCGACTAGTGCCGCTCCGTGCGCCGGGTTGGCGTAGTCAGCCCGGCAAACATGCACCGAAGCAGAGTCGGGCGTGCCCGTGGTACTTGCAGCAATCGTCACGTCCAAGTCTCGTCAAGCAGCCAGGATGTCGGCAATGCGTTGGGCGCAAGCCTTGGCCTGAGCCTCATCACGCGCTTCCACCATAACACGCACCAAGGGTTCGGTGCCACTGGCCCGAATCAGCACCCGGCCGTGGTCGCCGAGTTCGGTTTCCACTGCGCGGGTGGCCGCCGCCAAGTGCGGGTTTGTTTGCCAGTCCTGGCCTGGTTTCAGGCGGACATTGATCAGAATTTGGGGGAAAAGCGTTACGTCTGCGAGCAATTCGGCCAGGGTTTTGCGACTTCGCATACATGCCTGCAACACCAGCAATGCAGAAACAATGCCATCGCCCGTGGTTTGCTTGTCCAAGGCCAATAGATGGCCGGAGCCTTCCCCGCCGAGCAACCAGCCACGTTTCTCCAACTCCTCCAGCACATAGCGGTCGCCCACTTTGGCGCGTACCAACTCGACCGCCCTGGCTTTCAAAGCGATCTCCACCGCCATATTGGTCATCAGCGTTCCCACCACACCAGGCACCGTTTCACCGGCACGTTTGCTCTCAGCGGCACCACCACGCGACAGCCGCTCCTTCACCATCAGGTACAAAATCTCGTCGCCATTGAACAAGCGCCCATCGGCATCCACCAGTTGCAGCCGGTCGGCATCCCCATCCAGGGCAACGCCATAGTGCGCACCGTGAGCCTTGACCGCAGCCACCAGGGTCTGTGGATGGGTGGCCCCTACTTCGTGGTTAATGTTCAAACCATCCGGCGCGCAACCAATGGAGATCACCTCCGCACCCAGTTCATGAAACACCTTGGGCGCGACCTGGTAGGCCGCACCGTGCGCTCCGTCCACCACGATCTTGACGCCCTTGAGCGTCAAATCATTGGAGAACGTGCTTTTGCAGAATTCGATATAGCGCCCGGACGCATCATCCAGCCGGCGCGATCTACCCAGATCGGCGGATTCGGCCCACACCGCAGGCTGTTCGAGCGCCGCTTCAACCGCAAACTCCCATTCATCGGAGAGTTTTGCTCCCTTGGCACTGAAGAACTTGATGCCATTGTCAGGAAACGGGTTGTGACTAGCACTGATCACCACACCCAAAGAGGCGCGCAGCGTGCGGGTCAAATAGGCGACGCCAGGCGTCGGCAAGGGGCCCAGCAGCACCACGTCAACACCCGCCGAGTTGAAGCCACTTTCCAAAGCGCTTTCCAGCATGTAGCCCGATATGCGGGTGTCCTTTCCAATGAGTACAGTGGGTCGGGATTCCGTTCTCTTGAGAACTCGCCCCACCGCGTGCGCCAGGCGCATGACAAAGTCGGGGGTGATGGGGGCCTGGCCAACGGTGCCACGGATGCCATCGGTGCCAAAATATTTTCTCGTCATATGGTTTACCTATCCCGAAAACTCTTTGAAAAAAACTAGCTGTTTTGCTTCATGGCGCTCAACACTTTGAGAGCCTGAACCGTCTCTTTAACGTCATGCACCCGCACCACATGAGCACCGTTTTGCACTGCCAGCAGCGCAGCGGTTACGCTGGGTACCAGCCGGTCACGGATATCCAGCGTGGCCACCGAGGCCAGCGATCGCCCGGTGACTGCCGCCAGTGATGATTTTCGCGACCAGCCGGCGAGCACAGCGTACCCCAGCGGGACCAATGCAGTCTGCTGGCCCAACAATGCAAAATTTTGCTGCACCGTCTTGCCGAACCCAATACCCGGGTCAATACAAATACGAGCCTTATCGACCCCTAGCGCCCGTAGATATTGCGCAGACCGCTCCAAAAACGATAGCACTTGCGATATGACGTCGCCCTCCATCGGGGCGACTTGCATAGTTTGTGGGTTGCGATGCATATGCATCAGACACACGCCACAGCTCGGGTGCTGGCGCACCACGTCCATGCCGCTGGGGCTGGAAGCATCCGCTCGCCACTGCAGAGCCCAAACATCGTTGATGATGTCAGCACCCAGGTCCAGCACAGCCTGCATGACCTGGGGCTTGTAGGTGTCCACAGACACCGGAACACCCAGTGTCACGGCATGACGAACAATAGGTAGTACGCGCTCCAGTTCTTCTTCAACCGGCAACTCCAACGCCCCGGGGCGTGTGGACTCACCGCCAATATCCAGAATATCAGCCCCGTCCTTGAGCAAGTTCTCGCAATGCGCCATCGCGGCGTCACGGCTGGCGTGCACACCGCCATCGGAAAATGAATCGGGTGTGACATTGACAATGCCCATGACCCTGGGTGCACTCAGGTCAATGGCGAAGCGGCTGGTTTGCCAATGCATAAGCGAGTTTCTTCGTAATAATCGGGAATGAGAAAACGGGGCACGAGGCCCCGTTTTCCAAAGCGTCAATCGATCAGGCGACGGTGGGCGTGGGTTCGACCGCAACTGCCGGTGCGCCACCACTACCACCACTGCCAGAACTGGGCGAACGCGGCGTCCAGTCTTTGGGTGGGCGTGGCTCTTTGCCGGCCATGATGTCGTCGAGTTGGTCGCTGTCAATGGTTTCCCACTCCAGCAAGGCTTTGGCCATGGCGTGCATTTTGTCCTTGTTGTCCTCAATCAATTTGCGTGCCAAAGCATATTGCTGGTCGATGATGCGCCGCACCTCGGCATCCACCTTCTGCATGGTCTGTTCGCTCATATTGGTGGTTTTGGTCACCGATCGGCCCAGGAACACTTCACCTTCATTGTCGGCATAGACCATGGGACCCAGGGCGTCAGTCATGCCATAGCGGGTGACCATGTCGCGGGCAATATGGGTGGCGCGTTCAAAGTCGTTGCTGGCACCCGTAGTCATCTGATTCATAAACACTTCTTCGGCAATACGGCCACCAAACAGCATGCTGATCTGATTGAGCATGTATTCGCTGTCGTAGCTGTAGCGGTCTTGCGCGGGCAGACTCATGGTGACGCCCAGAGCACGACCACGCGGAATGATGGTGACCTTGTGCACGGGGTCACACTTGGGTAACACTTTGCCAATCAGCGCGTGACCGGACTCGTGATAGGCCGTGTTCCTGCGCTCTTCTTCGGGCATAACCATGCTCTTGCGCTCGGGGCCCATCAAGATCTTGTCCTTAGCCTTCTCAAAGTCCTGCATTTCCACTACTCGGGCATTGCGCCGAGCCGCCATCAGAGCAGCTTCATTGCAAAGGTTGGCCAAGTCTGCGCCCGACATGCCAGGCGTGCCACGCGCAATGATGCTGGCGCTGACGTCTTGACCCAAGGGGACCTTGCGCATGTGAACGCCCAGAATCTGCTCACGGCCCCGAATGTCAGGCAACGTGACGTAAACCTGACGGTCAAACCGGCCTGGTCGCAGCAAAGCGGCGTCCAGAATGTCTGGCCGGTTGGTGGCAGCCACCACGATCACACCCACATTGGTCTCAAAACCATCCATCTCGACCAGCATCTGGTTGAGGGTCTGTTCGCGCTCGTCATTGCCACCGCCCAAGCCAGCGCCACGCTGGCGGCCCACGGCGTCAATTTCGTCAATGAAGATGATACAGGGAGCGTTCTTCTTGGCGTTATCAAACATGTCGCGCACGCGGGAAGCACCCACACCGACAAACATTTCCACAAAATCCGAACCTGAAATGCTGAAGAACGGTACTTTGGCCTCGCCAGCAATCGATTTGGCCAGCAGGGTTTTACCGGTGCCAGGAGGGCCAACCAGCAACAGACCACGGGGAATACGACCACCGAGTTTCTGGAACTTGCTGGGATCTTTGAGGAAGTCAACAACCTCCTTGACCTCTTCCTTCGCTTCGTCGCAACCCGCCACATCCGCAAAGGTGACGGTGTTGGTGTTTTCATCCAGCAGCCGCGCCTTGCTCTTGCCGAAACTGAACGCCCCGCCCTTGCCGCCACCCTGCATCTGGCGCATGAAATAAATCCAGACACCCACCAGCAGCAGCATAGGTCCCCAGCTAACCAGCAGTGTCATGAGGAGCGAACCTTCTTCGCGGGGCTTGACGTCGAACTTGACACCATTGCTGATCAAGTCCCCCACCAGACCCCGGTCGAGGTAGGTTGCAGTGGTGCGGATTTTGCGGTCGTCAGTGGTCACAGCCAAAATCTCGGTGCCGCCCTGGCCTTCCTGAATGATGGCACTCTTGATGTGCTTGTTGCGCACTTCTTCCAGAAAATCGGAGTAGCCGAGCGTATTCGCACCTGCCGTGCCGCGCGTATCAAATTGCTTGAACACGGTAAAAAGCACGAGCCCGATCACTAACCACACTGCAATTTTAGAAAACCACTGATTATTCAAGCGAAGCTCCAATAGGGGCACAAGTAGAAATACTGTGCATATCTAAGTCGCATTTTAGGCGTTTCAAGGCGAGCGGCGCGGAATTTTCAGGTTTCTGCCACATATACAGCAAGGTTATGTAACGCCCGTGTCAATTGCGACAAAGCTGACCCCAGCACCACCGGCCACTCACTTGAGCCCGACACCTACCAAAAATGTCTCCGAGGACCGGTCGCGCGAGGCCTTGGGCTTGTAGGGTTTGACCACCTGAAAAGCCGCCTTGAAGCGCTGCACCACATCGTTGTAACTGCCGCCATGAAATACCTTGGTCACCAAGGCACCCTGCGGTTTCATGTGGTTTTGTGCGAACTCAATCGCCAGTTCTACCAAATTCTCAATACGTGCTGCATCAGCTGAAGAAATGCCGGACAAATTGGGAGCCATATCCGACACCACCACGTCGGCTTGACGTCCTTGCAGTGCGTGCTCCAACTGAGCCAGCACGTCTGCCTCCCGAAAATCGCCCTGGATGAAGGTAACTCCCTCAATCGGCTCCATGGGCAGCAAATCCAGGGCAATGATGGTGCCATTAAGTTCCCCGACGGCGGCTCCCGCGGGCGACATGCGGCGGCGCACATATTGGCTCCAGGCGCCTGGCGTGCATCCCAGGTCCACCACCAGGTAACCCGGTTTGATCAAACCAAACACTTCGTCGATTTCCTTGAGCTTGTAGGCGGCACGTGCACGGTAGCCTTCCCGACCTGCCAACTTGACGTAGGGGTCGTTAATGTGGTCGTGCAACCAAGCCTTGTTGACCTTTTTACCCTTGCTGGGAGTTTTCATTCTGACTTTCCAAGGATGCAGTCGTGGTACGGACCATCCAATCAACCGATAATAGCGGCATGCCCCAAATTCAACTGACACCCGCCCAACGCAAAGAACACCGCGCCGAGGCTCATCACCTCGACCCCGTTGTCATGGTGGGGGGCGATGGCCTGACCGACAACGTTAAAAAGGAAATCGACGCGGCTTTGAACTCGCACGGCCTCATCAAAGTCCGCATATTTTCTGACGATCGCGCGGCCCGCGAAGCCATGTTTCAATTGCTGGCTGATGCGCTCAACGCTGCGCCCATTCAGCACATTGGCAAGCTTCTGGTGCTGTGGCGCCCGAAGGTGGCGAAAGAAAAAGCCGTTGATGAAGACCGCATGGCAGGTCCGCGTGACTTCAAAGTGCTGAAATACAGCAAACGTGCCGGCCAGCGCCCCGAAGTCAAAACCCTTCGCGTTTTAGGAAACCAGCGACTCACCGCCGGGGGCAATGTCAAACGGGCAAAGCCCAAGCCACAAGTCAGCGTAAAGAAGCGCAGCCAAACTTAAGACTTGCGGGACAGACCGTAGCGAAGCGTAGCTCTGTCCTCAACTGATCACGGGGGTTCTTGCAGGACAGACCACAGTCAGTGGTACCCACCGCGATGACAGGTTTCACGCCAACAACTCCCGAATTTCAAACAATTCCCTGCGAACCTGAAACAGTTGAAGCGCACCGTCCTCGGCTTGTTCAGCGCCCTGACTATCTTCGAAATCTTCAAGATCAGCGTCATCTACTTCTAAAACTTCAACGCCATCAAGCATTACTTCGCCATTGCGCTTCTTGTCGCGTTCGCTTTGCAGCAATTCCTGCATTTTGTTGCGCGCACCGGTGATCGTGAAGCCTTGGTCGTAGAGTAAATCCCGTATGCGGCGGATCATTAACACCTCATGGTGCTGATAGTAACGCCGGTTGCCACGCCGCTTCATAGGGCGTAGCTGCGTGAACTCTTGCTCCCAATACCGTAGCACATGCGGTTTTACACCGCACAAATCCCCAACCTCACCGATAGTGAAGTAACGCTTGGCGGGTATAGGAGGGAGAGTTTTCTCCATTGAAATCAATGCTCTACGGGGTAAAGCGTAGAGGTTACTCTAACTTTTGCCGCAGTGCAAAGGGTGATTGTGGGACCCACGCACAAAGTCCACGGTTTGTTGCAAAAACATCGGTCGAGAATTAGGTCTCGTCCTGAATTTGTTCTTTCAGTTTATGGCTGGCGTGAAACGTGACGACCCTGCGAGCCTGAATGGGTATCGCTTCACCCGTGCGTGGATTGCGACCGGGCCGGGGTGCTTTGGTACGAATCTGAAAATTCCCAAAACCGGAAATTTTGACATCAGTACCATCAACCAGACTTGCAGCAATCAGGTCGAAGAAGGCGTCGATCATGTCCTTCGACTCGCGCTTGTTGAGTCCGATCTGCTCAAACAGCAAATCCGCCAACTGCGCCTTGGTTAACGCCGGAGTTTCCAGGCTTTCAACAGAAAAATCCATGGGTCCTCGATTCTTGTTGTAAACAGCTCAATCGGTCAAACGCGCTGACGCGCACCGATGCTGGTCGTCAGTTGATCAACAACGGCTTTGACCACGCTTTCGATCTGCTCTTCCGACAGGGTGGCATCATCGCAGTTAAGCGTCAAGCGTACAGCAAGACTTCGGTCAACCGCGCTGTTCACCGAAGAAACATCTTTCGCTACGTTAGGACGGTACATATCAAACAACTGGGCATCACGCAACAAACCGCTGGTTGGTGCAGACCAAACAGCCGAGACTAGCGCGTCATGGGTGACGTCGTCGGCCACAACAACGGCAATATCGCGCTGTACGGGTTGAAATTTTGCGACTGCCTGAAACACTGCAACCTTGCGCTGCAAGACGGCATTGAGGTCAAGCTCAAAAAGAATGGGCGCTTGCGTCAGATCAAAGGTTTGGCGCCATTGCGGATGCAACTCGCCAACAAATCCAATTACCATTTCACCGACCAACACTTGGGCGCAGCGACCGGGATGCATGGCCGGATGCGAACCTGGTGTAAACCGTGCCTTCAGGGGCGCCAGCAGGGCTTCAACATCACCTTTGACATCGAAGAAATCGACGCTTTGCTCTTTGCGGCCCCACTGCAAGGCATCGGTGCTGCCGCTGGTTAGTCCGGCAACGCGCATCGGTTGGTCAAAACCGTCCACCGTTGTATCCGTACTCTTGACTGAAGGGTCGCGCAAAAATACCCGCCCCAGTTCAAACACCCGCACCCGCTGTTGCTTGCGCGCTTGGTTGAACTTCAATACTTGTAGCAAGGAACCCAACAAAGACGAGCGCATGACGCTCATCTGACTTGCAATCGGATTGAGCAGTTTGATCGGATTGGGGTTGCCTGCCAGTCCATGCTCCCAACTTTCTTCGACGAAGCTGAAATTGATCGTCTCCTGGTACCCCAGCGCTGCCAGGGACCGTCGCACAGCGAACGGACTGCGCTGGGACTCGGGGCGAATTTTGGCAGTAATGGGAGCCAACGGTGGCGTGTGCGGAAGGTTGTCGTAGCCCACCATGCGGGCGACCTCTTCGATCAGGTCTTCTTCGATTTGGATATCAAAGCGGTAGGATGGCGGCACAAGAGTCAACAGACCCTCAGACTGTGTGACGTTGAGCCCCAGACGCTGTAGCGCGTCTAAGCACTGGCTTTGTGTCAAATGCATTCCAATGACCTTGCTGGCCCGGGTCACGCGCAAACTGACGGGCGCGGCTACCGGCATATTGGGGCGTTGGTCATCAACCGGACCACAGTTGGTAGAAGGTGTGCCGCAGATATCAATAATGAACTGCGTGAGGCGTTCAATGTGCTCCACCGTCAGTTGGGGGTCCACACCGCGCTCGAAGCGGTGGCCTGCATCGGTGGAGAAATTGAATCGGCGTGAGCGTCCGGCGATGGATTTCGGCCACCAAAACGCGGCTTCCACATAAACGTGCTGTGTGTCGTCCGACACCGCTGTAGCATCGCCGCCCATGATCCCGGCCAACGATTCGACCTGACCGTCATCGGCAATGACGCCAACTTTTTCGTCGACTGTGACGGTGGTTCCGTTGAGCAGTTTGATCTGCTCGCCTGCCCTGCCCCAGCGCACATCGAGTCCACCAGCGATCTTGTCCAGGTCAAAGATGTGGGATGGCCGGCCCAACTCAAACATCACATAGTTGGAAATATCGACCAGAGCCGTTACGCTGCGCTGACCACACCGCGCCAGGCGGTCAACCATCCACCGCGGCGTGGTCGCTTTGGTATTGATGTTACGGATTACACGGCCGGAAAAGCGGCCACACAAATCGGGGGCACTGACCTTGACTGCCAGTTTTTCGTCGTTGCTCACGGGAACGGCAGGAAAAGTTGGAGACAGCAATGGCGCCCCGGTCAGCGCTGAGACCTCCCGGGCCACGCCATACACACTCAGGCAATGGGCCAAGTTGGGCGTGAGTTTGAGCGTGAAAAGCGTGTCGTCCAGGTTCAGATGTTGACGAATGTTCTGGCCTAGTGGCGCGTCTGCCGCCAACTCCAGCAGACCGCCATGGTCATCGGCGATTTGAAGTTCCCTGGCTGAGCACAACATGCCCTGACTCTCGACGCCGCGCAATTTTCCAACCTTGATGACAAAAGTCTTTCCATCCTCACCTGGCGGCAACTCAGCACCGACCAAAGCGCAAGGAACACGAATGCCCACACGGGCATTGGGCGCGCCACACACAATGTCCAACAGTTCTGGCTGACCCACGTCCACCTTGCATACCCGCAGGCGGTCCGCATTCGGGTGCTGTACCGCTTCTTTGATTTCGCCTACAACAATTTTCGTGAATGCGGGTGCAACGGGCTTGAGGTCTTCAACCTCCAAACCAGCCATGGTCAGAGTGTCAGCCAATTGCTGGGTGGAAATGGATGGGTTGCAAAACGTGCGCAACCAGGATTCAGAAAATTGCATAAAAAATCTCAACCAAATTGATACCGTGCACCGCACAGCGCCTCAGGGGGGTCTTCATCATCCGAACTGTGACAGGAAACGGATGTCGCCATCGAAGAACAGGCGCAAATCGTTTACGCCATAGCGCAGCATGGTCAACCGGTCGGGGCCCATGCCGAAAGCAAAACCGATGAACTTTTCAGGGTCCAAGCCCATGTTGCGAACCACGTTGGGGTGCACCTGACCAGAGCCGGCCACTTCCAACCAGCGCCCAGCCAACGGGCCGCTCTGGAACTGAATGTCAATCTCGGCACTGGGCTCGGTGAATGGAAAAAAGCTGGGGCGAAACCGCAGCACCAGATCGTCGCTCTCGAAAAACGTCCGACAAAAATCGGTAAAAACAAACTTCAAGTCCTTGAAGCTCACGTTCTCGCCCACCCACAGGCCTTCACATTGGTGGAACATGGGCGAGTGCGTTGCGTCACTGTCGACCCGATAGGTCCGCCCCGGTGCGATGACCCGAATCTCGGGCATGTCACCAGAGAACAAAGCGTTTACGTCGGCACCTGCCGCCGCGCGGTGCCGCTTGACGTGCTGGACCGCATAACGGATTTGCATGGGGCTGGTATGGGTGCGCAACAAATTGGGCGCTGCCTCCGACCCACCTTCAACGTAAAAGGTGTCGTGCATCGACCGTGCCGGATGGTCTTCCGGTGTATTCAACGCGGTGAAGTTGAACCAATCGGACTCGATTTCGGGCCCTTGGGCAACCTCAAATCCCATGGATCCAAAAATGGCTTCAATGCGTTCCATCGTGAGCGACACCGGATGCAAACCGCCCTGCCCGCGCTGTCGACCCGGCAAGGTCACGTCCAGCGCTTCGGCGCGCAATTGCGCCTGCAGTTCGGCATCAGCCAAAGCCTGACGGCGCGCGTTCAGCGCTACTTCAATCGCCTGTTTGGCAAGGTTAATGGCCGCACCACGGGACTTCTTCTCTTCTACGCTCAGGGCGGACATGCCCTTCATCAGTTCAGTAACACGTCCGGATTTACCCAGGAACAGCGCTTTCGCGTTCTCCAGGTCAGCGGGGGTAATGGCTTGTGCAAATGCCGCTTGGGCGCTGTCGACGATGGCGTTCAAATCGTTCATATATTCTTGGGTCAATGAAAAAGGGCTAGCGCTTTTTCAAGCTCTAGCCCTTGTTCTATTTGCACTGACAGCTACCAAAAAGATAGCATGTCAGGGCGAAAATCAAGCAGCCAGCTTGGCCTTGACTTGCTCCACGATACCGGCAAAAGCCGCCATGTCGTGAATAGCGATATCAGACAAAACCTTACGGTCGATCTCGATATTGGCTTTCTTCAGACCATTTGCGAATTGGCTGTATGTCATGCCGCACTGACGTGCAGCAGCATTGATACGGGCAATCCACAACTGACGGAAGACACGTTTCTTAGTACGACGGTCACGGTAGGCATATTGCCCAGCCTTCATTACCGCTTCTTTGGCGATACGGAAGACATTACCGCGGCGACCGCGAAAACCTTTTGCAAGGACCAGAACTTTTTTGTGGCGGGCGCGAGCCGTTACACCACGTTTGACGCGAGGCATTGTGTTACTCCTTGTTCGTCGTTAATTAAATACCACGGCCTGGCAGCATCTGTGCCATGTGACCCATATTGGTCTCATGAACAGCAGTTGTACCGCGCAAGTGGCGTTTATTTTTGGTGGTCTTCTTGGTCAGAATGTGACGTTTGAAGGCTTGTCCGCGTTTAACGGTTCCACCTGGACGGACGCGGAAGCGTTTCTTCGCCGCGCTCTTAGTCTTCATTTTGGGCATATACATGCTCCTTTTACATTGTGCTCGTGAGGCGTCTGGAAACTACTTCCAGCCTTGTTGGCCCCGAGCCACTTTTAAGCAGCGAGTTTTGTGCTCACCACTTTTCAAAAAATGGTGCCTTTCGGCATTCCACTTTTGGCGGCAGGTTGCCCCGCCACGTTTCTTAAGCCGCAGCTTCCGCTACCGGCTTTACCGCCCCGCCGGGCTTCTTCTTGCCGGGCGCGATCATCATGATCATCTGACGCCCTTCAAGTTTGGGAAACTGTTCCACAACAATCAAATCTACCAAATCAGCACGAATGCGGTTGAGCAAGGCCATTCCGATTTCCTGATGGGTGATTTCACGACCCCGAAAACGCAACGTGATCTTGCACTTGTCGCCTTCGGCCAGGAAGCGCTTGATATTGCGCATCTTGATGTTGTAGTCGCCGTCATCCGTACCCGGGCGGAATTTGATTTCCTTGATCTCAATGACCGTCTGCTTCGCTTTCGCTTCCGCCGCCTTCTTCTGTTCCTGGTACTTGAATTTGCCGTAATCCATCAAACGACAGACCGGCGGATTCGCCGTAGCAGCAATTTCCACCAGATCAACATCCAGCTCGCCTGCTTGGCGCAGGGCTTCCATCAGGCTCACAACACCGAGGGGTTCATTTTCGGGCCCGGAGAGGCGAACCTCAGGGGCCATGATTTCCCGATTTAAACGGTGTTTGCGTTCTTCACGCTGACGGCGGTCACGAAATTCAGTAGCGATGGCTCATTCCTTCACAATATCTGCTACAAAAACAGTAGCTATCGCCGCACAGCACACGCGGTCAAACCAACTATAAAGCCGACTTGTTGGCAATGTCACCCAAGATTTTTTGCACAAAGGCATCCAGAGGCATTGCTCCGAGGTCTTGACCACCCCGGGCGCGCACTGCGACGGCACCTGCTGTCATCTCTTTGTCGCCAATAACGACCAAGTAGGGCAGCTTCTGCATCGAATGCTCGCGTATTTTATAGGTAATCTTCTCGTTGCGCAGGTCTAAATTGACCCTAAGCCCTTGATTTTGCAGCGTTTTAGCCACGGATCGTGCATATTCGGCCTGAGCATCGGTGATATTTAGAATCGCAACCTGGACTGGCGCCAACCAGGCAGGCAATGCGCCTGCACTCTCCTCGATCAAAATTCCGATGAACCGCTCCAAACTGCCCACGATGGCACGGTGCAACATCACCGGCCGATGGCGTGCACCGTCTTCACCCACGTATTCAGCATCAAGACGCTCCGGCATGGAAAAATCAACCTGAATCGTTCCGCACTGCCATTGGCGGCCAATGGCATCTTTTAACGTGTATTCGATCTTGGGGCCGTAGAAAGCACCCTCGCCGGGAGAGATTTCGTACTCACAGCCGGATGCCTTCAGGCTTTCAATCAACGCAGCCTCAGCTCTATCCCAACTCTCGTCGGAGCCAATGCGTTGCGCGGGGCGAGTCGCCACCTTGTAAATGATGTTCTTGAAACCGAAGTCGGCATAGACCTTTTGCAGCAAAGCCGTGTAGTCCACGCACTCTTTCAGAATCTGGCCTTCGGTGCAGAAAATATGGCCATCGTCCTGCGTAAATCCACGCACGCGCATGATGCCGTGCAAACCACCCGAAGGCTCGTTGCGATGGCACTGACCAAATTCGCCGTAGCGCAGTGGCAGGTCACGATAGCTCTTGATGCCCTGCTTGAAGATCAGGATATGACCCGGGCAGTTCATCGGCTTTAACGCATATTCGCGCTTTTCGGACTCCGTGACAAACATGTTCTCGCGGTATTTGTCCCAATGCCCGGTTTTTTCCCACAGGCCCTTGTCAATGATTTGCGGCCCCTTGACTTCCAGATAGCCGTTGTCCTGGTACACCTTGCGCATGTACTGCTCAACGCCCTGCCATAGGGTCCATCCCTTGGGATGCCAGAACACCAGTCCGGGTGCGTGGTCATCAATGTGG
Organism: Burkholderiales bacterium; assembly: GCA_947508055.1. Taxonomy (GTDB): domain Bacteria; phylum Pseudomonadota; class Gammaproteobacteria; order Burkholderiales; family Burkholderiaceae_C; genus Allorhodoferax. Next base: position 57,255 of record CANNRR010000001.1, read on the forward strand.
AACAAATCCAGTTCCCGACCCAACTTGCGGTGGTCGCGCTTCTCTGCTTCTTCCAGCATGGTGAGGTGTTGCTGCAATTCGTCCTTGGTCGCCCAAGCCGTGCCGTAAATGCGCTGCAACATCTCATTTTTGTGGTCACCGCGCCAATAGGCGCCAGCCAGTTTCATCAACTTGAAGTGCTTGAGCTTTCCGGTGCTCGGGACGTGGGGGCCACGGCAGAGGTCTTCAAACTTGCCTTCGCGGTAAAGGGAAACGTCCTGGTCGGCGGGAATACTCCCGATGATTTCCGCCTTGTATTGCTCGCCCATGCTCTTGAAATAGGCAATCGCATCATCACGCGGCAACACGCGGCGGGTCACCGGCTCATCCACGGACGCCAGCGCCGTCATCTTCTTCTCGATAGCGGCCAGATCTTCTGGTGTGAAGGGTCGCTTGTAGGAGAAGTCGTAGAAGAAGCCGTTCTCAATCACGGGGCCAATGGTGACCTGTGCATCGGGAAATAGCTCCTTGACCGCATACGCCAGCAAGTGCGCTGTGGAATGGCGGATGACTTCAAGACCGTCAGCATCCTTGGCTGTGATGATGGACAGCGCGCTATGGGTGGACATCTGGTAGCTGGTGTCCACGACCTTGCCGTCCACTTTGCCGGCCAAAGCAGCCTTGGCCAGGCCGGCACCAATCGATGCAGCGACCTCGGCCACAGTGACTGGACCAGGGAATTCACGTTGGGAACCGTCGGGAAGCGTAATTTGGATCATGGTGTGTGCCGAAAAAGAGCCTTGATGAAAGGCAAAAAGCGCGGATGGTTCCGCGCTCTACTATGAATTTGGTAGCTGGCTACGCACAAGGCGCGCGGACTACGGCCTTATTTGCTTGTAAATGTCGCCGGTGTAGTTCGCGGTGTCATAACCAAACTGCCTTTCTCGCTCTTATGTTGAGTTGATAGAAGGATTTTAACCCCACTCCGGGTTGAGCCCGCCACCCCAGATGTAAGTCAAGCACTGACCCCAAATCAAAAAAGCCGGGCACCCTCACAAGAGCCCGGCCATTCTCAAATCACTCGAAAGATCAGTGGAACTGCTCTTCTTCAGTAGAACCGGTCAGCGCAGTGACGCTGGACTTGCCGCCCTGGATCACGGTGGTCACTTCGTCGAAGTAACCAGTTCCCACTTCCTGCTGGTGTGACACGAAGCTGTAGCCACGGTCGCGCGCTGCGAATTCTGGCTCTTGCACCTTCTCGACGTAGGCAGTCATGCCACGCGCCATGTAGTCTTGCGCCAAGTCGAACATGTGGAACCACATATTGTGGATACCAGCCAGAGTAATGAACTGGTACTTGTATCCCATGGCACCCAATTCCTTCTGGAACTTGGCAATGGTCGCGTCGTCCAGGTTCTTCTTCCAGTTGAACGATGGCGAGCAGTTGTAAGCCAGCATCTTGCCGGGGTGCTTGGCGTGCACAGCATCGGCAAACTTCTTGGCAAACTCCAAATCGGGCGTACCGGTTTCACACCACACCAGGTCAGCGTAGTCAGCGTAGGCCACAGCGCGGCTGATAGCCTGGTCCAGACCCTTCTTGGTCTTATAGAAGCCTTCAGCGGTGCGCTCACCGGTCAAGAACGGCTTGTCGTTGGCATCGTAGTCGCTGGTCAACAGGTCAGCGGCTTCGGCATCGGTACGGGCGATCACCAGTGTGGGTACGCCATACACGTCGGCCGCCATGCGGGCAGCGATCAGCTTTTGGCAAGCCTCGGTGGTAGGAACCAGCACCTTGCCACCCATATGACCGCATTTCTTCACTGAAGCCAACTGGTCTTCAAAGTGCACGCCACCGGCACCCGCACGGATCATGGCTTTCATCAGTTCGTAAGCGTTCAGCACACCGCCAAAACCGGCTTCCGCATCGGCCACGATCGGCGCGTAGTAGTCGATATAACCTTTGTCGCCAGGGCCCACACCTTTGGACCACTGGATTTCGTCAGCACGGCTGAACGAATTGTTGATGCGCTCCACAACCTTTGGCACCGAGTCCACTGGGTACAGGGACTGGTCGGGGTACATGGCCGAATATTCGTTGTTGTCAGCCGCAACTTGCCAGCCGGACAGGTAAATGGCTTTCACGCCAGCCTTGACCTGTTGCATCGCTTGTCCACCGGTCAGTGCGCCCAGGCAGTTGACGTAAGGCGTGTTATTGACCAGATCCCACAACTTGTCGGCACCACGGCGCGCTAAGGTGTATTCAACCTGGAGCGAGCCCCGTAGGCGCACCACGTCGGCTGCTGTGTATCCGCGCTTGATGCCTTTCCAGCGTGGATTGGTTGCCCAGTCTTTTTCGAGGGCGGCGATTTGCTGTTCACGGGTCTGGGTAGTCATGGAATCACTCCGTAGGTTAAGAAAAAGTTGCCTGAACCGTTCAGCGTTTCAGGCTACGGGTTTATTCTAGTCTTCTATAAGACCAAGATCGCATCTTATGTCTTATATAAGACAGCTTTTTTGCAAATATTTTATGGACTTTCCAGTGGGTAATTCGCATTATGAAACGTGAAAATCTATCGTGAAAAATCAAATCAAAAATGCAAAATTCACCAACTTACACGGTAAGCCGCAGCGATTTCCTGCGCAGGTCCAGACTATGCGCGCGAAACAAGGACGCTGAAAACCAAAACGCCAGCTGAGTGAGGTGCCAACAAAAATGCCTCCATGCAAGAATTCTCAAGGTCCTACAAGACCAAACTGCTATTTTGGTTAGGGCATGATTAGTCGGCTTTGACCATTCCCCGTTTCTTTGTACGAACCATGCCCACGCAACCAGATAGCCACCACCGTCCACCCACCCGTTGGGCTGCCTACTGCTTCCTGGCGCTGAGCATGTCGCTGGTAGGCAGCTACGTAGCACTCTCCAAGCCGCTGGTTGCCGCACTGGGCGTTTTCCTGCTGGCCTGGCTGCGTTTTGGCATCGGTGGCCTGGCCATGGCGCATTGGCTAAAGAGGCCGGAGCAGGAACGCCCTATGACCACAACCATCAAACGTTTGGTGTTTCTGGAGTCGTTTCTTGGCAACTTCCTGTTTTCCATCTCCATGCTGTTTGGCGTCAGCATGACCAGCGCCGTGTCGGCGGGAGTCATCATGGCCACCATACCGGCTGTGGTCGCGGTGATGAGTTGGGCATTCCTGAAGGAGCGCATCGGCTTGCGGGTCTGGGCTGCGGTGGGCTGCGGTGCGCTGGGCATCGGCTTGTTGGCGCTATCAAAAGGTGAGCAGTCTGCGCACGATTCTCGGGGGCTGGGGGCTGATTTGCTCAATAACAAGGCACTGTTGGGAAATTTGCTGGTGTTTGTCTCCGTGTTGTGCGAGGCGGCCTACGCCGTCATTGGCAAAAAGCTCACCGGGTCCTTATCACCCAAACGCATCACGGCACTCATTAATCTATGGGGATTTCTGCTGATGACACCCATGGGCCTGTACGCCGCACTGCACTTCGACTTCGCGGCGGTCACCGCCACGTCCTGGTTGCTCTTGCTGTTCTATGCCATGGCCGCCAGCGTCTGGACGGTATGGTTGTGGATGACCGGGCTCAAAGGCGTTCCTGCCGCCCGCGCGGGCGTGTTCACGGTCATGCTACCCATATCGGCCGCCTTGGTCGGGGTTCTGGTGCTGGGCGAGTCGCTCAGCGGCATGCAAGCCCTGGCGTTTGCGATAGCTCTGCTGGGCGTGCTGCTGGCCACCCTGCCCTCCGGCGACACCGCTACACCAGCGCCTTAGACGCCACTACAGTACCATCCTCATCCGCGTAGAGCCAGTCACCCGGGCGCACCCAGACGCCCTGCACCTGCACCGCCAAGTTTGCCTGCCCTTCATTGCGCTTCTCGGTTGGCCAGGGCATGGGGGCCAGCGCCCGTATGCCCACTGCGTGGCCCGCCAGCTCAACCGTATCGCGCACACAACCATCAATCACCACACCGGCCCAGCCGTTGCGCGCTGCGGCTGCACCCAGGTTGCCACCTAGCAGTGCGCGACGCAGTGATCCGCCACCGTCGACCACCAGTACCTTGCCAACACGTCCCTGAGGCGTATCAACCGTCCCTGACGAATCCACGGCGGCCTTGACCAGCGTGTTGTCTTCAAAGCACTTAACGGTTTCTACCGGGCCCGAAAACTTTTTGACTTGCCCAAAGTCCCTGAAAATAGGCGGAAGCACTCGAAATTCCCCAGTCAAATCGTTCTTATGGGCATCGCACAAATCACAGGTTGCAAAGTCAATTGCCATCGTGCATCACTCCTTTTTGGTAAATATGACCATTCTCCAATGAAAAAAACAACATTTCCCAATGAAAAAGTGATTTTCCCGCTGGATAAGTGCCATTTTCTCCAGTAGCATCCGGTTACCAGCGAAGAAGCAGTTTTTTGCTGGTGATTAATCAACTTTAAGAAGGACAATCAATCATGGCAACTGCAAAGAAAGCTCCGGCTAAAAAAGCGGCACCTGCAAAGGCAGCAGCACCGGCAAAGAAGGCGGCTCCTGCTAAAAAAGCAGCCGCTCCCGCAAAGAAAGTAGCCGCAAAGGCTCCTGCTAAAAAAGCAGCCGCTCCAGCGAAAAAAGCTGCTCCCGCCAAGAAGGCAGCTCCTGCAAAGAAAGCTGCTGCAAAGGCTCCCGCTAAGAAGCGCACTGTGAATGCTGCATTCATGAAGGCACTTACCCCAAGCGCTGCTTTGGCTGCCATCGTGGGTGCTAACCCACTGCCACGCACCGAAGTGGTGAGCAAGCTGTGGACTTACATCAAGAAGAACAAACTGCAAGACGCGGTCAACAAGCGCATGATCAATGCGGATGCCAAGCTGAAGGAAATCTTCGGCAAGATGCAAGTCTCGATGTTTGAGATGGCTGGCCTGATCGGCAAGCACCTGAAGTAATAGGTCGCCCGACCCAGCAAAAAAGGCCGACTTGTTCGGCCTTTTTTTCAACCATCACACAGACACCAACATGCTGCGCTTCCTTTTCACGCGCTTGAGCCTGATCATTCCGACTTTTTTCGGCATGACACTGGTGGCATTTTTTCTGATTCGCCTGGTACCAGGCGACCCCATTGAAACCCTGGCAGGCGAACGCGGGATCGACCCCGAGCGCCATGCTGCGTTGCTCAAAGAGTATGGACTCGACCGGCCGGTCATTGTGCAATACGGCATCTATATCGCCAAGGTTTTGCAGGGCGATTTGGGTAAATCCGTCATCACCCAGACCAAGGTACTGAGTGAATTCGCAGCGCTGTTTCCCGCCACCATTGAGCTGGCCATCTGCGCTATTTTGTTTGCACTCTTGATTGGGATCCCGGCGGGTATCATCGCCGCCGTCAAGCGCAACTCCATCCTTGACCAGGGCGTGATGGGCATCTCGCTTACCGGCTACTCCATGCCGATTTTCTGGTGGGGCCTGCTGCTGATTTTGCTGTTCTCCGTGCAACTCGATTTGACTCCTGTGTCGGGCCGCATCGCCGTGCAGTATTTCATTGAACCGGTGACCGGTTTTCTGCTCATAGACACCCTGCTGGCGAACGACACGGGTGCGTTCTGGTCGGCCGTGTCGCACCTCATTCTCCCCACCATCGTGCTGGGTACCAACCCGCTGGCGGTGATTGCACGTATGACACGCTCGGCCATGCTCGAAGTGCTGGGCGAGGACTACATCCGCACAGCGCGCGCGAAGGGCATGTCTACGTTTCGCATCGTGGCCGTGCACGCGCTACGCAATGCACTGATTCCGGTGATTACCGTCATTGGCCTACAGGTCGGTGTGCTGTTCACCGGTGCCATTCTGACTGAGACTATTTTTTCCTGGCCTGGCGTTGGCAAATGGCTGATCGAGGCCATCAGCCGCCGTGACTACCCGGTGCTGCAAGGTGGCATGCTGTTGCTGGGTGCTGTGGTCATGGCCGTCAACCTGCTGGTGGATGTGGCCTATGGAATCATCAATCCGCGCATCAGGCACCAAAAATGACGACGACACACACTGCACTTGCGCCCTCCGCAACGCCCGCTCAGGCCGCACCTCTGCATCCGTTGAAAGACTTCTGGCGCTATTTCAGCGCCAACCGTGGGGCTCTGGGTGGTTTGGTGATCGTCGTAACCGTGCTCCTGCTGGCCGCATTTGCCAACGTGGTGGCTCCCTATAACCCCGACCTGACGGACAGCGCTGTCTTTCTCGTGCCACCCGCATGGCAGTCGGGTGGCTCATCCGCGCATTTGCTGGGCACCGATGCCATTGGTCGCGACATACTTTCACGCCTGATTCACGGCGCACGCCTCTCCCTTTCCGTTGGCATCGCGGTGGTCGCGATTTCGGTCGCACTGGGCACTACATTGGGGCTCTTGGCTGGCTATTTCCGTGGCGTGTTTGAAATTGCGGTCATGCGCGTGATGGACATCATCCTGACCCTGCCCAGCCTGCTGCTGGCCATCGTCATCGTTGCCATTTTGGGCCCGGGGCTGATGAATGCCATGCTGGCCGTGGCCATTGTGGTGCTACCCCACTACGTGCGCATCACACGGGCCGCGGTCATCAGTGAGACCTCGCGAGATTATGTCACCGCAGCCCGCATGGGTGGCGCCGGGCACTGGCGAATCATGTTCAATGAAGTGCTGCCCAACTGCATGGCGCCGCTGATCGTGCAGGCGTCGCTGGGTATTTCCACCGCCATCATTGACGCGGCCGCATTGGGCTTTTTGGGCCTTGGCGCGCAACCCCCGTCACCCGAATGGGGAACCATGCTGGCCGACGCGCGTGAGTTTGTGCTGCGTGCCTGGTGGGTGGTGACCTTTCCGGGTCTCGCAATCCTGATTACCGTTTTGGCATTCAATATGTTGGGCGACGGTCTGCGCGATGCGCTGGACCCCAAGCTCAAGCGCTAAGTCAATAGCTAACTACACGACAGCACCACACCATGGCCTTGCTTGAAATAGAAAACCTGTCGGTTGAGTTCCCCTCGCACAACGCAACCATGTACGCCGTGGACGGTGTCAGCCTGTCGCTAGACACCGGCGACGTGCTGGGCATTGTGGGGGAATCCGGCTCCGGCAAAAGCGTCACCATGATGGCCTTGATGGGCCTGGTCGCCTACCCCGGCCGTGTCACAGCCGACAAGCTGTGCTTTGACGGACATGATCTGCTGGCCCTGTCCGAGCGTGAGCGCCGGCGTCTGACCGGCAAAGATTTGTCGATGATTTTTCAGGACCCCACCACCAGTCTCAACCCCTGCTTTACCGTGGGGTTCCAGTTGGCTGAGACCTTGAAGCTGCACATGCATATGGACAAGGCAGCAGCCCGTAAGCGCTCCATCGAACTGCTCGAACAAGTGGGCATACCTGCCCCCGAAAGCCGTTTGGGCGTCTACCCGCACCAGCTTTCCGGCGGCATGAGCCAGCGTGTCATGATTGCCATGGCCATCGCCTGCAACCCCAAGTTGCTGATTGCCGATGAGCCCACCACGGCACTGGACGTCACCATACAAGCGCAAATTCTGGACCTGCTGCGCAGCCTGCAAAAGGACCGCGGTATGGCGCTGGTGCTGATCACCCACAACATGGGCGTGGTCAGTGAAATGGCGCAACGTATTGCTGTGATGTATGCCGGTCAGATCATGGAGCAACGCAACTCCAGTACCCTGTTCACTGCACCACAGCACCCCTACACAGAAGCGTTGATGGCAGCCCTGCCGGAGCGCAATGATGGTCACTCCCGTCTGGCCACTATCCCAGGCATGGTGCCGGGTTTGTATGACCGACCCGGGGGCTGCCTGTTCGCGCCCCGCTGCAGCTATGCCAATGATGGCCTGTGCCAGACCCGCCCATCCTTGTGCAACTGGCAAGATGGTGCCGTGCGCTGCCACTACCCTCTGGGCGATGCAAGCCGCACTGCCAGTCCACCCAAACACCCGATGGTGGCCGCATGAGCACCGTGCGCAACTTGGAAAGCATACCGGTTGTCGTCGCCAAAAACCTGCGCCGCGTCTACCCCATCAGCAAAGGCCTGTTCTACAAACCTGATTTGCTGCAGGCCGTAGGCGGCGTGTCGTTTACCGTGTGGGCTGGAAAAACACTGGCCATCGTCGGGGAATCGGGTTGTGGCAAGTCCACACTGGCGCGCATGGTGACCCTGATTGAGGCGCCATCGGGCGGTAGCCTACAACTCGGCGGCGTCGATGTGGTGGGTGCCTCAGCCCACGAACAGCACGCCCTGCGCCAAAAAGTGCAGTTGGTGTTTCAGAACCCCTACGGCTCGTTGAACCCACGCAAGCGCATTGGCCAAATTCTGGAGGCGCCACTGGAGATCAACACCAAACTCACTGCAGGCGAGCGGACGAGTAAGTCCCGCGCCATGCTGGCCATGGTGGGCTTGCGCCCAGAGCACTACGACCGTTACCCTCACATGTTCTCGGGTGGACAGCGCCAGCGGATTGCCATTGCACGTGCGCTGATGCTCAACCCGTCTCTGGTGGTGGCCGATGAACCGGTGTCGGCACTGGATGTATCAATACAGGCTCAGGTGCTGAACCTGCTGGCCGACCTGCAGCGCGACCTTGGACTGGCCTACCTGTTCATCTCGCACGACCTGGGCGTGGTCCGCCATATCGCACACGACGTATTGGTGATGTACCTGGGTCACACGGTCGAGCATGGCGAAAAGAATGCCATCTTTAGTCGCCCCCTGCATCCGTACACGCAGGCACTGCTTGCCGCCACCCCCGGACTGGCCGGCAGCGGCGCGGTGCAACGGCGCACGGTACTAAAAGGCGAGTTGCCCTCACCCATGAATCCCCCGTTGGGTTGCGTGTTTTCCACGCGCTGCCCATATGCCACGGAACAGTGTCGTATCGAACGACCAGTGCTTCAGGAATTGCACGGCCGGACTATTGCGTGCTTTGAGGCGGAACGCCTCTCGGTGTCAACTGCAACCGAGTGAGAACCCCAATACAAACACTGGTTGACTCGCGTAACATGGGTGCTTGGCGACCAGGTCTTGTACTTGGCTCAATTGTTCATTGAGGGTTGTTGATCGCCCTCTTTTTTCTGGAGTGTTCCTGATGACGATTTCTCTTTCGCGTCGCAAACTGCGCCTGTCCAAAATGGCCCTGCTGTGCGCTGTGGCCTTGCCAGCGATCATGGCGTTGACACCGGTAGCTGCCAAGACATTGGTTTACTGCTCCGAGGGCAGCCCGGAGAATTTTTATCCTGGCATCAACACCACCGGAACTTCGTTTGACGCCAACAGCCAAATTTACAGCCGCATCGTTGACTTTGAGCGTGGCGGCACCAGCGTGGTCCCCGGCCTGGCGGAGAAGTGGACGGTTTCCAAAGACGGCCTCGAATACACTTTTTCCCTGCGCAAGGGCGTGAAGTGGCATTCCAACAAAAACTTCAAACCCTCACGTGATTTCAACGCGGATGACTTCATGTTCGCTATCGAACGCCAGTGGAATGAAAACGACCCCTATTTCAAGGTCACCAGTTCCAACCACTCCTACTTCAACGACATGGGTATGCCCAAACTATTGAAATCGGTGGACAAGATTGACGAGTACACGGTAAAAATCACTCTGAACAAGCCGGAGGCGCCCTTTCTGTCCAATCTGGCGATGGAATATGCGGGTATTCAGTCCAAGGAATACGCCATTGCCATGCTCAAGGCCGGCACTCCCGAGAAGCTGGACCAGGAACCCATCGGCACGGGGCCCTTCATGTTGATCCAGTACCAAAAAGATGCCCTCATTCGCTACAAGGCATTCCCCGAATATTGGGCCGGCAAGGCCAAGATCGACGACCTGATCTTCTCCATCACACCCGACGCATCGGTGCGCTGGGCCAAACTGCAAAAGGGCGAGTGCCATGCCATGCCCTACCCGAACCCGGCTGATCTGGATGCCATCCGCAAGGACGCCAAGGTCCAGGTGCTTGAGCAGCCTGGGTTGAACGTCGGCTACCTGGCATACAACACCACCAAAAAGCCTTTTGACGATGTGCGGGTGCGTAAAGCCATCAACATGGCGATCGACAAGAAGGCCATTGTGTCTGCGGTTTACCTGAGCACGGGCGTGCCAGCCATCAACCCCATTCCACCCACACAATGGTCGTACAACAAATCCGTCAAGGATGACGCCTTTGACCCGGCAGCAGCCAAAAAAGCCCTGGCTGCAGCAGGCTACCCTAACGGATTCACCACCGACCTGTGGGCCATGCCGGTTCAGCGCCCTTACAACCCCAATGCCAAGCGCATTGCCGAGCTGATGCAGGCTGACCTGGCAAAAATTGGCGTCAAGGCAGAAATAAAGAGCTTCGAGTGGGGCGAGTACCGCAAACGCATGCAAAACGGCGAGCACCAGATGGGCATGATGGGCTGGACCGGTGACAACGGAGACCCGGACAACTTCCTTAATACCCTGCTAGGTTGCGACTCTGCCAAAACCAATGGCTCCAACGTGGCCAAGTTCTGCTACCAGCCGTTTGAAGATGTCGTGCAAAAAGCCAAGGTGACATCCAACCCGGCCGAGCGCACCAAGCTCTACGAAAAAGCGCAGGTTATCTTCAAAGAACAGGCTCCCTGGTTCACCATAGCCCACGCCGTCCAACTCATGCCGGTCCGCAAGGAAGTCATCGACTTCAAACTCAGTCCATTCGGTCGCCACACTTTCTATGGAGTGGACATGAAATAGTCGTGTCAGACTGACTGGACAATTTAGCCGAACCCTGCCGACTTGATGACGGCACGGGCCTGCTCAATTCGCTGATCCAAGTAGGCTCCATAGAAATCGGCAATGTAGCTGCCCTCCATGCGAGCCACAATTTCTTTGCCACGTGGCCCAAAGAACAGGACACTTGGTGCAATGGTCACACGCCAGACTTGCACCAATTGGTCATGTGTCACGGTGGCTCCGCTGAAGTCGCGAACGGCGTGCGAACTACGCATGTCGATCTGGACGACGGGTAAACCCTCCAGGCGCAGTGGCTCCAGGTAATTGTCACGCGCCACGCGGCAAAACGGGCAACTCTCCAGACTAACCATCACCACCAACGGGTTAGCTTTACTCAATGCTCTTTCCAATTCGTCTGCCAACGACTGCGGTGCGGGAAGAACCGCACCGGCTCCCCAGGCCGATACAGCACCCGACGCAACCAGTGCGACACCAGCGGTTGCCAGAAAGAGGCGTCGATCGGGATGCACACAGTGCGCCATCAGGGCGTTTGCCTTTCCATCAATAAATAGGTGTTGTAAGCGTTCATGCGGTTGGCGACGCCAAACAATGGCAATGCCTCAAACTTGGACCAGTTAGTCGCCTGGTAGGCAGCCTCAAAAGGCTCCATATTTTTGGCGGCCTGTCCCATCACCTCCCGCAGATACAGGAGGTAGTCACGGGTTAGCTCCATGTCCTGTCGCGCCTGGGATGACAGAGGTCCGTGCCCCGGCACAATGATGTCCGTCTCAAACGCCAACAGGGTTTGCAATGCCTTGATCCAATGCCCACTATCGGCCTGCCCGACATAGGGAACTCGACCACGAAAAACCAGATCGCCCGCAAACAGCACTTTTTCATGCGGCAGATAAACCACCAGATCCTCTGGGGTGTGGGACGGACCAACCGGGTGCAACAGAAACCGTACCCCTCCAACAACCAGTTCTTGGGGCGCATCGATCCATTCGTCGGCAGATATCAGTTGGGTCTTGGCATCGATCCATGGTGCCAGTGTCTGGCGTGAGGCCTGGAGACGAATCATGGCAGTATCTGAGTTGATGTACGCCAGTGCGGCCCGATGGCCAATGATGCGCGCGCCATTCGCTTTGAACGATTGCAGACCGTAGATATGGTCCGCGTGGTAGTGCGTCACTATCACGTGGGTCACCGGTAACGGTGTCACTTTGCGAATTTCTGACACCAATCGCTCGGCCAGCGTCGGAGATCCCAGCGCGTCAATCACAACCACCCCGGTGGGCGTTACGACGAACCCGGCGTTGGAAATGAAATTTTGGTTGGCACTGCTACCCAGTGCACCCAAGCCCTCAACGTACCAGGATGAATGCGACACCCGACGCGCCACCATGGCGGGCACAGTGAGTGAAAACTCGGCTCTCTGGTCGAACGCAACTTGGGCCTGTGATTGCGCGCTGAATGGTACGCTTACAAGAGTCAACGCCGACGAAATTGCACAACGCCAAATCAATCGCCCCCATGATTGAGGAAAAATTTGCATTAACGATCCTATAAAGAACTGAATGCTAGCGCTTTGGGTCGATATAGCAACCTACAAAACCTCAAAAACGCCTGCGGCTCCCATGCCGCCGCCAATGCACATGGTGACGCAGACGCGTTTAGCGCCGCGGCGCTTGCCTTCGATCAGGGCGTGGCCGGTCAGCCGCTGACCGCTGACACCGTAAGGGTGTCCCACCGCAATGGCTCCACCATTGACATTGAGTTTGTCAGTCGGGATGGCCAACTTGTCGCGGCAATAGATCACCTGCACGGCAAAGGCTTCATTCAGCTCCCACAAATCAATGTCGCTGACCTTCAGACCCAGACGGGCCAGCACCTTGGGTATGGCAAACACGGGGCCGATGCCCATCTCATCAGGCTCGCACCCGGCTACTGCAAAGCCCAGAAAGCGGCCCAGCGGCTTCAGGCCTTTTTGCTCCGCAATCTTTTCATGCATGACCACAACAGCACCAGCACCGTCAGAAAACTGGCTGGCGTTACCTGCGGTAATCAACCCCCCTGGAACTGCAGAACGCAAACCACTGATACCTTCCTTGGTGGTGCCGTCGCGGATGCCTTCGTCGTTGCTCACGGTGACCTGCTTGGTCGTCAAGCCCATGACCTTGTCGGCGACACCCATGGTGACGGTGATGGGGGCAATCTCGGCGGCAAATAGGCCTGCTGCCATGGCGGCGGTGGCGCGTTGCTGACTGGCGGCACCGTACTCGTCCATTGCTTCGCGGCTGATGCTGTAACGCTTGGCCACGTTCTCGGCCGTTTGCAGCATATTCCAGTAAATCTCGGGCTTGTTCCTGACCAACCATGGGTCGGCCAGCATGTGGGTGTTCATTTCCTGCTGCACGCAAGAAATGGCTTCTACTCCACCAGCCACATAGATGTCGCCTTCGTTGGCGATGATGCGCTGGGAAGCGACGGCAATGGTCTGCAGGCCGGACGAACAGAAACGGTTGATGGTCATGCCGGAGGTGGTGACCGGGCAGCCTGCGCGCAGTGCAATCTGGCGCGCGATATTGGCACCGGTGGCACCTTCTGGTGTGGCGCAGCCCATGATGACGTCATCCACCTCGGCGGCTTCGATGCCGGCGCGCTTGATGGCGTGCTCCACCGCATGGCCACCCAGCGTGGCACCATGCGTCATGTTGAAGGAACCCTTCCAGCTCTTGGCAAGGGGTGTGCGGGCGGTGGAAACGATTACTGCGGATGTCATGGTTTAGCTTTCTGAAAAAGTTTCACAAGAATTCAAGGATGGGATGCTTTGGCACCCTCGCTCAAAAGGCGATGGTAGAAACGGATCAACTCTGCATAGTTGGCGATGGCAATGCGTTCATTGGTGCCATGAAAACGCGACAGGTCCTCTGCTCTTGCCCGCACCGGAGAAAACTTGAAGACGTGGTCGCTGATGTTTCCAAAGTGGATGGAGTCGGTTCCGCCCAGCATCAGGCCTGGTGCCACCACCGTGCCGGGAAACACTTCGCGCACGGTGCGGTTCAGCAGTTTGTATTGCGCCGAGTCCATAGGCGCTACCTTGGACGCCTCGACCGCTCCAGGCAGCGCAAACAGTTCGAACTTGTCATTGCCGGTGGTCTGGCTCACCTGTGCGCGCAGGCGCGCGGTGATCTGCTCCATGGTGTCACCTGGGAGCAGCCGGTAATTGATGGTGGCCTCGGCACGGCCGGGCAATACATTGTCCTTATTGCCTGCGTTGATCATGGTTAGCGCGGTGGTGGTGTGCATCATGGCGGCGGTGCTGGCACTGGCCTCCAGCTGCTTTTCCACAATCGGCCCAAACAGCCACAGGTTGGACAGCGCCACGCGCGAGAATCCGCTCATCTCTGGCGCGATAGTCGAAAACATATCATCAACAATGCCGCGAATGCCGCTGGGCAACTGGTCGTCGTCCACCCTTTTCAGCGCGGCGCTCATCATGGCGATGGCGCTGGTGCCCTTGGGCGGTGGCAACGAAGAGTGACCAGGAGTGGCCGACATTTTCAGCACAACCGACATGTAGCCTTTTTCTGCCACACCAATGACGGCGCCGGGTGGTTTGAGTCCAGGCAGTATTCCCTCGGTGATCAACAGGCCTTCATCCAGCACCATGTCGAAATGGACCTTACGCTCTTTCAACAGCGCCGCAATTTTGGCAGCGCCCCGAAAGCCGGATACTTCCTCGTCGGCACCGAATGCCAGGTACACCGTGCGCTCGGGCTGGTAGCCACTGGCCACCAGCAATTCGACTGCCTCCAACTGCGCCAGGACGTTGCCCTTGTCATCCCATGAGCCACGCCCCCACACGAAGCCGTCTTTCACTGCGCCCGAGAAGGGTTCCTCGGTCCAGTCCTTTTCGGTACCGGGCGCCACCGGGACAACATCCTGGTGCGCCATCAGCAAGATGGGCTTGACATCGGCCTTGCTGCCCTGCCAGGTGTACAACAGGCTCAGATCCCCCACCACCTCGCGCTTCAGTGCGGCATGCAGTTTAGGAAAACGTTGTGCCAGCAGTGCGTGCAATTGCCTGAACTGATCAGCGTTGAGCGCGGCATCGTCTCGGGACGAGGTGGTGCGCAGGCGCACCGCTTCGCCAAGACGGGCAGCGGCACCTGCTTCATCAACCGGCAACACCGCAATGGGAGCGACGTCGAGTTGGCGCGAACCCTTGCGCAAGGTGTTGACGGCCAGTATCGCCACCAACAGGACCAGAGCGCCCAGCAGAACCCACAGTACTTTCTTGATCACTGGGCCAGCCCTAATTGAAGGCTTTTCCTTCAGCAGCCAAACGCGCCAGCAGTGGCGCTGGCTGCCAGAACTTGGCGTCGTCCAACGGGTTGAGCGCAAAACGGTTCATGGCTTGAACCACGTTGAACAGGCCCACCTGGTCGGCATAGTTCATGGGGCCACCACGGTGCGCCGGGAAGCCATAGCCAAAGATGTAGACGATGTCGATATCGCTGGCCTTGTTGGCAATACCATCTTCCAGGATATGGGCCGCTTCGTTGACCAAGCTGAACACTAGGCGCTGCACAATTTCTTCGTCAGAGATCTTGCGCGGCGTGATGCCAAGCGACTTGCGGTGTTCTTCAATCATGGCCACCACTTCGGCGTTCGGAATGGCGTCGCGTTTGCCGGCCACATAGTCGTACCAACCGGCACCGGTCTTTTGGCCAAAGCGGCCCTTTTTGCACAGCAGATCAGCGGTCTTGCTGTACTTCATGTTGGGTTTTTCCTGGTAGCGGCGCTTGCGGATGGCCCAGCCAATGTCGTTGCCGGCCAGGTCGCCCATGCGGAACGGGCCCATGGCCATGCCGAATTTTTCCATAGCCTTGTCGACCTGCGCCGGTGTGCAGCCTTCGTCCAGCAGAAAACCGCCCTGGCGGCCATACTGTTCGATCATTCGGTTGCCAATAAAGCCATCGCACACACCCGACACCACAGCGGTCTTGCGAATCTTCTTGGCCACAGTTATGACGGTGGCCATGACGTCCTTGGCGGTCTTGGCGCCACGCACCACTTCGAGCAGCTTCATCACGTTGGCCGGGCTGAAGAAGTGCAGGCCAACCACATCTTCAGGACGCTTGGTGAACGAGGCTATTTTGTTGACGTCCAGTGTGGACGTGTTGGACGCCAGAATGGCGCCGGGCTTCATGACGCGGTCGAGCTCCTTGAACACCGCCTCCTTGACACCAATTTCTTCAAATACGGCTTCGATCACCATGTCAACAGTGTTAAGGTCGTCGTAGCTCAAGGTTGTGGTCAACAACGCCATGCGCTCGTCGTATTTGACCTGCTTGAGCTTGCCCTTCTTGACCTGCGCTTCGTAGTTCTTGCGGATGGTGGCCAAGCCGCGATCCAGTGCTTCCTGCTTCATTTCCAGCATCTTGACGGGGATACCGGCGTTCAGAAAGTTCATAGCAATGCCGCCGCCCATGGTGCCAGCGCCGATAACCGCTATTGAGTTGATAGCGCGTTGAGCAGTATCTGCGGGGACATCCGGTATTTTTGATGCAGCACGTTCGGCCAAAAAGAGGTGGCGCAGGGACTTGCTCTCGGGCGTCCACATGAGATTGATGAATATCTCGCGTTCCACTGCCATTCCATCGTCAAATTTTTTCTTGGTGGCAGCCTCGACAGCATCGACGCACTTTGCGGGTGCGGGAAAGTTTTTGGACATGCCTTTGACCATGTTGCGGGCAAACTGGAAGTACGCGTCGCCCTGCGGGTGTTTACACGGCAGGTTGCGCACCAAGGGCATGGGTCGTGCATCTGCCACCGAGCGGGCAAAGGCCAGCGCTTCGTCGGCCAGAGACTCGGTCGATGCTGCCACCTTATCAAACAACTTTTGGCCAGGCAACATGGCGAGCATCTCAGCCTTAATGGCCTCGCCGCTCACGATCATGTTCAGTGCCGCTTCCACGCCAAGCACCCGCGGCAGACGCTGTGTGCCCCCGGCCCCGGGTAACAGGCCAAGTTTGACTTCGGGCAGGGCTACGCTGGTGCCCGGCGCTGCAATGCGGTAATGGCAACCCAGGGCAAGTTCCAACCCACCGCCCATCACAACCGTATGAATCGCGCCAATAACTGGTTTTGCGGAGTTCTCCAGCACGGAGATCACGCTATTGAGGTTGGGCTCCTGCATGGCCTTGGGGCTACCAAATTCCTTGATATCGGCACC
>CANNRR010000002.1 GCA_947508055.1 Burkholderiales bacterium
CCAGCCTGCCTGAGCCCATACGCGAATTTTGCCTGGTCTCCGTTTTACGCAATATCCATGGACTGGCCTGCTGGTGGGTGGACTCGCGCATCCCTTTGCAGGCCGCCGACTTTCCCTTTGCCCCACCACCCCACGTCAATGCGTATTCAGTGCTATTTAGCGGCACGAGCCGCTTCCGGCAAGCGCAGGCTGCTATTATTTTTGATGCGAGCTACCTGTCCCTACCGCTACGCCGCGACGAAAAAGCTTTGCAACAAATGTTGCAGCACGCGCTACCCCTGACCGTACTGCAATACCGGCGCGACCGTCTGCTGGTACAGCGTGTGCGCCAGACTCTGGTCAACTACGCCCAGCAAACCCATAACGCGGATGTGCTGTCGGCACTGCTGCACGTGTCTCCCCGCACGTTGCACCGCCAACTCAAGGAGGAAGGCGCCACGCTCCAAGGGCTCAAAGATGAGGTACGCCAGGCGCGCGCCATTGAGTTACTGCACCGCTCCGAACGGCCCATCAAGCAGGTGGCGGAGGCTGCCGGATTTCAAAACGAGAAAAGCTTTATCCGCGCCTTCAAAGGCTGGACCGGAACATCGCCGGCCGAGTTTCGAAAGCAATCGAAGTCCATAGGCTCCAAGCCATGACCCGCCTTTACCAGTGCGGCGACTTTGTAAAAGAGTGTTTAAACCGTAGCCACAGTGTCGCGATGAATAGAGAATATTTGAACTGCACGAAAGTTCACATTGACCGCCTACATCCTCGCTACTGTCGCGGCTTTACTGGGAGTGGCTACCTTGGCTTTAGCCATTCGGTTGCGTCACGTGGTTGGTGAAAAAAGGCGGCTCCAAAAGTATGCACTGAAGTTGCGTGATGCAGAAAAATCACTGAAAAAACATGCATTCTTTGATCCGCTGACCGGGTTGGCAAACCGGTTGCTGCTGGTTGATCGCTTTCAGTTGGCCATGCAGCACTCTAGACGCAGTCTCAAACAGTTCGCGGTGCTGATGGTGGATCTGAACAAATTCAAGGCCATTAACGACACCTACGGTCACGCTGCCGGAGACACGGTTCTGGTGACTGTGGCGCAACGGCTGGTTTCGGCCGTTCGTGCCTCGGACACGGTGGCGCGCCTGGGTGGTGACGAGTTTGTGCTGATCATTGAGTCCATCACCGAACGGGAACAGGTCGCTGCGCTGGGGCATAAACTGATCGACCTGCTGGCAGAAAAAGTCACCCTCGATTCTGGGGAAGTTATCAGTCTGGGCGGCAGTATCGGCTTCGCCTGGTACCCGAAGGACGGCGAAAACCTGAAAGACATACTGGAAGTCGCTGATCAGGCCATGTACTTTTGCAAGACGTCAGGGCTCATGCCATTCGCCTGACCGGGCATGCGCGGCGGCACTCGCGAACCGCGCCAATGCTACAGCACCGGGGCAGCCCGTTGGATGATGGCGGTGCAATCTACCCCACGCGGCAAAGCTCCAAAGGTCAGCCCGCTGCTGTCGCCACCCAGACGCGCGGTACAAAATGCATCGGCCACCGTGGGGTTGCCGTAGCGCACCAATAGCGAACCTTGCAGCGCAAGCGCCATCTTCTCCACCACACTGCGCGCACGGTATTCGATGGCAGAAGGGTCGACCAGTTCACTGCCCAGGCGCGCCACGTAGCGGTCCAGTCGCCGGTCAGCACCAGCGGCAGCCTGGACTTCGTCCATGTAGGCATCCACCGAACCCGGGTTGTGGTGCATGGCGCGCAGCATGTCCAGGCACTGCACGTTGCCACTGCCCTCCCAGATGGAATTGACAGGCGACTCGCGGAACAGGCGGGGCATGATGCAGTCTTCCATCACGCCGCTGCCGCCAATGCACTCCATGGCTTCAACCGCATGGGCCGGTGTGCGTTTGCAGATCCAGTATTTACCAACCGCGGTGCCCACGCGCACCAGCATTTTTTCGTGCTCGCTGGCCTCGCCAATGTCCAACGCCCGGCCAATGCGCATGGTCAACGCCAGCGCGGCCTCGTGCTCGATCACCAGATCAGCTAGCACGTTTTGCATCAACGGTTGCTCGACCAGGCGTTTGCCAAACGCAGCGCGGTAGTTGCAATGGTGCAGCGCTTGCGCAACCGCCTGGCGCATGCCGCTGCTCGAACCAATCATGCAGTCATAGCGAGTCATAGTCACCATCTTCAAAATGGTAGCCACTCCGCGTCCCTCGGCACCCACCATTTGCGCCCAGGCGCCGCGCAACTCGGTCTCGCACGAAGCGTTGGCGACATTACCCATCTTGTTTTTTAAACGCTGGATCTGTATCGGGTTCTTGCTGCCGTCCGGCCGCCAACGCGGCAGCCAGAAGCAGGACAGGCCGCTCTGCGTCTGCGCCAGCACCAGAAAGGCATCACACATGGGCGCCGACACAAAATACTTGTGCCCCACCAGCTCATAGGCATGCCCAGGCCCCCCCGTGCCCAGGGCGTGGGCGCGCACGGTGTTGGACCGCACGTCCGAGCCGCCCTGCTTTTCGCTCATGGCCATGCCCACCGTAATGGCGGCTTTTTGCTCCATGGGAATGTTGCGCTGGTCATAAGCCAGCGCCGTAATCTTGGGCAGCCACTGCGCGGCCAGATCGGGCTGCAGCAGCAAGGCGGGCACAACAGCAGATGTCATGGTCACGGGGCACCCGTGCGCAGCCTCCACCTGGGCCTGCAGATAAAACTTGGCAGCCCGCGCGACGTGCGCCCCGGCTTGCGGTTGGAGCCAATGCGATGCGTGCAGTCCCTGCTCTAGCGAGGTTTTCATCAACTGGTGGTAGGCGGGGTGGAAGCGCACCTCGTCAATGCGATGCCCATAGTTATCGTGGGTATAGAGAACCGGCTTGTTTTCGTTGGCCTGAAAGCCCAACTCGATCATTTCAGCAGAGCCCGTGAGTTTGCCAAAGGACTGCAAGTCAGCCTCGGCCCAGGCTGCACCCTCGCGCGCAACCGCTTCACGCAAGGCTGCATCCTGCTGGTACAGGTTGGTGTCACACAGCGCGGGCGGCTGGTTCTCGACGATATGGGTTTCGGCCAAATGGCCGTACGCCAAACTGTAGGCAGCGTGCGGGCTAACGATTTGCTGCATGCGATCTCCTTGGCTGTAAAACCTGATATGTCTAGCTGTGTTTGTCGGCCCGGCGCGCTTTTTGCGCTTCCAGTGTCTCGGTTGGCGCTCCCTGTTTTACCCACTCGGCGTAACCGCCGTCAATGTGGGCCACGTTGGTCATACCCATGTCCTGCAAGGTTTTCGCGGTCAGGGCGCTGCGCCAACCGGCCCCGCAGAACAGAATGTACTCCTTGGCTTCGTCGCCAAAGATCGGCTTGTAGTAGGGTGAGGCCGGGTCAACCCAGAACTCCAGCATGCCGCGCGGCGCATGAAACGCCCCCACCACCGCGCCGTGCGCCAACTCGCGAATATCGCGAATATCGACCAGCAGGGTTCTAGGGTCAGTGAGCCGGGGCAGCACTTCGGCCACGGTATAAGTGCGGACTTCTTCCATGGCCTCGTCAACGAGGTCTCGGGATGATTTGGTAATAGGCATGTTTTCTCCTCTTGAAAGGCTTATCCCGCCAGTGAACGCTGGATGATGATCTTTTGCACGTCGCTGGTGCCTTCGTAAATCTGGCAAACGCGCACGTCGCGGTAGATGCGCTCCAGCGGAAAGTCGCTTACATACCCGTAACCGCCAAGAGTCTGAATGGCTGCGCTGCACACCTTCTCGGCCATCTCACTGGCAAACAGCTTGGCCATGGCGGCTTCTTTCAGACAAGGCCTGCCCGCATCGCGCAACGATGCTGCGTGCCAGATCAGTTGGCGGGCTGCTTCCAGTTGTGTGGCGCAATCGGCCAATCTAAAACCTACGGCCTGGTGGTTGAAGATGGCGGTACCAAAGCTCTGACGATCCTTGGCATAGGCCACCGCCACTTCCAGCGCACTGCGGGCCATGCCCACGCTCTGCGCCGCAATGCCGATGCGCCCACCCTCCAGACCGCCCAGGGCGATACCATAGCCCTCGCCCTCTTTGCCGATCAGGTTCTCCGCCGGGATGCGGCAGTTGTCAAAATTAATCTGCGCCGTGTCGCTGCTGTGCTGGCCCAACTTGTCTTCAATGCGCGCCACCACATAGCCCGGCGCGCTGGTCGGCACCAGAAACGCACTCATGCCCTTCTTGCCTGCGCCCTTGTCGGTGACGGCAATAACGATGGCTACATCACCATTCTTGCCACTGGTGATGAACTGCTTGACGCCGTTGATCACGTAATGATCGCCCCCACGCTCGGCACTAACGTGTCCTCCCTGCCCCCCAAGGGGGCGCGTTTCACCTTGGGGCGGCCCTGCGGTGAAACCGTCACCCTCTAGCACGGCGGTGGTGCGCAGGCTGGAGGCATCGCTGCCGACATGGGGTTCGGTTAAACAAAAGGCGCCCAGCATCTGGCCCTGTGCCAGTGGCTCGAGCCACTTCTTCTTTTGTGCTGCATTGCCGAATTTCATCAAAATGGCATTCACCGGGCAGTTGGTCACGCTGATGACGGTACTGGTGCCGCCGTCTCCCGCGGCAATTTCTTCCAGCACCAGCGCGAGCGTCAAGTAGTCCAGCCCGGCGCCCCCCTGCTCCTCGGGCACACAAATGCCATACGCTCCCAGCGCGGCCAGGCCCTTGTGGGCATCCTTGGGAAAGTGGTGCTCTTTGTCCCACTTGGCGGCATTCGGCCACAACTCGGCTTGTGCAAAATCGCGAACCGCATCGCGCACCATCTCCTGGTCTTGACTAAGTATCAATTTGGCCTCCAGCCCTTGTAATATATGCGCAAGCAGCTACCAACTTTATAGCATCTCCAATGCAACGGCGGTCGCCTCGCCACCACCAATGCACAGGGTCGCCAGCCCCTTCTTCAGCCCATGCGCCTGCAAAGCGTACATCAAGGTCACCATGATGCGCGCACCGGAGGCACCAATGGGGTGACCCAGCGCACAGGCGCCGCCATTCACATTGACCTTCTCGTGCGGCACGCCCAGCTCTTTCATCAGCGCCATCGGCACGACGGCAAAGGCTTCGTTCACTTCCCACAGATCCACATCGCCCACGGCCCATCCCGCCTTGGCCAGCGCTTTTTGCGTGGCACCGACTGGCGCGGTGGCAAACCACTCGGGCTCTTGCGCATGGGTGGCGTGGGCCACAATGCGCGCCAGCGGCTTGCAGCCCAATTTGGCTGCAGTGCTGGCTTTCATCATTACCAGTGCGGCAGCGCCATCGTTGATGCTGGAGCTGCTGGCAGCGGTAATGGTGCCGTCCTTCTTGAAGGCGGGTTTGAGCGAGGGAATTTTGTCCAGCTTGACCTTGCCCGGGCCCTCATCGATGGACACCACCACTTCACCACCACGGCCCTTGACCGTGACGGGTGTGATCTCGGCCGCAAACGCGCCGGATTCGGTCGCAGCCTTGGCGCGCTGCACGCTGGCGGTGGCAAAGGCATCCTGCTCGGCACGGGTAAAGCTGTACTTGGCGGCGCAGTCTTCGCCAAACGTGCCCATGGAGCGCCCGGCCTCGTAGGCGTCTTCCAGGCCATCCAGCATCATGTGGTCAAAAATGCGGTCGTGGCCGATGCGGTAACCACCACGCGCCTTGGGCAGCAGGTAGGGCGCGTTGGTCATGCTCTCCATGCCACCGGCCACCAGCACCTCGTGGCTGCCGGCGATCAGCATGTCGTTGGCGAACATGGCGGCGCGCATGGCCGAGCCGCACATTTTGGACAAGGTAACCGCGCCCGCACTCTTGGGCAGGCCGCCCTTGAACCCGGCCTGGCGCGCAGGCGCCTGGCCCTGGCCGGCCATCAGGCAGTTGCCAAACAACACTTCTGTGACCAGGTCAGGGGAAATGCCGGCGCGTTGCACCGCTGCCCTGATCGCCGCGCCACCCAGGTCATGCGCCGCGAGACTGGAAAAATCGCCTTGAAAAGCGCCCATGGGGGTCCGGGCTGCGCCGACGATCACGATGAAATCCGACATGCTGTGTTCTCCTGATCAATTGAGGGGTTGGATTGTAAAGAGTTGACGTTTACGTAAACGTCAATTGTGACAGGGTCCGACCGGCGCCACCAACCTGTAGATCATTTTCCTGCAACCGATCAGCACCGGCAACAGACACCGCTCGCATTGAGACGCACTCAGTTTGAATCGCCCCGCGCTCAGGATGTCAACGAAAGGACTGCTTTTTCGGCAGCGAGCAGGCGTTGCTCTTTGGATCCGGCAATGCGGACATGCGGCCATGCCCTTTCGGCCAGCGTGTGCTCTATCCGTACATGAACGGTTGCGCGTTGTAAAACTCCATCGCGCTGCAAGCCATCTGCCTCCCAGGGGATGTCAGGCTCCAGCAGCAGCGTCAGTGCGTAGCGAGCCTGCAGCCCGTGTGCTGGCGGGTAGAGGGACGCATCCGCAAACATGCAGTCGCTGTAGATGGCCGTGAGCAGCGGCGCCGTGTCGCAGAACACCCAGGCGCAGGGTTGCTGGCCGGCAATTTCTAGTGCTGTTGCCTCGCGACGGACCTGCTCCTGCAAAATCGATAATTGCTCGTGTTGCTCTGGCGTGCGACCCTGCACCTCGGTAAAGTGGCGCAGATACTCAGGCACCCATAGACCGCCCATGCGGGCACTCAGTGCCTGCGCCAAAGTGGTCTTGCCCGTGCACTCGGCGCCGATGATGCAAATGAGGCGGGGTTCAGAATTCAACGGTCACCCGCCCCCGCACGGTGCGCGGTGTCGATGGGAACAGGTAGATGCCGCCCCAGTATTGCGTGGGCGCCTCGCGCCAATAACTACGGTCGGTCAGGTTCTCCACGTTCAAGTTCCACTGCGTGGCCTTGCCGATCAACCGATTCTGGTAGCGCAGTCCGGCATCGAGTTGCCACGCTGAAGGCAGCGCGACAGAGCCGTCTGCCGTCACGTTCTTGCCGCGATCTGAAGTCAGAAGGCCGTTGAACGACAGGCCGCGCACGGCAGCGATCTTGTAATCGGCAAACAGGGATGCCTTGGTCTTTGGCACGTTGGTCACCCACTGACCTACCAATGCGGGGTCAATCGCTGCGGTGTATTTGGCGTCGATCACGGTCAGACTGGCTTGCAGCGACAGTTGGGCATCCAACTGACCGACCGCCGCCAGTTCCAGCCCACGGTGGCGAGCGGTTTTCCCTCCAGCTACGCGCAACGGCATGCCGCTGGCCGTGGGCTGGTCATCGGCATAGGGTTTGTCGATGCTGAAGGCGGCCGCAGACACCAATACGCGTGGGCTAGGCTGCCACTTCACGCCCACTTCGGTCTGCTCGCTCTTGAGTGCCGGCAACACCTGCCCGGCGTTGATAAACATGGTGGGGCGATTGGGAACCGCTTCCAACTCTGCACCCTGCCCCCAGGATGCGTAGAGCATGGTGCTAGCCAGTGGTGACCATGACAAGCCCGCCCAAGGGGTGGTCACGGTCTGGTCGAATGCAATGGCGCGTGAGCCATCGCTGCGCTCGCTGCTGCGGTTCAGCTGTGAAGTGCGAAAGCCCACGAAGCTTTGCACGCTGCTGGTCAGGTCGCTGACCATTGCAACTGACGCGTCCACTGAGCGTTCGCGGCTGTTGGTGTTGAGGTCCAGGGGCGTTCCATCGCCAGGCGGTGCCACGGGTTTGTCGATGTTGGTGGAGCCCACATAGTTGTAGGCCTGCTTGGGCGCCAGGTCCACGCGTGCGTTGCGCCCGCGCAAACCGAGGCTGATGCGGTGCTGCACACCCAGCGCAGCAACCTTGCCTTGCAGTTTTGCATCCCACGCCCACGTGCTGCGTTCTTCGCCTTCGCTGCGGTAGTCGTAAATGTCGACATCGCCATTGGCACACAGGCCGGGGTAGACGTAGTTGGTAGCGTTGCTGCAACCGTCGGGAAAGGCGAGGCGGTCGTGCACCACGGTGCGCTGTGTGCCCAGTCCCAGATGGGCCTGCCAGTCGGCGTTGACCTGATGGGCGATAGCGAACTGGGCGTTGGCACTGAAGGCCTCAAACGGTTGCGACCAGTTCTGATTGTTCAGGTTCAAGCGCGAGTAGTTGCTGGCCGGGAGTGTGTCCGCCACGCCGTCGCCGTTGGCATCGAGTAGCCCCAGGCCAGGGACCGAAGGCTGCTTCTTGTGGTGGTATTCCAGGTCGGCCGATAGCTTGGTGGCGGGCGATGCCATAGCAAACAGCGCCAGACTGGCGAACTCGCGCTTGCCGTCTGCGCGGTCGAACCGGGTGTGCAGGTCTTCGGCGGCCAGGTTGACGCGCACGCCCACGGCGCCCCATGCGGTGTTGGAGTCCAGATGCACCTTGGTGCCGCCATTGCCATCGGCTCCCATCGATGCGTTAGTGAAGGCATCGAGCTGGGGTGTTTTTGTGACGAAGTTGACCAAACCGCCAGGGGCTGAGACGCCCGACTGCAGACCTGCTACGCCCTTCAGCACCTCGATTCGCTCCTTGTTCTCCAGCGCGATGGGGGCGTAGTTCGACACGGGCAAGCCGTTGCGCAAAAAGTTGTTGCTTTGGTCCAGCAGGAATCCGCGTACCGCCAGACCTTCGATGTAACCGGTGGTGTTGTAGCTGTCTGCCAACGAGGCATCGAGCTTGATGGCCTGTGACAGGCTGCTGGATGCGGTGGCGGCCAGCAGGTCCGCGCCCAGAACGGTCACGCTTTGCGGTGTTTTGGCCAGGGTCAGGCCCAAGCCGCCTACATCGGCACGGTCTGCCTCCAGAACGGGCGCGGCTTTGCCGGTAACGGTGACCGCGTCCAGGCGTTGTGAGGGGCTTGCGGTTTGAGTCCATCCGGGAGCCGCAAACAGCAGGGTCAGCGCCGCAGCGCTGGGGGAAAGTTTGAAATGAGAACGGGTTGCCATCGAGAGCCCTTATTCGACGGCAGGGGGTGCAGATTGGCTAGGACGTCCCACAAAGGAGTGTCCAGCATTTTCGTCACGCTTCCCTGCGCAAGAATTACCTTGATCAAGTTCCAGGGTGTTATCTCAGCCAACCGCCTCGCGACAGTCAGCACCCCTAGCGTTTACGGGACGGCTGGATGCCGACCCGATGGGAGTATTGTAGACGGGTGTCAACCCCAGACATGGCCCGCCGCCCTGCGCAGCCGCCCTGCGCTTGGCAAACTCATGCGTTCGACAACGTCGCCAGGAAGGCTCGGTACTTTTTGCCCGAGCCGACGATATGTCCGATCCACCAGAGGGCCAGAAATCTTTGGAGTTCGATATTTTCAAAGTTTTCCGTCGTGATGATTTCGTTGGCCAGATAGTTAAATTCGGCGTGTTCGTTTTGGTGCTCTTCCAGCATGGGATAACTGCATTGGGTGAGCAGCGTCTCTTCGGCAGAGAAGTGCTCACCAGCTTGGGCCATGAGTGCATCGAAGACGGTCTTGAATTGCTGGTCGCCCGCCTGTCCAGCATCCGAGAGGCAGTCGGCCAAGGTATTGCACTGCGCCAGAATATCCTGGTGCTGACGGTCGAGGGTTTCATGACCCATGCTGTAGCCTGGATTCCATTGCACGCGATTCGGCATTGTTCGTTTCCTGTCCTGTTCCGAAATATCCGTACTCAAAAACCCAGCGACTCGACGATGGCCACCAGGTCGGCGAAGTTGGCGGCCTCGAGCTTCTTCGCCAAGGCGCCTTTGTCCAATCCGTCGCATTCGAACTTTGTCATGGTGACTTCAAAGGACAGTTCTTCAATCTCCAGCGGCGACATGAAGCCGATGTGGCAGATGTGTGCGAGGCAAAGGCGCTCCGGCTCGCTGAGTTCGAGTCCGTGGCGCCTGAGTATTTCCAGGTATCGCTCGGCGGTGCGGTTCAGTTTTCCGCTGATCTCCAGGGTGTTCTTCTGCCCCTCCGCCAGAATAGCCAGGGGGGGGCCAAAGAAGACGTTGGTCTTTCCGACATTGCGCGTCTTTTCCGACGCCGTCAGGGCCGGGGCAATCCAACTCGGGTCACCCCTTTGCGGGTTAGCTTGGGGCGCCGATGCATCGCCATCTGTGACTTGTGTCATGTCAGTGTTGTGCGACGCCATGCAGGAGTTCGTGCTTGGCGTCCTTCATCCCTTTCGGTAACTGGGGCGGAGTCTCTGGTGCAATCTGGATGAAGCCCCTGTTGCGTGCACCGTCCTGCACGTTGTGCGGGTTATGGCATTCAGTGCAGGTAAACCAGCGCTTCTTGCCCGTGCTGGCCCATTCGCCGATTCGCTTGCCGTGGATGCCGTCTCGCCAGTCGCGCATCTTGTCGCCGTGGCATTTGCCGCACAACAGCTGCGGTTGGTCAAAGCTCACGGGGTCGCCAAAGTTGTCCACCAACTTGTTGCGCTGGGTGGTGTGGTGGCAGTCCAAGCACCAGATGCGTTCACGACCGTGCTGCAGGTTCTGAAGGTCAGGCACCATGGCTGCCATCGTCGGTATCGGAGTCGGCTTTTTACTCGTCGGCAACTTCGGTGGATTGAATTTTGGGCCCACTCCGTTATGACAGGCTACGCCGCACAAAGGCATCAGTGCGAGTTTCTCGGAGCGTGGTTTGACCACCGCGTGACCTGGTGGAATCTTATCCAGCAGGGGCATTTTCCCCATCGGCACGGTGCCATCGAATGGGTCGCCCCACCACAACACTGCGCCAGTTAGTGGGGAACACTTCACATTAGGCCAGCCCGGCTGAAGGTCACGCTTAATGACTTCGGATGCGCCCTTGCGGCTCTCAAAACAACTCGTTTCGGGTTGCGGCGCCGGTTGTGCCGGTTGCGAAAAAACGGAAGAAACCATCCCGCCGAAAAAGACCAGAAGCAATGCGCTGAATGTGAGTTTTTTCATGATGCTTGCCTCACTGTGATGCGCTGGTGGTCGCCTTGGTGCTGTTCGAAAAATCAACCGATTTCTCCGCAGCACCGCCAGCGTATTTGACATCGCCCACCAGGATGCCGATGGCGCCCTTGAGCAAAATGGTCAGGATGATGAAGCCAATAGCCCAGTCGCCCAAACTCATCACCACTTCGATAAAAGTGGGGTAGTACTCGGTCACTTCTCCGATGGGTGTAGGGATGAAACCGGGCACGATCAGCCCCATGCCCTTCTCGATCCAGATACCGACAAAGGCCAGCACGCAGGCAATCGGCAGCAGTTTGTAGTTGCTGCGTACGCTGGGAATCAGAAACATCACAAAGGCGACGATCATGAATACCAGCGAACTCCAGAACCAGGGCACGAGGCTGGTCAGACCATGCAAACCGAACATCAAATAGTAAAGACCGTTGGCATGCTCGGTCCGCGCATACAGCTCAACCACGATTTCAGACATGGTCAGGAAAAGTGCGAGCCCCAAACACCAGGTAACGATGGTGGCCAGCAGATTGATGGCACTGTCCTGAATCCACATCTTGGTGTTATTGCGGATGATCATGAAGGCCAGGATGATCAGGCACGGGCCAGCCGCAAACGCCGTGGTAATGAAGCGTATCGGCATCATGCTGTGGAACCACATGGGACGCGCGGGCATCGTTGAGATCAGGAAGGCCGTAACGGTGTGAATGCTGAGCGCCCATACGATGGATGTGTAAACCAGGGGCATGAAGATCTTGTTGTTGACCTGAGTGCCGGTGTATTTCGAATAGAGGTAGTAAAACCCGCAAACGAAATTGAGTGCAAGGTAGCCAGTGAGCGCCAGCACGTCCCAGGCCAACATGGAGCCCGGAAGGTTGAAGATGCCAACAAACGGAAGCATGTGCCATAGCCGGTCAGGTCGACCCATGTGGGCAAAAACGAACAGCATGACCATGCAGACCGCTGATATCGCCAGCATTTCACCCAGCACCGTCACTTCATGCATGGCCTTGTGGTGGTAAACGTAGGCGGGAAAGACGATGGTCACCGCACCGGCCGCTACGCCGACCAGAAACACCAGATTGGCGAAGTACAAACCGTCGTGAATCTGGCTGGTCATACCGGTAACGATCAGTCCCTCGGTGTTCTGCAGGTAGAACGCGTACAGAGCACCCGCGCTGAGGAGCGCAAGAAAGCCCATCCAGGCATAAAACTTTGCGCCGCCCTTGATGACGTAGCGCGTGTAGTCGGTGGTGAAGTTGATGAGTTTTTCCACAATCAGGCTCCTCAATCGTAGAAGTAAAAGAACTTCGGAAAGGTATTGAGTTCTGACTTCAGTCGGAACACATTTTTCCTGGCCAAAATCAGGCTAACTTCGCTTTCCGGGTCGAGCAGGTTGCCGAACTTGCGTGCGCCCACCGGACATACTTCGACGCAGGCCGGGTATCGCCCCTGGCGCGTTCGCTGCAGGCACCAGTGGCATTTTTCAACCACGCCCCGCATACGTGGTCGGTTGCCCAGGTAGTGCGTCACCGGGTTCATTTCGTCCTTGGGCAGGACGGGGGTGGTCAGGTTAATGCGGCGCGCCCAGTAAGGGCAGGCGCCCATGCACATGCGACAGCCTATGCACCAGTTGTAGTCAATCACCACCGGGCCGTCGGCCTCGCGGTAGGTGGTTCGAACCGGGCACACTTTGACGCAGGGCGGCTTCTCACACTGCATGCAGGCAATCGGCATATAAGTGGCATCTTTTTCCGGAACAGCCTCGGGTTCGTAGTGGTACTGGCCTTCGAGAACCTGACCGGCTGGGGTATAGGCATTGCCACCGACCTGAATTCCTAGCCCCTCTGGATAGCCCTGGTTCATCTTGTCTTGTGAAAATTCCCCACGCTCCATTCGGAGCACCTGGATCCACTCAATGCGTTGTCCGGGTTCCTTGCCACGCGATTGGTTGTTTTCCTCGACGCAGGCCTTGACGCAGCGGCGACATCCTATGCACTTTCGGATATTCAGGGCGTACCCCATCAGCACACCCGGTTGCGCCTCAGTGGTATCAACGGTTACTTTCTTGCCGTACTGGGCCGAGTAACGTCGCTCAAGGCGGGCGCGGGCCTCGGCCTTCTCAGCAGTTGTCATCAACCGGTAGTTGGTCTGGAAATGTTCAGCCCATTCAGTCGTGGCCGTCGGTTCGTCAGTCTGAGCCATCAGTGCAGCCGCGCCCATCAGCGAAGACATGCTCAGCATGCCGCCAGCTGATAGAAAGTTGCGGCGCGAACTGGTTGTACACGTCCCACACGGTTCGGCTGGATCGGGTTGCGCGGAACAGGCGGGTGCCCCCTCTGGGTTGGAATCGGGAGTTGGGCTTTTGTTCGAGGTCACAGTCGTTCTCCAGTACAGGTAGAAAATTTCGTATCGTTTAGGTCACAGCGAACGGCGTCCGACTGTCGAGCTACTGGAACAGGACGTGGCGGTTCAATGACGCGTATGGTAGGAGATAAGAGAAAAAATTTGTTTGATGTGGATCATGCGATCCTGCCGGTGATCGGTGCGCGGCGGGCCTGCATCACCGATGTCAAGTAAATCAAGGGGCAGAAGGAAAGCAAGACGCGCCAAGCGGGCATTGCCATGGCGGCGGCATGGTCTCTACGTTGCTAACCTGGCTGACTGGGTGGTGCCATGGAGCGGTCGGCAGATTTGGCGGCAGGGCCTGAGCCAGTGCGCAGCACCAGCCCACCGGCCTGGCGTTTTTGTTCGCCCAGCGAGGCCTTGACGTGGTGCAAACCAAATTTGGATCGCAGTTCCTGCAAACTCGCGCTGAGCGTCTCAGCGTCCTGTATTTTTGCTGCATGCTTGAGCAACACTTGGTACGCGTTGTCAATCAGACGCGCGTTGAGTGTCTCCTTGCCGTGCAGGATCAGATTCTTTACGGCTGCCGTGGG
Source organism: Burkholderiales bacterium (assembly GCA_947508055.1). Classification (GTDB taxonomy): domain Bacteria; phylum Pseudomonadota; class Gammaproteobacteria; order Burkholderiales; family Burkholderiaceae_C; genus Allorhodoferax. The sequence continues at coordinate 13,823 of CANNRR010000002.1, forward strand.
GTTGCCCGACATGCTCAAGGTCATGGCCGTCTCAGCCATTTCCAGGACTTTGGTTTGTGCGGCGCGCATGGATGATGCATAAGGCGTGTGCGCTACCGCACTGGCTGCCAGCAGTTCGGTTTGCGAGCGGTTGCTGCAAAAGCGTAAACCGATGGTGTCGACCACGGAATCCACATCGTCGAGTTGGATGGCCTTGTGCGCCAGTTGCGCCATGAGTGCGAGTACATTGCTGGCGGACTCGAAGTCGAATTCACTGCTGGTCACCGTTTTGGCCAGACTGCGAACGGCTTCTACCGACTGTGCAAACTGGTGCTGCTGGATCAGGTTGAGGGCAACCACAATATCGGCCAATCGCTTGACACGCGGTGTGTCTGGGTTCCTTTCAATCAGCCGGGCAAAGTCATCGTGACAACGTTGCAAGCCCTTGCGGTCACCATTTTCCAGCCGTGTAAAGGCCAGCAGCACCAGGGTTTGGCAGTCGAACATTTTAGACTCGAGCCCCAGACGCGTGGTCTTGTCCAGCAATTTCTCAGCCTCTGCGTGGTTACCCGAGTAGTAGGTCATCATGGCCAGGTTCTGCAGGCGACTGACAGAGGCTGGCGTGAGCATGGACGCCATTCTGTAGGTTTCCAGAGCCTTGTCAAACTTGCCCAATTCAAACTGTGCGCGACCCATGACGTCATAGGCGTCACTGAAGTTGGGGTCAGCGCTAATCAGATTCTCCAGGGTGCTGGCGGCTTGCGTTGTCTGGCCGGCATCAAGCTGTGCGCGCGCCACACCCAGCTTGGCCCATGGCAATGTCTTGGCAGCGATCACGGTTTGGTAAAGCTTTTGCGCGTCACCCGGGCGCCCAATACGCAGTAGCAGCTCCGCTCCGACCCGCGCGGCATATAGCCAAAACAGACCCTTGGATTCAAATCGCTCCATGCACAAGCGCGCTGCAGTTTCAAAATCTTCCGCTTCAATAGCGCTAAAAATGCCCTGCAACGACAGCTTGCGCACACGCGCCTGGCGCAGTCGCTCGCCCAGGTGGGCCGCTTTGTGCGGTTTGAGCAGGTAGCCGTCCAGCGCTGACTCTGCGGCCTCTGCCACCTTGGCGTAGGTGGCCTCGCCAGTGATCATGATGAAGATGGTGGAGAAGGGCAGCAGTTGGTTGCGCCTCAGGTCATCCAGCAGGTCCTGACCCGAACACGCTTCACTGGCGAAATGCAGCTCGCAGAGCACAAAATCGAATGGTCTGAATTCCAGCTGGCGCCGTGCGTCGTTGGCCCGTGCTGCCTGCGCAACTGTTCCCATGCCAAAGTCACGCAACTGCGCAACCAGGATGGACCGGGAGGTTGGGTTGCCGTCCACTACCAGAGCAGTGCACCGCGACAAGTCGTCATCGAACGTAGCCATGTGGGGGGTGGAGCGGTGTGCCCCTTATCAATTTTCCGATCATCGGCGACACGCGGAGTTCGCCGATATTGGTATCAAAATGATAGCACTACATGGGCCCGTTTCCCGGGGTCGGCACACAATTGTTCACGCTAGGGCACCGGTGGGGTGTGCTCGCCGTTGGCGTGTCGCTAGTGCGCGTCTGCCTGTTTGGCAGCAGCAATGGCAGCCGTTGCGTCACCCTTGCTGCCATTGAAGTACAGGTTCATCAGCACGGCAGTGATGGAGGCCAGCAAAATGCCGGATTCAATCAGCGGATGGATGTTGTGCGGCATCCACTGCTTGAAGTTGGGGGCGATCAGCGGAATCATGCCAATGCCCAGCGAGATGGCAACAATTAGCGCATTGAAGCGATTGCCCTTGAAATCCACTCCCGCAAGGATACGAATGCCGGTGGCCGCCACCATGCCAAACATCACCAGCCCGGCGCCGCCGAGCACCACGGTAGGCAGCGACTCAACCAGGGCCGCCATCTTGGGCAGCAGACCCAGCACGATCAGGATGATGCCGCCTGCAACGCAGACAAAACGGCTACGCACACCGGTCAGAGCCACCAGGCCCACGTTTTGCGAAAAGCTGGTGTAGGGGAATGTATTGAACAAGCCGCCAATAAGGGTGCCCAGACCATCGGTGCGCAGGCCACGTGCCAGGTCCGGCTGGGAGACCGACTTTCCAGTCATTTCACCCAGCGCCAAAAACATGCCGGTGGACTCGATCATCACCACGATCATGACCAGGGACATGGTCAAAATCAGCACCGGGTCAAACACCGGCGTACCAAACTGCAACGGCAGGACCAGCGCAAACCATTCGGCTTTGGCAACCTTGTCAAAGTTCATCAACCCCATGCTCGTAGCCACGCCGCCGCCGATCACGATGCCCAGCAACACTGAAATGTTGGACAGGAAGCCCTTGGCGAATTTGGAAATCAAGAGGATCGATGCCAGCACCAGTGCGGCCACGCCCACACCGCCCAGATCGGCGTACTTGGGGTTGGGAACGGTGCTGACCAATGCAAGTCCCTTGGGCAGAGGTGCCAATGTGGAACCCGGGGCTGCTGCTGCGGCGGCGGCATCGGCCAGCCATTTGGCGTGCTCGGGGTTGACGACACTGGGCGCCGTGGGACCAAACGGGTTGCCAAAAATCCAGTTGATGCCGATGCGCATCAGGCTGATGCCAATCACCGCAATGATGGTACCCGTCACCACCGGCGGAAAGAAGCGCAGCATGCGGCTGATTGCAGGCGCGATCAGAATGGCAACCACGCCTGAGCCGATGATGGAACCAAAAATCAATTGCGCACCGGCCGCCCCCGGCGTGGCGTTGGCCATGGCCACCATGGGTGCGACCGAGGCAAACGTGACACCCATCATGACGGGTAGCTTGATGCCGAACCACTGCGTGGCTCCCAGCGACTGAATCAGCGTAACAAGGCCACAGCAAAAAAGGTCGGCCGAAATCAACATCGCCACTTGCTCGGGGCTGAGCTTCAGTGCCCGGCCCACAATCAGCGGCACCGCTACGGCACCTGCATACATCACCAGCACATGCTGCAGGCCCAGGGCCGCAAGCTTGCCGGTGGGCAAGTGTTCATCTACAGGATGGGTCGCATTTGTCATCTTTGTCTCCTCATGGCCTGCGTGGGCCGGTTTATATAAAAAAGTTCTCGCGGGCCGCTCCCGCTGGTCTCAACCCAACAAATCGCACAGCGTGCGTGCAATCACTTTGGTCGCACGCCGCAGGTCTTCCAACTCCAGTCGCTCATCGGCGCGTTTGGCGTGAGATTCGAGCACCGTGCGTGGCCCGGCGCCATAGATCACACCGGGAATGCCAGCCTCGCAGAACAGTCGCACGTCGGTGTACAGCGGCGTGCCTAATGCGGGAATCGGTTCTCCGAACACCTGCTCTCCATGTTTCTGAATAGCGTCTACCAACGGTCGGTTACCGGGAAGCGGTTGCAAGGCCCGTGCCAACAGGATGCGCTTGACCTCGACTGTGACGCCGGGAATGGCAGCTGCGGTATCTGCAATGATCTTGCGTAGCGTGGCCTCTACCTCGGTCGGGTTTTCCTCGGGGATCATGCGCCGGTCGAGCTTGAAGCTGACCCGCCCAGGCACCACATTGGTGTTAGTGCCGCCCTCAATGGTGCCAATGTTCAGATAAGGGTGCGTGATGCCCGCCACATTCGAGGTGATACCCTGGTACAGCGTGTTTTGCTGGTACAGCGCCGTCAGGATGCGGTTGGCCGCCTGCAGCGCGTCCACGCCTGATGCCGGAATCGCCGCGTGGGCCATCTTGCCGTGCACGGTGACTTCCATCTGCAGACAGCCGTTGTGGGCGGTGACCACCTGGTAGCTGAACCCGGCAGCGATCATCAAGTCGGGGTGAATGATCTTGTGTTTGAGTAGCCATGCAGGACCGACTTCACCACCAAACTCCTCGTCGTAGGTGAACAGCAACTCCACACTGCCTTGCGCCGGCTTGGCAACGGCTTCGAGCGCGCGCACGGCAAAGGCGTAAGTGGAAAAATCGCACTTGCTGACCGCCGATGCGCGGCCATAGATCTTGCCGTCCTCGATCTCGCCACCATAAGGTTTTTTGGTCCAGCCCTCGCCGGGTGGAACCACGTCGCCATGCGCATTGAGTAGCACGGTGGTGCCAGCACCATATTTGCGGCGCACGATCAGGTTGGTGATGGTCTCCAGCCCGGCCGCTCGCACTTCGGCCTGCGGCACGACGTGCTTTTCGACCGCAAAGCCAAAGCCTTCCAACAACTCGGCAGTGCGTTCTGCGTGGGGTGTGTTGTTGCCTGGTGGCGTGTCGGTGGGTACGCGGATCAGTTCTTGCAGGAAGCGCACCTGTTCGTCAAAGTGGGAGTCGATCCAGGCGTCGAGTTGTTCGTAGGTGTTCATGGTGTCGGGTTGGATAGTTGTTCAAGCAGGTGTTGAAAGGCTTCAATGGCAAGTTGCATGTCGTCGCTGGTGGTCGATTCCAGCGGGTTGTGACTGATACCGGAGTTCAGACCGCGCACAAACAGCATCGCCTGGGGCATGATTTCATGCAACTTCATGGCGTCGTGCCCGGCGCCACTGGGCATGCGGTGCAGAGGTACACCCAGTGCCCGCACGGCGGTTTCCCATCGGCCTTGCCAGGCTGGTGCGCTAGGGGCGGCGCTGACCCGCATGGTTTCGGTCAGGTTGAGGCGCACCCCGCGGCGCTCGCAGATGTCGCGAGCGGCCTTGCGTACATCCTCGTCCAGGCGGTCGCGCTGGGCGTTGTTCGGTGCGCGCAGGTCCAGCGAAAACTCGCAGCGACCGGGTACCACGTTGATGGAACCATTGGGTACCTGCAGCATGCCAACGGTGCCGACCGAGTTGCCGTCTTGCGCGGCGCGTTCTTCGACAAAAAGAATCAGTTCAGCAACGGCGACGGCCGCATCGCGGCGCCGGTCCATAGGCGTGGTGCCGGCGTGACTGGCCATGCCGGTGACATCGCCCATATAGCGTACCGAGGCGTTGATCGAGGTGACGATACCCAGCGGGATGTCCAGTTCATTGAGTACCGGTCCCTGCTCGATGTGGACTTCAACGAATCCCTGGTAGTCGTCTGCGTTGCGCTTGAGGCCAGCGATGGCGTCCACGCACAGTCCGGCGTGCTGCATGGCGTCGCGCATACTGATGCCGTCTGCATCCACCTGATCCAGCCAGGCCGGATTGAAGTCGCCGGTTAGTGCGCTGGAGCCCAGAAAGGTTGCTTTGTAGCGCTGGCCTTCTTCCTCGGAAAATGCCGCGACCTCCAGGTCAAAAGGCAGGCGTTTGCCGGCTTTAGACAACTGCTGCACGCAGGCCAACGGTACGTAGATGCCCAACCGACCATCGTACTTGCCGCCGTTGCGCACCGTATCAAAATGACTTCCAGTCAATAAAGTTTTATGAGAAATAGTGTTGTGGCCCCCTTCTAACGGGCGTGAGGTGCTATCTTTTTTGTAACATCCAATAACATTGCCAACTGCGTCGATGTGCACGGTGTCGCAACCCGCCTGCCGCATGTCCATGCTGATACGCTGCGCACAGGCGCGGTGCGCTTCGGTCATGTAGGTGACGGTGAGCTGGCCGAGTTCGGCGTAGCCCGGATCGGTGTGCTGAGATAGTGCCTCCTGCCAATCCCACACCGCGTTGCCCAACTCCGGTGTAAAGCCAAACAGGTCGTTCAGGCGAATCTCGGCAATGCGGTGGATGTTGCGGACGCACTCCTGACGCTCAAACTCCGGGTGACCTTGCAGGCGTCGCTCGAAGGTGGCAATGATCTCAGCTTTTGAAAGTCCCGTCCCGCGCGGGCCACGCACCGCCAGAATAAAGGGAAAACCAAAGCGCGTGTTGTAGTCGCGGTTGAATTGCTGGATGGTCTCAAACTCCTGCGGCGTGCAGTGCGTCAGGCCAGCCTTGCTTTGTTCGTTGGTCGATTCCGCCGTCAGATTCTTGTCCACCATAGCCTTGCCCGCCAACTCCGGGTGGGCACGGATGAGGGCCAGTTGGGGCTCGATGCCGGCGGCATTGAGCACGCCCACCATGGCGAACTTGAGTTGAGCCAGGCTGGCAAAGGGTCGCTGGGCCAGCGCCGCGCGGGGAATCCATGGCGAATGTTCGTACAGGCCGGTTAGCCAGACGGTGGCGTCCTCCAGCGTTGCGCTGTTGAGTTGGTCAAGTGTCAATGCCATGTCGATCTATGCGTAGAGAGTTGGGGCTTTCAGGCCTGGAACGGGTGGGTGGCTTTCCAGTGCCGTGCAATGTCCAGACGGCGGCAGACCCACACACGATCGTGTTGGCCGATGTGGTCCAGAAAACGTTGCAACGCGGTGATGCGACCGGGGCGGCCCAGCAGACGGCAGTGCATGCCGATGCTCATCATGGCCGGTCGGTTAAAGCCATTCGGGTCACCCTCTGCGTATAGAACGTCAAACGTGTCCTTCAGGTATTGGTAGAACGGGTCGGCGTGCGAGTAGCCTTGTGGCAGTGCAAAGCGCATATCGTTGCAGTCCAGGGTGTACGGGACGATCAGTTGGGGGGCCACCGTGCCATCTGTTTTTTGTACCTGCATCCAGAACGGCAGGTCGTCGCCGTAGTAGTCGCTGTCGTATTCAAAGCCGCCGTAGTCGGCCACCAAACGTCGAGTGCGCGGGCTATCGCGGCCGGTGTACCAACCAAGAGCACGCTGACCTGCCAGTTCTTCGATCACCGCCATGCCCATTTGCATGTGCTCTCGCTCGGTGGTTTCATCCACGTTCTGGTAATGGACCCAGCGCCAACCGTGGCAGGCGATCTCGTGGCCGAGTTCGATGAAAGCGGAGGTTAGTTCCGGGTGGCGCTGCAAGGCCATACCCACGCCGAACACGGTCAGCGGCAGGCCGCGCTGTTCGAACTCGCGCAAGATGCGCCAGACCCCGGCGCGCGAGCCATACTCGTAAATACCCTCCATACTGATGTGACGCTCCGGAAAGCTCGCAGGGTTGAACATCTCGGAGAGAAATTGTTCTGAGCCGGCGTCGCCGTGCAGCACGCAGTTCTCGCCGCCTTCCTCGTAGTTCAGCACAAACTGCACAGCCACGCGGGCGCCGCCCGGCCACTGCGCATGCGGTACGTCCTTGCCGTAGCCCACTAGGTCGCGCGGGTAAGGGTGGGTGGAATCGTAATGTTTCATGGTCACAATTTGGCTGGTACGTGGGGTGCCAGCGTCAGCGACGCCTCCACGTTGCGCAGATGCTCGTCCATCAGTAGCACGGCACGTGCCTCGTCGCGGGCTTCCAGTGCCTGTACGATGGCCGCATGCTCTTCATGGGAGTGTTCGGCGGCTCCGGCGGACTGATACATCAGGGTGATGAGAGCGCAGCGTGACAGCAGATCCATCAGCATGTGAGCCAGCACTTCGTTGCCCATCAGTTGGGCCATGCGCACATGGAAATCGCCCAACAGCACCGTGCGCCCGGGAACATCGCCGCGCATGATGGCGGCCTTTTCTTCGGTAATGTGGTCCTTCAGAGCGTTGATGTGGTCGGCGGTCGCGAGTTGGATAAATGCCTGCGTCATGCCGGCTTCAAGCATGCGGCGCACGGCGAACACCTGTTGCGCCTCGGCCATGGAGGGCGCTGCTACAAAGGCTCCACGCGCCGGTTCCTTACGAATCAATCGATTCTGGGACAGTTTGAACAGGGCTTGGCGAATCAGTGTGCGCGACACACCAAACTGGTCCGCCAGCGTTTGCTCAACCAGCTTGGCGCCGGGTTGCAGGCGGTGCTCGACAATGGAGCGGGTGAGTGTCTCGACAATGAAGCCTGTGGTGGTGGAGTCCATGCGGCGCATGATAGCTGCATTCCCAAAAAGTGTATACACTTTGAAAAATCCAACTGAAGGAAATGCAAATGGGCTTGAGCACACATGTACTGGACACCATGCACGGCACCCCGGCAGCGGGCATGCAGGTGGCGCTTTACACCACGAAAGGCGAGTTAGCAACACTGGTCAAGTCTTTCACCTTGAATCAGGACGGCCGTAACCCCGATGGCATGTTGTACGACCATGCGAATTTGCGCACTGGCACTTATCGGCTGGTGTTTGACGTGGAGGGCTATTTCAAGGCGCGAGGCGTGGAGTTGCCCGAGCCCAACTTTTTGAACCGGGTCACTTTGGACTTTGGCGTAGCCCACGCCGACCAGCACTACCATGTGCCGCTGCTGGTGAGCCCATGGAGTTACTCAACCTACCGGGGTTCGTGAGTACCGACAGCAGGCCTAGTCAGTCCGTCTTTTCCAGCGCCAGCAAGCCAGTCGCAGTGTTGGAAATCGGGATGTGGTAGTTGCTGTGCACCTTGCGCACACCAGCGCCTGGCCCAGCCGTTAGTGCGGCGCGCATCGCCAGCCACATCAGCAACTCCACCCCTTGCGTGCCTGCTTTTTCCACGATTTCATGGATGCTGAACTGCGTGGCCCACTGCGGATTGGTCAGCAGGCTTTCCATGAACTGCAGATCGAACGCTTTGTTGATGTGGCCGGCACGTTCACCATCGAGCTGGTGGCTCAAACCGCCGGAACCGAGCACCGCAACGGTCTTGCTGCTGTCCCAGGAAGCGATGGCATTCCCCACCGCCTGCCCCATCGCATAGACGCGACTGGCCTTGGGAAGGGGAAACTGCACGGTGTTGATGCAGATCGGCACCACGGTCACAGGGTAGTTGCCTTCGGGGTAGAGCAATTTCAGTGGTAGCGAGCAGGCGTGATCCACCAGCATCTCCTGGCAACTGACGATGTCGAATTCCTTGTCGATCAGCGTGTTGATGATGTGCCATGACAAGTCAACCTCGCCCTGGAGCGGCTCCAAAGAAGGGATGCCCCAGCCCTCGTCCGAGTTCACATATTGCGATGCTGCGCCCACGGCAAAGGTTGGCATCTTGTCCAGGAAGAAGTTCAGTCCGTGGTCGTTGTAGAAAATGACCATGACATCGGGCTTTATTTCGCCTAGCCACTGCCGAATCGGCGGGAAGCCGTCAAAGAAAGGTTTCCAGTACGGGTCTTGCTGCAGCCCCTTGTGGATGGCACCGCCAATGGCGGGAATGTGGGATGTGCCTATGCAGCCGATGAGATTTGCCATGGTGTATTTTCTTATTGGTTACCAGCGGCCACGAGCTTGGCCTTGAACTGGTCTTTGGTCATGCCGGTCTGTTGGGCGCCAATGTCCTGCATGTCCAGGCCAAAGATGCCCGCGAACTTTGCCAGGTAGTAGGCGTTGCCGCCCGCTGCGATCAGTTGCAGCACGTTCTTGGCCCGAATGGCCGCTGCCTGGGGCTCGGTCAGGCCGTACTTGCGCATGTAGGCCTCCTCGTCCTTCAAAAACTCGGCGCGATTGTCCGCCGTGTTGAATGAAAAGCACATTTTGTTGAGTGCGTAGCCCTTTTTGGCCTGCTCGCCATCGAAGGGGGTAGTGCCTGGAATAGGGGGCAGGGGTGTTTTGAAAGCCACAATCAATCTCCTGTTTTGTCCACAAGACGGTAACAGTATTCACTTTCACTGCAAAGGATGAATACATCAATCATGACGCGTCGCATCGTTGATTAAGATCTGAGCTGGAGGCGGTGAGTTATTCAACATTGGTATAACAACGAGACGCAAATCCCCATTACAAAAAGCCGACTTCCCTTCATACTTGTGAAAATCCGAGACCTGATTCCATAACTGGAGACAACCCATGAACAAAAATGCAATGTTTCGAGCCACAGCGCTCGCACTGGTTGCGCTGAGCGCTACCTATTCAATAGCAGATGACAACGTTTTCAAGATCGGTCTGATCCTGCCCATGACAGGGCAGCAAGCCAGCACCGGGCGACAGATCGAAGCCGCTGCCCGTCTCTATATGGCCCAGAACGGCGACACGGTGGCCGGCAAAAAGATTCAGCTCATCGTCAAGGACGACACCACCATTCCTGATGTCACCAAGCGTCTGGCGCAGGAGCTGGTGGTCAATGAGAAAGTGAATGTACTGGCTGGTTTCGGTATCACCCCCTCGGCTCTGGCGACGGCACCCATTGCCACCCAGTCCAAAACCCCCATGGTGGTGATGGCTGCTGCGACCAGCAGCATCACCCAAGCCTCGCCCTATATCGTGCGCACCAGCTTTACGCTGGCCCAGGCGGCTGTGGCGATGGGCGACTGGGCACCCAAGAACGGTATCAAGAAGGTGGTGACCCTGGTCAGTGACTACGGCCCCGGCATTGATGCCGAAAAGTATTTTATTGAACGACTGCTACTCAATGGTGGCCAGGTGACTGAGTCGCTGCGCGTGCCGATGCGCAGCCCTGACTTTGCCCCCTTCCTGCAAAAAGTACGTGACCAGAAGCCCGATGCGCTGTTTGTGTTTGTTCCGTCTGGCGCAGGTGCGGCGGTGATGAAGCAGTTTCTCGAACGCGGCATGGACAAGGCCGGGATCAAGCTGATTGGAACCGGTGACGTGACCGATGACGACCAACTCAACGACATGGGCGATGGCGCCTTGAACGTGGTCACCTCGCACCACTATTCGGCAGCACACCCGTCTGCCATGAACAAGAAGTTTGTCGAGGCTTTCCAGAAAGCCAACAAGGGTATGCGTCCCAACTTCATGGCTGTGGGCGGCTATGACGGCATGCGTGTGATTTACGAAGCGCTCAGGGCCAGCAAGGGCCTGGGCGCAGGGGACGGATTGTTGGCGTCCATGAAGGGCCAGATTTTCGAGAGCCCGCGTGGCCCCATGTTCATTGACAGCCAAACCCGTGACGTGGTGCACAACATCTACCTGCGAAAAGTGCAGCGTCAAGACGGGCATCTCCACAACGTTGAGTTTGAGGCCATCAAGGACGTCAAGGATCCTGGCAAGCACAAGTAGCAGGGGGTGTGTGGCTAGCGTCCCATGCTGACCATTCTCTTTGACGGCATCGCCTACGGCATGTTGTTGTTCATCCTGGCCGTGGGCCTGGCCGTGACCATGGGGTTGATGAATTTCATCAATCTGGCACACGGCGCGTTTGCCATGGTGGGCGGCTATATCACCGTGTTGCTGATGCAAAAGATGGATGTGCCGTTTCTGGTATGCCTGCCACTCGCCTTCGTTGGAACTGCCTTGTTGGGTGGCATTCTGGAGCGCACGCTGTACCGCCCGCTGTACCACAAGCCCCACCTGGATCAAGTGCTGTTTTCCATCGGACTGACCTTCATGGCCGTTGCCACGGCGACCTACTTCATTGGCTCCAGCCAGCAAAACGTGCAATTGCCCGAGTGGCTAAAGGGCCGCACTGAACTAGGAGAGGGCGCCTGGATGCTCGGCATGGGCCACTATCGTCTGTTCATCATTGCCGTCTGCGCGGCATTGACCATGGGCCTGCAATATGTGCTGTCCAAGACTCGTTTTGGTAGCCACCTGCGCGCAGCGGTGGACGACCAGCGCGTGGCGGCTGGGCTGGGCATCAATGTGAATACGGTTTTTCTGGGTACCTTTGCCGTCGGTTCGGGTCTGGCCGGTCTGGGTGGTGCGTTGGGTGCTGAAGTGCTGGGGCTGGACCCGAGCTTCCCGCTCAAGTTCATGATCTATTTCCTGATCGTGGTGGCGGTGGGTGGTACCTCCAGCATCACCGGGCCGTTGTTGGCTGCGTTGTTGCTCGGTGTGGCTGACGTGGCGGGCAAGTACTTCATCCCCAAGATGGGAGGCTTCATTGTGTATAGCCTGACGATCGCAATTTTGATCTGGCGCCCGCAAGGCCTGTTTGTCCGAAAAGGGGGCAAGTGAGTGAGCGCTGCCCAAAACACCCTGCTCAGTAGTAGCCGCTGGAAGCGTTGGGAATACCTGTTGTGGGCCCTGGCGCTGGCCGTACCCTTGCTGCTCCCCAGCCATGCATTGATCGTCAACGAGATCGCCATCGTCGCCCTGTTCGCGCTGGCACTCGACCTGATTTTGGGCTACACCGGCATCGTGTCGCTGGGGCACGCCGCGTTCTTTGGAATGGGGGCGTACTCCGCAGCACTATTTGCCAAGTTGGTGATGCCCGACCCCTTGCTGGGCCTGTTGGTGGGCGTGGCAAGTGCTACGGTGTTGGGCGCCCTGTGCAGTGCCACCATCCTGCGCGGCACGGACCTGACCCGCCTGATGGTGACACTGGGTGTGGGCCTGATTTTGATGGAACTGGCCAACAAGCTCGACTGGCTGACCGGTGGTGCGGACGGGTTGCAGGGCGTGGTCATGGGGCCACTGCTGGGCCAGTTTGAGTTTGACCTGTATGGCAAGACGGCGGCCTGGTATTCCATGACCGTGTTGCTGTTGGTGTTTGTGGTGGCACGGCGCTTTGTAAATTCACCCTTTGGCGCCACGCTCAAGGCCATTCGCGACAACCGCTTGCGCGCCATGGCCATTGGCATTCCGGTGAACAGTCGGCTGGTTGTGGTCTATACCGTGGCGGCCGCAGTCGCTGGTGCAGCGGGTGCCTTGCTGGCGCAAACCACTGGCTTTGCATCTCTTGACGTGTTTGAGTTTCACCGCTCGGCCGACGTCATGCTGATCCTGGTGATCGGGGGTGTGGGGTGGCTCTACGGTGGCATCGTGGGGGCCGTTGTGTTCAAGCTGATGCAGGACGCGATATCGAGCATCACCCCCGAGTACTGGACCTTTTGGATTGGCCTCTTTTTGGTAGTACTGGTGTCGGTCGGTCGCGAGCGTCTGATACGGCCCTGGACCTGGTTTGGTCGCGGCTCCAGTCGAGATCGGCCATGAGTGCCAGCATCGCGATGAACGCCGAAGATACCGTGCTGTCGGCACAGGGTTTGGTCATGCGTTTTGGCGGCATCACGGCCACCAACAACGTTACGCTCAATCTAAAGAGGGGCGCGCGCCATGCGCTGATTGGCCCCAACGGCGCGGGCAAGACGACGTTGATCAATCTGTTGACCGGCGTGCTGCAGCCGACCGAAGGAAAAATCATTTTGGACGGCGTTGACATCACCACACTGGCGCCTCATAAGCGGGTCGGGCGCGGCATGGTGCGCACCTTTCAGATCAACCAGTTGTTCGACACGCTGACTCCGCTGGAGACGCTGACCATGGTAGTGTCGCAACGGCATGGCCTTGGTGGGCAGTGGTGGCGTGCGCTGGGTTCGTCCAAAAAAATCACTGAGCGTTGCGAGCAACTGCTGCAGCAGTTTCACCTGACCGCGGTGATGGACCAGCAAACCCGGGTGCTGGCTTACGGTAAACGTCGTCTGCTGGAGATAGCGATTGCTCTGGCGTGCGAGCCACGCGTTCTACTGCTCGATGAGCCGGTGGCTGGTGTGCCTGCAGGCGAGCGCGAAGAGTTGCTGCAAACCGTGGCCGCGTTGCCACCCGATGTATCCATTCTCCTGATCGAGCACGACATGGACCTGGTTTTCAGCTTTTCCAAGTTCATGACCGTACTGGTCAACGGCACGGTGCTGACCGAAGGCGAACCCCAGCAGATTGCCAACGACTCTCGAGTCAAAACGGTGTATCTGGGTCATGGCGACGAGATCAACGATGACCTGAACGGCATGGGGGCAGATTTCAACACCGTGCCACCCCAAGGTGAAGCAGGAGGACTAACCCGTGGGTGAGTTGCTCAAGGTTGAAGAGTTGAGCGCAGGCTATGGCGAGGCCGTCGTTTTACATGGCATATCACTGTCGATCCATGAGGGCCAAACGCTGGCATTGCTGGGTCGCAACGGTACCGGCAAGACCACGCTGATCAATACCCTGGTCGGCGCCACGCGCCAGCATGGCGGAATGGTCACTCTGGGCGTCGGATCATCTGGCGTGGCGCTGCACAAGCTGCCCTCGCATGAACGCGCGGCTGCGGGCATCGGCTGGGTGCCCCAGGAGCGCAATATCTTCAGGTCGCTGACGGTGGACGAAAACCTGACCGCCGTTGCACGCCCCGCACGAGCGGGTCGCACCAGCAGAGCGTGGACGCCCGAGCGCGTGTACGGGCTGTTTCCCCGCCTGGCAGAACGCAAGAGCAATTTGGGCACGCAACTTTCGGGTGGTGAGCAGCAAATGCTGGCGCTGGGCCGCGCGCTGGTGTTGAATCCGACCTTGCTGCTGCTCGATGAGCCGTGCGAGGGTCTGGCGCCCATCATCGTACAGGAGCTGTTACGCGCCATTCGTCGCATTACTCGCGACGAAGGCCTGTCCGCCATCATCGTTGAGCAGCACCCGCAAGCGATTTTGGCGATCTCGGATACGACGGCTGTGCTGGACCGTGGCACTGTGGTTTACAGCGGAACCGCGCACAGCCTGCAACAGCAACCCGCGCTGCTCGACAAGCTACTGGGAGTTGCGCGTTGAAGCACCATTTTCGAAACCCTGAGGCTTAGACATGCGAACACAACTGGCAATCATCGGCGCCGGCCCATCGGGCCTTCTTCTGGGGCAACTTCTGTACAAGGCGGGAATTGACACCATCATTCTGGAGCGCCAGACCGGCGACCACGTACTGACCCGCATCCGGGCCGGCATTCTGGAGCAGGTCTGTATCGACCTGCTGGACGAGGCGGGTGTTGGTGCGCGCATGCACAAGGAAGGGCTGGTGCATGGCGGCTTCGAGATGCTTTACAACGGACAGCGCCGCCGCATCGACATGAACAGGCTCACTGGCGGCAAGAACGTCATGGTCTACGGCCAGACCGACCTGACCCGGGACCTGATGGATGCGCGTGCGGCGGCAGGCGTGACCACGGTGTACGAAGCGCAAAACGTGGCCATTCACGACTTTGATACCAAGAAGCCCCGTGTGACGTACGAGAAGGATGGTCACAAGTTTGAGATTGAATGTGACTTTATTGCCGGTTGTGACGGTTTTCACGGCGTGTGCCGGGCCAGCGCACCGCGCAGTGCCATCAAGGAGTTCGAGAAGGTGTATCCGTTTGGCTGGTTAGGGCTGCTATCCGACACGCCTCCGGTGCACGACGAACTGATTTACATTAACAGCCCGCGCGGCTTTGCCCTGTGTTCGCAGCGCAGCAAAACGCGCAGCCGCTACTACCTCCAGGTGCCGCTGACCGACACAGTGGAGAAGTGGACCGATGCCGCGTTCTGGCAAGAATTGAAGCTGCGTTTGGACGAAGAAGGCCGCGAGAAACTCATCACCGGTCCGTCCATTGAAAAAAGCATTGCACCCCTGCGTAGTTTCATAACCGAGCCCATGCGCTTTGGCCGTATGTTTCTGGCCGGTGACGCGGGCCACATCGTGCCGCCTACCGGTGCCAAGGGCTTGAATCTGGCGGCCACCGACGTCAAATATTTGTCCAGTGCCATCATCGAGTTCTACCAGGACAAGACCGAAACTGGCATTGATACTTACTCGGAGCGCTGCCTCAAGCGCATCTGGAAAGGCGAGCGCTTCTCGTGGTGGTTCACCCAGCTCATGCACCGCTTTCCAGATGACGACGCCATTGTTGCCAAGTTCCAGGAAGCCGAACTGGATTACCTGATTCATAGTGAGGCGGGCTCGCGCACCATTGCCGAAAACTATGTAGGCTTGCCACTGGACTTTGGTCACTGACCGCCGATAACCAAAAAACAACCGAGGAGCACGCACCATGGTGCCGACCAGTATTCAGATTATTCGTGAAGAACACAGCACATTGGCGGCCATGCTGCGTTCCTTTGGCATGCTGGTGGAGCGGGGCCCGGCCACTGACCCAGACACTTTTTTTGACGTTCTGGGCGCCATGCTTTTCTACGTCGACGAGTTTCCCGAGCGACTGCACCACCCCAAGGAGTCCGAATTGCTGTTCCCCCGGGTGGCACGCCTGGTTCCCGAGGCAACGGGGCTGATAACCCGCCTGGACAAGGATCACGAAAAGGGCGAGTCTGCAGTGCGCGAACTGAATCATCTGCTGCAGGCCTGGGAACTGATTGGCGACTCACGCCGTGCTGCGTTCGAGGCGGCCGCAAAGAACTACCTGAGTTTCTATCTGGAGCACATGCGCCTGGAAGAAACCGTCATCATTCCGGCTGCCCTGAAGGTGTTGAGCGAAGCCGACTGGGTCGAGTTGGACGCCGCTTTTGCCACCAATTGCGACCCGCTGACCGGCAGCACGCCACGTGACCCAATCTACGACCGCCTGTTCACCCGCATCGTGACCCGGGCGCCCGCTCCCATCGGCCTGGGCTAGGTCCACCCCTAACCCCTCGCAGGCTGCTCAGGCAAGAGGATCAGAAGCTTTCTGTATCCACTTCATGGCTGGATTGGGCGTTGTAGCGGGGGCCTGCCACCGTGTGTTGGTTGATCAGCCCGTCCAGTTCGGTCATGATGGCCACGCTCAAGGACACGTTGACCGCGTCCAGGTCTTCGGCCAGATGCGACACGCTGGTGGTGCCTGGTATGGGAATGATGTACTCGCCACGGTGCAGCAACCACGCAATGGCCAACTGTGCGGGCGTGCAACCCAGAGCCTTGGCCACTTGCAAGTAGGCGGGCAGCAACCTGAGGTTGGCCGCGTAGGTGTCGGACGCAAAGCGCGGCATGGTGCGGCGAATGTCTCCGGCGTCCAGCGTGTCCACGTCCTGCAATTTACCGCACAGAAATCCACGCGCCACCGGACTGAAAGCCACAAAGGCCACACCCAGTTCTTTGCAGGCATCCAGCACCGCAATCTCGGGATTGCGCGTCCAAAGCGAATACTCCGATTGCACCGCCGCAATTGGGTACTCGGCATGCGCTTTGCGCAAGGTCGCGGCGGATACCTCCGACAGGCCAATGCTGCGGATGTTCCCCTTGCGCACCATTTCACCCAGAGCGCCCACGCTTTCTTCAATGGGCACAGCCTTGTCCCAGCGGTGCAGGTAGTAAAGATCAATCACATCGGTCTGCAGGCGGCGCAGACTGTCTTCGCAGGTCTTGCGCAGTGTCTGCGGACGCCCGTCAATCACGCGCAACAGCTTGCCATCGCCATTTACGTCCAGCCCTTGCATGCCACACTTGCTGGCCAGGGTGATCTTGTGACGGTGCGGCTTCATAACTCTCCCCACCAACGTCTCGTTGGCACCAAAACCGTAGAGTGCGGCCGTGTCAAACAGCGTGACGCCAGCGTCCAACGCTGACAGGAGCACGCGTTCGCCTTGCTCCGCGGACGCCGGCACGCCATAAGCGTGGCTGAGGTTCATACAACCCACGCCGATGGCGGAGACTTGAAAGGGGCCAAGTGTGCGGTGTTGCATGCCAGGTGCTAGAGAAAATAGAGCCTAGTTTAGGGGGTCGGAGGCTCGTGGCCGACTGCGTGGCGGAATGGCACTTGAGTGCCGCACATTTGTCCAGTAACAGCATTCTCCTGACGGACAATCTCTTGTAAATCAACGATAGTGGCTAGGTGCTGATAATCAGTCACTGGACACACACTATGAATCTCTGTACCAAGCTGCCCGCACGGTGCACCCAGCAGAACAAAGTACGACTATATTTGCTGCCCATATTCACAAGGAAAATGGGCTATAACCGTCGCCAATACGGCGTAAGACGCTACTAAATTAATAGCAATTTGCAAAACACCCACCATGACCAAAAAAGTATTCATCAAGACCTTCGGCTGCCAGATGAATGAGTACGACTCGAACAAAATGGCCGATGTGCTGGGCGCCGCCCAGGGCTACGAACCGACCGAGAACGTGGATGAGGCCGACCTGATTCTTTTCAACACGTGCTCGGTGCGCGAGAAGGCGCAGGAAAAGGTGTTCTCCGACCTGGGCCGCGTGCGCCATCTGGCGAAGAAGGGCGTACTCATCGGTGTTGGCGGCTGTGTGGCCAGCCAGGAAGGTGCTGAAATCATCAAACGCGCTCCGTTTGTGGACCTGGTATTTGGCCCGCAAACCCTGCACCGTCTGCCGGAGATGATCAACGCCCGCAGAGCGCTGAACCGTGCGCAAGTGGATATCAGCTTCCCTGAAATTGAAAAGTTCGACCATTTGCCCCCGGCCAAGGTGGACGGCGCATCTGCCTTCGTTAGCATCATGGAAGGCTGCTCCAAATACTGCAGCTACTGCGTCGTTCCCTACACCCGCGGTGAGGAGGTCAGTCGCCCATTTGAAGACCTGCTGGTTGAAGTGGCGGGGCTGGCCGACCAGGGCGTGAAAGAAATCAATCTACTCGGTCAGAACGTGAACGCCTGGCGCGCCAGAATGATTGGCGACCCCGCTGCCCGGTCTGGCGAGATGGCCGACTTTGCGACCTTGCTGGAGTACGTCGCCGACATCCCCGGCATCGAACGCATCCGATACACCACCAGTCACCCAAACGAGTTCACCCCCTCGCTGATCGCCGCCTACGACAAGATTCCCAAGCTGGTGAGCCACCTGCACTTGCCGGTACAGCATGGCAGCGACAAGATTCTGATGGCCATGAAACGCGGCTACACGGCCATGGAATACAAGAGCACGGTGCGCAAGTTGCGCGCCATACGCCCCGACATGGCCTTGAGCTCCGATTTCATCGTCGGCTTTCCGGGCGAGACCGACGACGACTTCAACAAGATGATGAAGGTGATCGATGACGTAGGGTTTGACAACAGTTTCAGCTTCATCTTCAGCCCACGCCCGGGCACACCGGCCGCCAACCTGGCAGACGGTACGCCACATGACGTGAAACTACGCCGTTTGCAGCATTTGCAAGGGATCATCAATGCCAACATTGCCCGCATCAGCGAGAGCCGACTGGGCACCGTGCAGCGCATCTTGGTGCAAGGCGTTTCCAAACGCGACGCCACAGAACTGATGGGCCGCACCGAGTGCAACCGGGTCGTGAACTTTGCTGCGCCAGCGCGTCTGGTGGGACAACTGGTCGATGTGCGCATCACTGAGACACGCATCTATACCTTGCGCGGCGAGGTGATCACTGCGGCCATGGTCACCGGGTAGGACTGCGGTAAGAGTCGCGCCCTAACTCCACACCAATCTTCCACGAAAAGAATTTATCAACAAAGTGACCCAAAAGTTATCCTGCATCAATAAAGATGCTTGTTAACTACAACTTATTCTAGTACCGTGCGCTTTCCAGCAAAACACTTCTAAATGAGGAGACATCTATGAGATTGATTGCCGTCAAATATCTCGTCGCCAGCGCACTTTTACTTGCACTTCCCTTGGCCGCCCTTAGCGCCGCCGATGAACCATCCAAGAGTTCACCGCCCCTAACTTCGACGCAGGAGATAGGAGGGACTTCCCCATTGGGCGCTGTGGCCATGCACCAGACCATCAACCCCAAATCGCCGGTCATGTCGGAAGCCGAGTTCCAAAAGGGTACAAAAATTTACTTTGAACGTTGTGCCGGATGCCACGGTGTGCTGCGCAAAGGCGCAACCGGCAAGCCCCTGACGCCCGACGTAACCCTGGCCAAGGGCTCTGACTACCTCAACGTGTTCATCTTTTACGGCTCACCCCAGGGTATGCCCAACTGGGGTAGCTCGGGCACTTTGACCAAGGATGAAGTCGACATCATGGTGCGATACATCCAGCACGAGCCACCAACACCGCCCGAAATGGGCATGAAGGAAGTGGCCGCCACCTGGAAACTGCTAATCGAACCCGCAAAGCGCCCCAAGAAACAGATGAACCAGTTGGATCTGGGGAACCTGTTCTCCGTGACGCTGCGCGATGCCGGCAAGATTGCCCTGATCGATGGTGCCAGCAAGAAAATCGTACAGATCCTGGACACCGGCTACGCGGTGCACATCTCACGCATCTCGCAATCTGGCCGCTACCTGTATGTGATCGGTCGCGATGCCAAGATTGTTCTGATCGACTTGTGGATGGTCACGCCAGCAGCGGTGGCAGAGATCAAGGTTGGCCTGGAGGCACGCTCGGTTGAAACATCCAAGTTCAAAGGCTATGAAGACAAGTACGCAATTGCCGGAGCCTACTGGCCGCCCCAATATGTGATCATGGATGGCGACACCCTCAAACCATTGCGCGTAGTAGGCACCCGTGGCATGACTTCGGATACGCAGGACTACCACCCCGAGCCACGCGTAGCGGCGATTGTGGCATCCCACTTCCGTCCTGAGTTTTTGGTGAACGCCAAGGAAACCGGCATGGTTCACATGGTGAATTACTCTGACCTCGAAAACCTCAAGGTCACCATGATCAGCACACCGCGCTTCCTGCACGATGGCGGGTTTGAGTCCACCGGTCGGTACTTCATGGACGCAGCCAATGCATCGGACAAGATCGCCGTGATTGACACCAAGGAAGACAAACTGGCCGCCGTGGTTAGCGTTGGCAAAACGCCGCACCCCGGACGCGGTGCCAACTTCATCCACCCGAAATTCGGTCCAGTCTGGGCGACCAGTCACCTGGGCGATGAGACCATCTCCCTGATTGGGACCGACCCGGTCAAGCACAAAAACAGCGCCTGGAAGGTCGTTCAAACGATCAAGGGTGCGGGCGGTGGATCACTGTTCATCAAGAGCCATCCAAAATCGAAAAACCTGTGGGTGGATGCACCTTTGAACCCTGACGAGAAGATCAGCCAGTCGATCGCAGTGTTTGACATCAACAACTTTGGCAACGGCTTCAAAGCCCTGCCAATCGCCGAATGGGCTGGCTTGGGCAAGGGCGCCAAGCGTGTGGTGCAACCCGAGTACAACAAGGCCGGAGATGAGGTCTGGTTCTCGGTCTGGAGTGCGGCCAACGAAGAGTCAGCCATTGTGGTGGTGGACGACAAGACTCTGAAGCTGAAGGCTGTGATCAAGGACAAGGTTCTGGTGACACCCACCGGCAAGTTCAACGTCTACAACACCCAGCACGACGTTTACTAGTCGACACAACATAAAAACCCAGCAAGGTTGCCCTTGCTGGGTTTTTTTGCAACCTTTTCAATCAAAAAGGCATCTTGGGCATTCCCTTCATGCCACCCAGTCGCTTCATCATCTTCATCATGCCGCCGCCCTTCATCTTTTTCATCATGTCCTGCATCTGCTCAAACTCCTTGAGCATGCGATTGACCTCTTGAACATGCACACCGGCACCGGCAGCAATGCGACGCTTGCGTGTGGCCTTGATGAGATCGGGCTTTCGGCGCTCCAGCGGCGTCATGCTCTGAATGATGCCTTCCTTGCGTTTGATGTCTCTCTCTGCCCGATCCATGTCGACACCACCCGCTTTGGATGCCATGGCTGCGGGCAATTTGTCCATCAGGCTTGACAAGCCGCCCATCTGCTTCATCTGCTGAATCTGGGACAGAAAATCGTTTAAATCAAACCCTGCACCGCTTTTAACTTTAGCCGCCAGTTTTTGCGCGGCGGCAATATCCACACCGGCGGTGACCTGCTCCACCAGCGCCAAAATATCGCCCATACCCAGAATACGCCCGGCGTGGCGCTCTGCATCAAACACTTCCAGACCATCCAGTTTTTCACTGGTGCCTGCAAACTTGATAGGCGCACCGGTGACCTGGCGCACTGACAGGGCCGCGCCACCGCGCGAATCGCCATCGAGCTTGGTCAGGATGATGCCGGTTAGTGGCACTGCGTCCTTGAAGGCCTTGGCGGTGTTGATGGCGTCCTGCCCTTGCATGGCGTCCACCACGAAAAGGGTTTCCACCGGGTTGAGGACCGCATGCAGTTCCTTGATCTCTGCCATCAACACTTCATCAATCGCCAGGCGACCGGCGGTGTCGACCAGCAGCACATCAAAGAAGTGCTTTTTGGCATAGTCTAGGGCAGCGCGGCCTATGTCAACCGGTTTCTGGTCGGGCGTGCTGGGGAACCACTCGGCCCCCGCCTGCGCCGTCACGGTCTTGAGTTGCTCGATGGCGGCAGGACGGTAGACATCGCCCGACACAGTCAGCACTTTCTTCTTGCGCTTCTCAATCAAATGCTTGGCCAGTTTGGCCGTGGTGGTGGTTTTACCGGCCCCCTGCAGACCCGCCATCAGGATCACGGCGGGCGGCTGGGCTGCCAGGTTGATGTTACTTACGCCCTCGCCCATGGTGGCAGCCAGTTCCCTGCTGACGATGCTGACTAGCATCTGTCCAGGCTGCAATGACCCCATCACCTCTTGCCCCAAGGCTTTTTCCTTGACGCGAGCCACAAAGTCGCGCACCACAGGCAACGCCACGTCGGCCTCAAGCAAGGCCATGCGGACCTCGCGCAGCATATCTGAGACATTGGTCTCAGTGATACGAGCCTGCCCTCGCATTTCTTTTACGAGGCGGGAAAGTTTGTCTGAGAGGGCTGAAGCCATGGATGGTTACCGGTGCAGAAAGCAAAACGCTAAACTGTACCCATGATTTTAGCCAGTGCGCCCCCCACCAGCCTGATATTGTCGGTATTGGCCGCCGTAGCCTACGCTTGGCCTGCCGTGCGGGCCAACCACCTGAGTGATCGCAACTCCCACATTTGGGTTGGGCTCGCCTGGCTTTTGCATGGCGCGGTGCTGGCTATCACGTTGCTGGGCGACGCACCACATTTTGGATTTGCGCCGGCCATGTCGGTTACTGCGTGGCTTGTAGCGGCGGTGTACGCGGTGGAGAGCCGGATCTATCCTCAACTGCCAACACGGTGGACGCTGTGCGTGGTGGGGGCTCTAGCCGTGCTGGTGGCATTCTTTTTCCCGGGTGGTCCCATGCCAGTCACCGCATCGGCCTGGCTGGCCTTGCATCTAGCGTTTGGTGTTGCGTGTTATGGCCTTTTTGGGATTGCTGCCGTGCACGCCTGGTTCATGACGCGGGCAGAAGCCCGCATCCGGCATGCCGAAGACCCGCATAGCGGGTTGCCCCTTTTGACTTTGGAGCGCCTGACTTACCGATTTGTGGCCGCCGGTTTCGTGCTACTCAGCGCCACATTACTAGCAGGTTTTCTGTTTAGCGACTCCCTCTATGGACACGGACACGGTTGGCGCTGGGACCACAAGACCATTTTTTCGACCTTGGCCTGGCTAACCTTTGGACTTTTGTTGGTTGGACGATCTGCCTTTGGCTGGCGCGGAAGGAAAGCGGTTAACGTTCTATACACCGGATCGGCTTTTTTGTTGCTCGCCTACGTTGGCTCACGCTTTGTGACGGAGATCATTTTGGGCCGAACACCATGAAGTTTTTTCTGGTCTTGCTAGTTGTGCTGGTCGTTGCGTGGCGCTGGCGCACTTGGAGAGAGGCAGCGCAGTTAAAGAAAATGAACTCCGGCGTAAGGAAATCTCCTTCAACCGACATGGTCGCCTGCCGCCAATGTGGCTTGCATCTACCGACAAACGAAGCGGTCGTCGGAAAATTGGGAAACTATTGCAGCAATGACCATCGGCTCAAAGTGGAGCCCTGAGTGACCGAAACAAGGGTCACGCACTCGTGGTTGAATTCGGTCACGACCGATGCAGTCGCGGGCAGTTTCGATGCACCGCACGAAATATCCCGACAGTGGCAAGGTTTCATGACCGCGCGGCTCGTGCTGGGTCTGGTGCTGGTCGTCCTGCAGACCGCCTTATATGCCACCGGGACTTCACACAGCCAGGCGCAGATTGCAATCAGCGCTGCCTACCTTACAGGCACCCTGGCCAGCAAGCTGTTCATTCAACCCCGTCCGCTAGGCCAATCGTTCAACCGGGTCTGGGGCGCGCTGGTTGGCATCGACCTGCTGACCTTTTCCGCACTGCAAATGCTACAGGGCGGAGCGGCCAGTATCAGCACCATCAACTACACGCCACTGTTTGCCTTGCCGGTACTGGTTGCTTCGGTACTGGGTTCGATGCGGCTTGCCCTGGGGACAGCTGCTGGCATCACAGTGTTGATGCTGGGCGTTTCCATCTGGTCGTATCTACAGAGTCCGACCGACTCGGCGCCCTATTTTGTTCAACCGGCGCTCAGTGGAGTGGGATATTTCGCCATTGCCTGGTTGTCCAACCAATTGGCCGGTCGCCTGACAATAGAAGGACAACGGGCGCGTCAAAATCAACTGGCCGCCAGCATTCAGCGGCAAGTCAACGAACTAGTGATCGAATCTCTGCCAGACGGCGTGCTGATCGTGGACGAACGGGGGTGCGTGCATGCGGCCAACCCGGCCGCACGGCAGTTGTTGGGGTCCCAGCAAGCACTGCATGCGACGGTCTTTGATTTAAAGGAAGAGGCAGGATGGTTTCCGCTGCTGAATCTGACACGGTTGAGTGTAGGAACAGGTCAAAGCCATGAAGAAGATGTCACGATCCGTCACGGCCAACAAGGCCCGCGGCGGGTGCACGCCCGCACCCGCCTGGCAGCGCCTCAAGGCACGTCAGGGCAAAGTCTTTGCGTACTGTTTCTGCAAGATCAGCGCGAGTTGGAGGCACGCATGCGAACAGAAAAGCTCGCAGGTATGGGTCGCCTGTCTACAGCGGTAGCACACGAAATCCGCAACCCGCTGTCTGCCATCGCTCAGGCCAATGCGTTGCTTGACGAGGATGTGAGCGATCCAAAGCTGAAAAGGTTGACCGCCATGGTGAGTCAAAACGCAAAAAGGCTTGAAAAAATTGTCAATGATATTTTGAATGTTTCACGGGTGGAACCTTACGACCCGGACTACCTGATCCCGGCGCTGCCACTGGGCAACACCGTTCACCGCATTTGCAGTGACTGGGCATCCCAAAGCAGTTCCCAGAGTCGACTGACGATTCACCCCGGCGACCCGGCAATAAATGTGCGATTTGACATCGAGCACCTTCGCAGGGTACTGGTCAACTTGCTGGACAACGCCCGCCGGCACACGACGGAGTTGCCAGATGCCATTCATGTTATGGCAAACGTCAGTGATGACAAATTGGCCACTATTTCGATCTGGAGCAACGCACCTCCTATGGATAAATCGGTGGAGCGCCACTTGTTCGAGCCGTTTTTCTCTTCCGACAGCCGATCCAGCGGCCTAGGGCTCTATATTTGCCGCGAACTTTGCGAGCGCCACGACGCCTCACTCATCTACCAGCGCAGCGTGCGCAATGCGCAAGGACATCCAGCCGAAGGCAATGAGTTTGTCGTGACATTGCATCGTGCGGATGCGCCTGATAATGCACAAACGGCAGAACCATCCACAACACCATGGCAACCCCCTCTGTACTGACCAACGCTCAAATCCTGGTGATTGATGATGAACCAGACTTGCGCACGCTGTACGAACTCACCCTTTTACGGGAGGGCTATCGGGTAGAAACGGCAGGCAGCGTACAAGATGCGTTGCATCTGATTGATGCTCAGCGTTTTGACGTAATCATTACCGACATGCGCCTGCCCGATGGCCTGGGTATTGAAATCCTGACTCATATGCGAAACTGCCAGCGCCCCGAACGGTGCATCGTGATCACGGCCCATGGATCCGCAGAGAACGCTGTCGAGTCACTCAAGGCGGGCGCTTTTGACTATCTAACCAAGCCGGTCGATCTGAAACAATTCCGCTCAGCCATTGCTTCAGCAGTACAAGGCACCATCAGCCGAACGAGTCCATCTGCCAGATCAACGGATGCCAGACCGGCCGAACCTGCCAATGGAACAAACTTCGGTCAACTGGCGTTGGCCAGGCTCGCGGGCGACTCATCGGCCATGCGCTACGTGAAAGAGCGCATCAGCAAGGTCGCCCGCAGCATGGCGCCGGTGCTCATTCAAGGTGAATCCGGCACTGGCAAAGAACTGGTTGCCGGTGCACTGCATGCCAATAGCCATCGGTCTGGTGGACCCTGTGTTGCAGTGAACTGCAGCGCGATACCCGAGAACTTGCTGGAAACCGAATTCTTCGGAGCCAAGAAAGGCGCCTACACCGGCTCGGTCCAGGACCGCGAGGGGTTTTTCCAGGTGGCAAAAGGCGGCACGCTATTTTTGGATGAAATTGGCGACTTGCCGCTGGCCATGCAGTCAAAGCTGCTGCGCGCCATACAGGAACGCTGCGTGCGGCCCGTTGGTTCCACGCTGGAAGTACCTGTCGACGTTCGCATCGTCAGCGCCACCCACAAAGATTTACCCAGTGAAGTGGCGGCTGGTCGGTTTCGACAAGATCTCTTTTACCGTCTCAATGTGATAGATATTGTGATTCCTCCGCTTCGTGATCGGCGCGAGGACCTGCCGGTTCTATGCGAGGCTTTGCTATCACGCATCGCCGAAGAAGCGCAAATATCGGTTCCTCAGATGGCATCAGGAACGCTCGAGCAGCTATCCCAATTGCCATTGCTTGGAAATGTGCGTGAGCTGGAGAATCTGTTACACCGCGCCCTCGCTCTGTGTGATGGTGATGCATTGCGACTGGACGATATGCAGGCTGCGCCGAGCGGCCCGGTTCCTCTGGACGAGCATCCGATGGCGGTGTCCGCAGGAAAAGTTGAAATAGCACTGCCCACCGACCTGCAACGCCATCTGGATCAGCAGGAGCGAGACATTCTGGTCAAAACGCTACAGGAAACCGGCTTTAACCGAACCTCGGCTGCCGGCCGTCTGGGATTGAGTCTGCGCCAAATCCGCTACCGCATCGCCCGACTCAAAATCGATGTCCCACGGGATGACGCCAGCGATGAATAAGGTCTGCCAAGCTGATTGCAAGCTTTGGGAGGAAGGCTGGTACCGTTTTGCGCACAAGCTCGCATCGCCCAACTTTGGTCCAAGGCCACAGTCGGCATACATTGACCTGATCGTCCTGCATTCCATCAGCTTGCCGCCAGGCGTTTACGGCGGCAGTGAAGTGCAAGCACTGTTTACCAACAAATTGGACTGGTTGGCGCACCCGTACTTCAAACAGATGGAAGGCTTGGAGGTCTCGACCCATTTTTACATTAGGCGCACGGGCGAAATCTGGCAGTTTGTAAGTTGCGACGATCGGGCCTGGCATGCCGGGGTCTCACGCTACCGGGGGCGGGAAAGTTGTAATGACGACTCTATTGGTATCGAACTCGAAGGCTTGGAAGGAGACACCTTCGAGTCTGCCCAATACGAAGCAGTGTCGGCATTGTGCCCGGCGCTACTACAACGCTATCCCATACAACACCTTGCCGGACACGAGCACATTGCGCCCGGGCGCAAGACCGACCCAGGGCCCGGTCTGGATTGGACTCTGTTACAAAAAATTCTGGCGCTTCCGGATCAGTGTTTTCCCGCACGCATTCTGAAAAATTCCTCCCCGTGAATTTTGTTGCGGGCAGACGAATGACGCTACCAGGAACGGCCTGTGCCGTCGATACGAAATTCACCAGCCCTTATTTCACACGGCTTTTCGAACCAATTGCTTCGGTGAGCCGCATCAAGGCTAGGCCCGCTTCATCAAATCACCAATTGACAGGGCATGCCGGCGACCGTTGCACTGAGCAGGCACGCCGTTTTGACAAAGTAGCAATCGGTAAGCACATTTCGGCTGGCATCGCCGATTCGTCGAATTTAGCCAAATACGCTACTGGTAGTGGCTTGCATGCACTTCACACACCATATATAGTGTGAACAGTCCGAACTGACTTGCCGTTATTTGTTTCCCGCCGGGCGGTAACTGAGCTCACTCAAAGACTACTAATACATTGATTTAGACGAGAAATTTATGCAATCCGTTTCAAACTTCACCACGCCGGCATCCACGGCCATGTTGTCAGCCCATCGTGACGTCACCACAGACAACGGCTCTGTCAAGCTGCTGGCGCATTTCCAGATCATCCGCCGCAACGGGGCCGTTGTCTCCTTTGAGCCGAACAAGATTGCAGTGGCCATGATGAAGGCTTTTCTGGCGGTACACGGGACCCAGGGCGCAGCATCAGCTAGCGTCCGCGAGGTCGTTGACGTACTCACCCAACAAGTCATACGGGCCCTTGTTCGTTCCAGACCAGGAGGCGGAACCTTTCATATTGAAGACGTGCAAGACCACGTAGAGCTAGGATTGATGCGCGGTGGCCACCATGAAATCGCACGTGCCTATGTGCTCTATCGGGAGCATCGCACCCAAGAACGCGCCAAGCAAGTTGCTCAGGTCGCCCCAGCCACACCGGTATTGCATGCGATGGATGGAGGGCAACGCGTCGCATTGGACTTGAACCGACTCAAGACCTTGATCGAGCAGGCCTGCGACGGATTGGGGGACGATGTCAAAGCAGAGCCGATCCTGGCAGAGACCATGCGTAATCTGTATGACGGTGTGCCCATGGATGAGGTGTACAAGGCTGCGATTTTGGCTGCCCGCACCCTGATCGAGAAGGACCCCGACTACACCTACGCCACGGCACGTTTACTGTTCCACACCATCTCGCGTGAAGTGCTGGGCGTTGACGTGGCGCATAGGGACATGGCGATGGCCTATACGGACTACTTCCCCGGCTTCATCAAACGCGGCGTGAATGCCGAGTTGCTGGATGAGCGCCTGGCGCAATTCGACCTTCCCCGTCTGGGTGCGGCACTAAAAGCAGACAGGGACCTTCAGTTTGATTACTTGGGCCTGCAAACGCTGTACGACCGCTACTTCCTGCACCAAGGAAAAACCCGCATTGAACTGCCACAGGCATTTTTCATGCGAGTGGCCATGGGTCTGGCTCTGAACGAAATTGACCGCGAAGCGCGGGCCATTGAATTCTACGAAGTACTCTCCCGTTTTGACTTCATGTCCAGCACGCCAACCCTGTTCAATAGCGGGACACGGAGATCACAGCTCTCATCGTGCTACCTGACAACGGTTCCGGACGACCTGGACGGCATTTACGAATCCATCAAGGAAAACGCGTTGTTGTCCAAGTACGCTGGCGGACTTGGCAACGACTGGACCCGTGTGAGAGCCCTGGGGGCACACATCAAAGGCACCAATGGAGAATCGCAAGGTGTGGTGCCGTTCCTGAAGGTGGTCAACGATACAGCCGTGGCAGTTAATCAGGGCGGCAAGCGTAAAGGTGCCGTCTGCACCTACCTGGAAACGTGGCACCTTGACATTGAAGAATTCATGGAGTTGCGCAAGAACACAGGGGATGACCGCCGCCGTACCCACGATATGAACACGGCAAACTGGATTCCCGATCTGTTTATGCGCCGCGTGATGGAAAAGGGCGTCTGGACGCTTTTCTCCCCCAATAGCGTGCCGGACCTGCACGACCTGTTTGGAGCAGCGTTTGAGAATGCCTATGTGGTCTATGAGGAGAAAGCTGCGCGCGGAGAAATCAAGCCCAACCGCACCGTTCAAGCCAGCGATCTTTGGCGCAAGATGTTGACCATGCTGTTCGAAACCGGGCATCCCTGGATCACGTTCAAGGATGCCTGCAACGTCCGATCGCCGCAGCAGCACGCCGGCGTGGTGCACTCCAGCAACCTGTGCACCGAGATCACGCTCAACACATCCGACATCGAAACTGCGGTCTGCAACCTGGGCTCCGTCAATCTGCGCCAGCACTTGAAGGATGGCGCACTTGACCATGGCAAGCTCCAGCGCACCATTTCTACGGCCATGCGCATGCTCGACAACGTTATCGATATCAACTATTACGCAGTCAAGAAGGCACGTGATTCAAATCTGCGACACCGTCCGGTCGGGCTGGGCGTGATGGCATTTCAGGACAGTCTGTACGAATTGCGCATTCCCTATGCAAGCGAAACGGCGGTGCAGTTTGCCGATGAATCCATGGAAGCCATCAGCTACTACGCATACTGGGCATCAACTGAACTGGCGAAGGAGCGTGGCAAATACTCAAGCTACCATGGATCCCTGTGGGACAAGGGCGTGCTCCCACTAGACACGCTGGACTTGCTGGCCAATGCACGGGGTGGCTATGTGGAAGTGGACCGCTCATCGACCCTCGATTGGAACGCACTGCGCAACAAGATCGCCATTGACGGCATGCGCAACTCCAACTGCGTGGCCATTGCGCCCACGGCCACGATTTCCAACATCATTGGAGTGGATGCATCCATAGAGCCCAGCTTTGGCAACCTCTCAGTGAAATCAAATCTTTCAGGTGAATTCACGGTGATCAACAGCTACCTGGTGAAAGACTTGAAACGTCTGGGTCTGTGGGACGACGTCATGGTGATGGACCTGAAACACTTTGATGGATCGCTCGGTCCCATCGACCGTGTGCCGCTGGAAGTCAAGCAACTCTACGCCACCGCATTCGAAGTGGAGACGCAATGGCTTGTCGAGGCAGCAGCGCGTCGACAGAAATGGATCGACCAGGCGCAGTCACTCAATATCTACATGGCTGGAGCATCGGGCAAAAAACTCGACGAAACCTACAAACTCGCTTGGCTGCGCGGACTGAAAACCACCTACTACCTTCGTACCATGTCAGCGACGCACGCTGAAAAGTCAACCGTAACTGCCGGGAAGATGAACTCGGTGTCTTCGGGCAATGAAGCAAAGGCTTCGATGCGTTCGTCTAGCGCTTTGGAGTCAGCCGCTGCAGCGTCACAAATCCAAATGGAGATGACCGCCAACGCTGCAACAGACATCAAGTTTTGTGGTGTGGAGGACCCCACATGTCAGTCATGCCAGTGATGCAAAAACGCGCATGGAACGCAATGCGATGCAATTGAACAACACATATTTGCGGTGAATTGCATGATTACTTTTCATTTCATTTCACTGCTCCCATAATCCGCTGATTGGAATTATTTATGTTGACCTGGGACGAAGAAGTCAAGCCCACATCGCTAGCAAATTTTGCGCTCACGCCGACAGCCCGTCTGCCGGTCGAGCGGGTGCAAAACTCTCCCCCAAAGACCGGTGTTCCGATTCGCATGCAGGCTGCGGACAAGCGCATCATCAACGGGAAAACTGACGTTAACCAGTTGGTCCCGTTCAAGTACAAATGGGCCTGGGAAAAGTATCTTGCCAGTTGCGCCAACCACTGGATGCCGCAAGAAATCAATATGACGCGTGACATCGCCCTCTGGAAAGACCCCAACGGGCTGACCGAGGACGAGCGCCGCATCATCAAGCGCAATCTGGGCTTTTTTGTGACCGCCGACTCGCTGGCTGCCAACAACATCGTGCTTGGAACCTATCGCCACATCACCGCGCCTGAGTGTCGGCAGTTTTTGCTGCGCCAAGCGTTCGAGGAGGCGATTCACACTCACGCTTATCAGTACATCGTCGAATCTCTGGGGCTCGATGAAAGTGAAATTTTCAATGCCTACAATGAAGTTCAGTCCATCCGCGACAAGGACCAGTTCCTGATCCCGTTCATTGAAGCGATCATGGACCCGAACTTTCGCACCGGCACGCCAGAGGCCGACCAAATTCTCCTCAAGTCATTGATCGTATTTGCGTGTTTGATGGAGGGCCTGTTCTTCTACGTTGGTTTCGCGCAGATCCTGGCAATGGGACGCCAGAACAAGATGACAGGCGCTGCCGAACAGTACCAGTACATCCTGCGTGACGAATCCATGCACTGCAACTTCGGCATCGACTTGATCAATCAATTGAAGCTGGAAAACCCGCAGTTGTGGACCGCAGAGTTCAAAACCGAGATCAAAGTTTTGTTTGAGCAGGCTGTAGAACTTGAATACCGCTACGCCGAAGACACAATGCCGCGCGGTGTGCTGGGCATGAACGCGTCTATGTTCAAGGGCTATCTACGCTACATCGCCAACCGCCGTGCAACACAGATCGGACTGGAAACACTATTCCCCAATGAAGAGAATCCGTTCCCCTGGATGAGCGAAATGATCGACTTGAAGAAAGAGCGCAATTTCTTCGAAACACGCGTTATTGAATACCAGTCCGGCGGCGCGCTATCTTGGGACTGATACTGACTATGTTTCCCCAAATTTCACCTATCCCTTCGCTCCGTGTATCGGAGTCAATGGCTGGGCGTCACCCCATTCATGTCGCTGGGAACCTGCCCAACCACATGAATCGCTTCTATCCGACCAACGGGTTGGAAGTGCTCTTTGTAAATTGATCAAGGAGAAAATCATGGCAACTGCAAAAAAACCGGCCGCTAAGAAGGCCGCTCCCGCAAAGAAAGCTGCACCAGTCAAAAAGGCTGCACCAGCGAAAAAAGTAGCTGCTAAGAAGGCAGCCCCCGCGAAGAAGGCTGCACCGGCCAAAAAGGTAGCTGCAAAGAAGGCCGCTCCGGCTAAAAAAGCAGCTCCAGCCAAGAAGGCAGCAGCGAAGAAAGCGGCACCTGCCAAAAAGGCAGCTCCGGCTAAAAAAGTAGCATCGAAGAAGGCTGCACCGGCAAAAAAAGCAGCAGCTAAAAAGGCTCCTGCCAAAAAAGCGGCTGTTGCAAAGAAGGCCGCCGTAGCCAAAAAGCCAGTCGCTAAAAAGGCAGCCAAAAAGCCGGCTGCGAAGAAAGCCGCGAAAGCACCCGCTGCCAAGGCAGCGCCGGCACCCGCCGCTCCAGCTGCTCAGACCACTCTGAACCCGCAGGCTGCGTGGCCTTTCCCGACATCTAACAAGCCTTAAACGGTGCGTTGCTAAATGTCAGAGCCCGGTTCCGCAAGGTTCCGGGCTTTCTTACGGGTAGAACGACAACAACCGGTATCCAGAAATTTTTTCAGGGCTTCCCGACATCTTCACGCCAATGGGCAAGCTAATAGTAAGCTCTGCACCGGCCTCCATCACTTCCTGCTTGTCTCCAAAATCAGCGGGGCTGAAAATGCGCCGAATCACCGGTTGGTCCTGCATATCTGTCAGAGTCAACTCCAGAGCAGGCGTAGCAACGCTGATTGGCGCGGTATTCTTCAACGCAAATCCCAATCGATAGACATCCGACCGAACTTTGGTGAAAGAAGAACTATCAATCACCACCGATTCGATTTGTCGAAGCGGGGTAACCGTGCAACCCACGACGCTGCACAGCGCTTCCAACACCGGTTTGGTTGCTGGCTCGCTAGCGGCAATCAGGTCCCGCTCCTGCAGGACAACTTGCGCAACCAGAAGCAAGCACAGCACCAGGCAAATAAGCGATAGCAGTACGCGCACCGACCTGCGCATCCAGATCGGTGACCCACCCTTGGGCCGCATGAATGAATGCTCCGGTATATCGTCCCTGGGCTGCGAGTCATCTTCTTTTGAGCCCTGTGGGGACACACTTTGGTCTACCGAATCAGGCGCGCCCACTTGAGGTTCGACAAGTTGGCCCGCGGGAGTCTCGGGTTCAAAATGTAACGCGTGCGGATTGACAGCAAGAAAGGGGTCACTGACCGGATCTTCAACCACATCTGACTGACTATCTAAGTCCTGGACTGCGCCGCTGACCAGGTGATTGTCAGCCGCCTGCAGGTTCAGTTTGGCGTCAAAAACTTCATCGCACTGACCGCACCGTACCCACCCATCCGACAGGCGAAGTTGGTCTGGAACGACCTTGAACATCGTTGCGCAAGCAGGGCATGTGGTAATCAGGCTCATCAGCGTGGCATTGTAGAGACCCGACCGCTCGCACTACAGCGTGGCGGTCATAAGTATCCAACCATCCTCATGGTCCGTCACGACCAAGCGGCAGTGCGGAGCATATGCAGAAATCAGTTCATCTGCCTGGCGCTCCAGAATGCCCGCCAGCACAAGCTGGCCGCCCGGTGCAACATGCGCACATAGCAGTGGTGCCAGAACCTTCAGTGGCGTCGCTAAAATATTGGCCAATACAACTTCGTACGAACCAACCGCTTGATCGGGCGGTCCCGCATGCAAAATCACGTCGTTGGCGCGGGCATTCAAACCAGTGGCTTCAATGGCGGTCGTATCAATGTCAACCGCCACAACTTCGGTCGCTCCGAACTTGGCAGCACCTATGGCCAAAATACCTGAGCCGCAGCCGTAATCGAGCACTCTGGGGTTAGCCGGGTGGGTTGCTATCCAGCGCAAGCACATCCGTGTGGTTGGGTGGGTCCCGGTGCCAAAAGCAAGGCCAGGGTCCAACCGAATCACCTGTCGAGCCTGCGACGGTGGCTCATGCCAAGTTGGAACAATCCAGAACTCGGGGGTGATTTCGACCGGCGCAAACTGTGACTGGGTCAATCGCACCCAGTCCTGATCCGCCACTGAGGTGACGGCAAGCAACTCGCAACCGGCAAAAAAATCCTGGGCTGGCAGCAATGTGGCTGCCTCGCGTGCCACTGTTTCCTCAGCAAACAAGGCCGTAATCCGTGAACGTTGCCATCCGCCTTTGGGCGCCGGCATACCGGGTTCCCCGAACAGGGCATGCTCAGCATCGGTTTGTGCATCGGCATCTTCGACACTGACGCTCAATGCATCGAGCGCATCCAGCGCTTCGCTGAGATGATCCACCCGGTCTTCGGGGCACATCAGGCTCAATTCAAACAATGCCATTGACTTATCGCTTGCGCTCATCGAGCCACTGCTCAAGATAGTGGATGTTAGTACCACCGTTCATGAACTTGGCATCCACCATCAACTCGCGATGCAAGGGGATATTGGTATTGATCCCTTCAACCACAGTCTCCGCAAGTGCGGTGCGCATTCGTGCCATGGCCTGCTCGCGCGTGTCCCCGTGAACAATGATTTTTCCGATCATCGAATCGTAATTGGGCGGAACAAAGTAATTGGTGTAAACGTGGGAATCGACGCGCACGCCCGGCCCCCCTGGCGCATGCCAGGTTGTCACTCGCCCTGGAGAAGGCGTAAATTTATAGGGGTCTTCAGCGTTCACACGACACTCAATGGCATGGCCACGAATCTCAATTTGACGCTGGGTAAACGGCAACTTCTCACCCGCTGCCACCATGATCTGGGTGCGCACGATGTCGATGCCCGTTATCAACTCTGTCACCGGATGCTCCACCTGTACACGGGTGTTCATTTCGATGAAGTAGAACTCGCCGTCTTCATAGAGAAACTCAAAGGTTCCCGCACCCCGGTAGCCAATCTTCTTGCATGCAGCCACGCAGCGCTCACCAATGCGCTCAATCAGTTTGCGGTTGATCCCTGGCGCCGGCGCCTCTTCCAGGATCTTCTGGTGGCGCCGCTGCATGGAGCAATCTCGCTCACCCAAGTAAACCGCATTGCGATGCTTGTCGGCCAGAATTTGAATTTCTATATGCCGGGGGTTCTGGAGAAATTTCTCCATGTACACCGACGGGTTGCCGAAGGCCGCTCCCGCCTCCGCTTTGGTCATGGCAACGGCATTGATCAGTGCAGCTTCGGTATGCACCACGCGCATTCCGCGGCCACCACCACCACCGGCCGCCTTGATGATGACCGGATAGCCGACTGCTTTGGCAATACGTCTGATGAGCGCGGGGTCGTCCGGCAGCTCTCCTTCGGACCCCGGCACACATGGCACACCAGCACGAATCATGGCCTGCTTGGCCGAGACCTTGTCACCCATGATGCGAATGGAGTCAGGAGTCGGCCCGATGAACTGGAAGCCGCTCTTCTCGACCCGCTCGGCAAAGTCTGCGTTTTCGCTCAAAAAGCCATAGCCGGGGTGAATCGCCTCCGCATCGGTAACCTCGGCTGCCGAAATAATGGCGGGTACATTGAGATAGCTCTGCGCCGACGGTGCTGGCCCGATGCACACCGCCTCATCGGCCAGTTTGATGTACTTGGCGTCACGGTCGGCTTCGGAATAGACCATCACCGCTTTGACGCCCAACTCGCGGCACGCACGCTGAATTCGCAGTGCAATCTCGCCACGATTGGCGATGAGAATTTTTTTGAACATAGCGGTGCCTGAAACGGCTACTCAATAATAAACAAAGGCTGACCGTACTCGACCGCCTGTCCGTTGTCGCACAGAATGCGGCTAATCGTGCCCGCCTTATCAGCCTCAATTTCGTTGAGAATTTTCATAGCCTCAATGATGCAAATGGTCTCGCCTTCCTTAACCACGGAGCCAATTTCGACAAATGCCTTAGCGCCTGGGGACGACGAACGGTAGAACGTACCCACCATGGGGGACTTGACAGTGTGGCCAGCTTCCACCACTTCGACCGCAGCGGCAACCACTGGCGCAGCCCCCATCGGCACAGGGGGCGCTGTGGCATAGATAGGTGCGGGTGCATACCCGTGCACCATTGCGCCACCACCCTTGACGATGCGAACCTTGCCCTCTGCCTCGGTAATCTCGAGTTCCGAAACATTGGAATCCGAGACCAAGTCGATCAATGTCTTGAGTTTGCGTAAATCCATAGTATCTCCAACGGTCGTTATGTAGTGGGGGTGAATTTACAGCAAAAATCGACTATTTGTCGATAATTTTCTATATCCAACCAACATCAAGCAGTAAATTCACTTAAATACAGATTCAGATAAAATCCGAATTTCATTCATATGCCCACCCTCTCCCTGCTAGAGACCTATTTTAGTCGAAGCCAAGCAGCCAAATCAGCAGGGATCAAACGACCTAGTTTTCGCTGCACGACCATCCCATCGCTGTTCAGGACAACCGAAAAGGGCAAGCCCCCGGCAAGATTCCCCAGACTGCGCGCCAACTCTGCACCGGTCACCCCGGCCATACCAATCGGGAAATTGAGCGGCATTTTTTCCAAAAAGGATTGCACCGGGATCAACTTATCAACAGCCAATCCAAGAACTTGCCATCCGTTAGTCATATTCTGACGATAAAAATCATTAATTAGCGGCAATTCCTCGACACAAGGAGTACACCAGGTCGCCCAAAAATTAACCAGCAACGGTCTCCCGCGAAAGGACTCCATCGCCAACCGAGGTCCCTGTGGCGTGTCCCACTGCGTGGACCAGAAACCCTCATTCGGCGCCATGGCGGCGGGGCCCTCCGGCACTTGTATTCGCCACAACGCAACGCCTGCGCCAACCGCGGCGGCCGTTGCCGCCGTCGCACTCAAAAGCAACCGGCGGTTGAGAGAATGACCGCCGAGCTCGGAGAGCTTGGGCGATTGAGCAAGGTTGGAATGGGGTTCAGTCATGGAGTCACATCATGCAACAAAGCGAGCAAAGCTGCCAAATCTCCACGTGGCCGACGGCCACGGGCGTCGGGTCTGAGGGCACCACGCAAGTCGTCAAAATCATAAATCAGCAGGTGCAAGCCGATAGGCTCACCCAACAACTTGCAAAAGATGTGGACACTCAGCGCGTCCACGCTATGGCCATGAAAACCAGGCACGGTGCGGGGCTCATATGGCACTTTCATGTCAATCAGTGCGATTTCAGCAGATTTGGAGTCATCGCAAAACAACTGCAAGTAAATATCGGAATGCCGGGTCGCCGTTCCATACCAGACGGCTCCAGCAATATGCGGGCGAAACTGCGCCAATCGTTGCATCCATTGCACCGCCAGTTCACGCAATGCCCGCAGTTCTGCCGGATGCGTGTCGGCACAAAAAATGGCGAGGTAGTCCGCCACCTCAAACTCCAATTGGTCGTTGTCAGGCAAGGCGGTTCGCGGCGGTAAACCCATCTGCTTGAGTGCGCGCCGCTTGGCGATGCCGAACCCCAGTCCTTCTTCGACCACTATGCGCGCGGCAACGGCCGCAATTTCTTGCTTTAGGGCATCCATACCGCTATTTTGCGCCATTGATCGCGTTCGCTAACACCGTGCAATTCGCTCCAATTTCGATTGAAGTGCACGCGAAAGTCGAGGGAGACAACTGCAAGAAATCGCTGGTCGCACCGTAAAATATGGCCATGCATATTCATATTCTTGGCATCTGCGGCACCTTTATGGGCGGCCTGGCGGTGCTAGCGAGAGAGGCGGGGCATCGGGTCACCGGCTGTGACACCGGCGTTTACCCACCCATGAGCGACCAGTTGCACGCGTTGGGCATCGATCTGATTGAGGGCTTTGGCGCCGATCAACTGATGCTCAAGCCCAATATGTTCGTGGTGGGCAACGTGGTGAGCCGGGCACGCCAGGCCGACGGCAGCGCCAAATTTCCCCTGATGGAAGCCATTCTCGATGCCGGCGCACCCTACATCAGCGGGCCACAGTGGCTGGCCGAGCACATACTGCTGGGCCGCCATGTGCTCGCTGTAGCCGGCACCCACGGCAAAACCACAACCACGGCCATGCTGACGTGGATTCTGGAGAGCGCTGGTATGCAGCCCGGGTTTCTGGTGGGTGGCGTGCCGTTGAACTTTGGCGTATCCGCGCGCCTGGGAGGCTGGCAGGGGAATGGGGCGTCAGTGGGTTCTGCGCAGGTTAAGGAGGAGCCCGCACAGCGGGCGGGGGACACGGAGCGGAGCCCGCTGACGCCCCATTCCCTGCGCCACCGCCCTCTTTTCGTCCTCGAGGCGGACGAATATGACACAG
Source organism: Burkholderiales bacterium (assembly GCA_947508055.1). Taxonomy (GTDB): domain Bacteria; phylum Pseudomonadota; class Gammaproteobacteria; order Burkholderiales; family Burkholderiaceae_C; genus Allorhodoferax. Next base: position 51,916 of record CANNRR010000002.1, read on the forward strand.
CCTTCTTCGACAAGCGCAGCAAGTTTGTGCACTACCGTCCGCGCACTGCGATTCTGAACAATCTGGAATTCGACCACGCCGACATCTTTGAAAACCTGGCAGCCATAGAACGCCAGTTTCATCACCTGGTGCGTACCATCCCCGCAACCGGCCGAATCGTCGTCAACGCTCTAGAGGAAAGCTTGACGCGCGTGCTGCACCAGGGCTGCTGGAGCGAAGTTCGGACGTTTGGCAGCGCCGTCAGCGACTTCACAGCACAGGGTGAGCCCGACGCATTTGACGTCCTGCAAGCGGGCCGCATGGTGGCGCGGGTAGAGTGGTCAATTGGCGGTGTGCATAACCAACTCAATGCACTGGCCGCCATTGCTGCGGCGGAACATGTGGGTGTCGCACCTGAAGTTTCTGCTAAGGCATTGACCAGCTTTGAAAATGTCAAGCGCCGCATGGAAGTTCGCGGGCGGGTGGCCTGGAACGGCACCGTGCAGCCCGGCGAAACCTCTGCCTCGATCACCATTTACGATGACTTCGCCCACCACCCTACCGCCATTCGCACCACTATCAATGGCCTTCGACGACAGGTTGGCAGTGAGCGTATCTTGGCCGTGTTCGAACCTCGCAGCAACACCATGAAACTGGGCGCCATGAAGTCCCAATTACCCTGGAGCCTCGAGGAGGCGGATCTGGCTTTTTGCCATTCGGGCGGTCTGGACTGGGACGCAGTTGAGGCCATGTCCAGCATGGGTGAGAGGGCGCTGGTGGCCCCCACCGTCGAGGAAGTCATCGCGCAGGTGATGCGGCGTGTTCGTCCCGGTGACCATATTCTTTGCATGAGCAATGGGGGGTTTGGCGGGATTCACCTCAAATTGCTCGATGCGCTACAAAATTCATAGCTGTTAACGCTTATTTATAGTGCGCTACGATGTCTTTTAACTCATACGAATTGACTCTACCTTGAACTGGTTGCAAAAAGTACCCAACAGCGTTCGGGCGGCCAGCGGGCTAGAGTGGGCGCTGTGGCGCAAATTGCCAATGATCGCCCTTCTGGGCACCGCGCTGCCATTGCTGGGGCTGCTGGCCCTGCACACCATGACGGATGCAGACGCCAACGCGGCGCAAGCGCGCTGGCTGCAAATGGCCGACTATTTTGTCGGGGCAGTGCTGATTTTTCATTGGACCACGGTGATCACGGTAGCCATCGGTTGCGCCATTGTGATGGTCATGAAGGGCCCGGGCTACGTTGCTGACAGCTACCCGGTACCGCATGCTGACCGCCCCCGCGCCACACTCGAAACAGCCGAAGAGGCAGCGGCATCGCGCCCGAGCTCAGCGTGGACCGCGCCCGCCGGCGACAGGCGTGTTCATCAACATCGACCAGAAGTCTGAGCGTACGCCCGACTTCGTCAAAGCCGAGCTCGAAGCGCTCAAACCCTCGGTTCAATCAATGCTTTGACCTATATCAAGATGCTCGACCCTGCTGCGTTGCACACTCCTGACACTACTTACTGGAGCCACTTCCATGAAATTGATTTCTGACCTGTTTGGTACCGACTACGGTCTGATGAGCATCAGTGGCATTGTCTTCATGCTCGGCATGGGAGTGTTTTTTGTGCGCTTTTTCAAACGCAAGATGGCTGAAGACGGCGCCGCCGCCGCCAAGGCAGACCGGTAGCCCACCACTGCAAAGCGGCAGTTGTCAGGCCGCCTTTAGCGCTTCCAGCTTCAGGATCCGGTAGATCCGTCCGTGCTTGTCCTGGGGCTCCAAAATGCCTTCGCGCACCAGCGCGCTGATCTCGCGGCTAACCGTTTCCATTTTCAGATCCATCATCGCGCCCATGTCTTCCCTGGCAAACAGGGTGACGATTCCCTCGTCTGCGGCGTCGCGCATCTTAAGTGCAAAGTTGCTCACCCGATTGCGTGCAGTACCAAAGTTGATATCTACCACCCAGTCGTCCGCGTCCTTAAGGGCACCGTACCATTTTTCAGTCAAGCGTTGATGCAGTCGTGGTGACTGCGATTGCAAGTTGTGAATGACGGCAAGCGGAACCCTGCACACGGAGACATCGGTTAACGCTACGGCATCGCAGTCATAGCGTGCGTTTGCCAGGGCAGAAAGCCCCGCCACATCACCGGGGCGCAACACGCGCACTATGCGTTGCCTGCCATCCTGTGTGCTTCGAACCAACTTCAGCATGCCCTTGCGTAGCGTAAAGACGCCCAACGCAGCGTCCCCCTCATGAAACAGCGCCGCCCCCACTGAAAACTCTAGGTCGTCCACCGGTGCATGGATCATTTTGAAATCGTCTTCGTTCAAATCCGCAAACAACACCATGTCCCGAATGACACAGGAGCGGCAATCAGAAGTGCCTTTCCAGGCGGATTCGGTTTTTATAGGAATCATGGTCAACTGGCTACGCAGGTGCGCGACACCGGGGGTTGGAGGCGATCAGACATTGTGTCACGACAACCTCTGCAACGACTTACAGCTTGCCCTACAGGCACCAGAACACAGACTGCATTGAATCAGAGTACACTACAAGTAATTAAACAATTACTTCATTTTGTATGGATTTATCAATCAAACCGACCAAGCAAGCCACCGAGGTCCGCCGCGCCGGACTGGTAGTTGCCGCGTTGCACCTAGCCGCCCAGCGCAGTCCTGCCGACATCACTACGGCTGACCTGGCGCGCGCGGTGGGCATCACGCAAGGTGCAGTTTTCAAACACTTTGCCAGCAAGGAATCGATCTGGCTGGCTGTGCTGGACTGGGCCACTGACAGCCTGCTTGCTGAGCTCCACCATGCAGTTGCCGGGCCTGACGAACACCTCCTGTCCCCATTACACGCACTGCAAGCCATCTTTGCGGCGCATGTGGGCTTCGTGACGACGCACCCCGGCGTCCCAAGGGTAATTTTTCAGGAACTGCAACACGCAGAAGAAACACCACTCAAAGCCCGCGTGCGCGGGCTGATGCAGCAATACCGCACGCTGGTGATGGAAATGCTGCAGCGCGCACAAACGCAAAACCTGCTGTTGCCTGGCACCGATCTGCAATCGGCGGCCGTGCTGTTTCTGGGTGCAGTGCAAGGCCTGGTTCTACAGGCACTGTTCAGCGGCCAGGTGCAGGCCATGTCCTTCCAGGCTCCCGCCGTATTTGCCATTTACCTGCGGGGCATTGCCACCCAACAGGCCCACCCATTCATCGCCCATATCGCCCCAAACTCTCTGGAAAGCACAACATGAACCAACACCGACTTTTGCTGCGCCGCATTGGCATTGGCGCCTTGGCTATCGGCATGGTTGCTGCGCTGGCCTTTGTCGCGCTGCGCACTGGCCCCCTGGCATCGGTTCGCGTGACAGTCACCACGGCGCAAGAAGGAAAACTGAGCCCCGCCATCTTCGGCATCGGCACGGTCGAGGCCCGGCGCAGCTGGATGGTTGGGCCCACGGTCGCTGGGCGCGTGCTAAGCGTGCGGGTGGACGTGGGCGACGTCGTGCGGGCCGGTCAACTGCTAGCCGAAATGGACCCGGTGGACCTGGACCAGCGCCTCGCAGCACTGGACGCGGCCTTGGCACGCGCCACCAGCACGCAAGCAGCGGCACAGGCCCAGGTTACCGACGCCGGTGCGCGCCGCGAACTGGCCGCCATCAATGCCAAGCGCAACCAGGATCTCGCGTCACAAAACTTCATCAGCCCCGGCGCACTGGAAGGCCGCCTGCAAGAAAAAACCTCGGCTGACGCCGCACTTCAAGCGGCACAGGCCAACCTGATCGGCACCTCCCAAGACATCACCCGACAAAAGGCCGAACGCGCCGCACTACAACAACAGCGCGGCAATGTGCGCCTGTTGGCCCCCGCCGACGGTGTAGTCACCAATCGGGATGCCGAAGCCGGCAGCACGGTGGTAGCCGGGCAACCCGTATTGCGCCTGATCGACCCCGCCAGCCTGTGGGTGCGCATGCGGGTTGACCAGGGCCGCTCGGCCGGGCTCGCGCCGGGCTTGAAAGCGCGCATCATCTTGCGCTCACAGCCACGCACCCCGCTCCAGGGGCAAGTGGCCCGGGTCGAGCTGCTGGCCGACGCGGTGACCGAAGAGCGCATCGCACAAATTGCGTTTGCTTCCACGCAGGCGCACGCCGCGTCAGTTGGCGAGTTAGCCGAAGTCGAATTGCAACTCCCAGAAACCCCTGCCGCCCTGCTGCTGCCCAACGCCAGCATCCAGCGCCAACAGGGTCAGACCGGCGTGTGGCGCCTGACGGACGGCAAACCCGCGTTCGCCCCCGTGCGCCTGGGCGCCAGCAGCCTGGACGGCAGGGTGCAGGTACTCGAAGGCTTGAAAGCCAATGACTCGGTCGTGGTCTACAGCCAGAAAGCGCTGGCCGACGGGGCCCGCGTACAAGTGGTGGACGCCTTGGTGAAAACAGCAGGTAGCGCACCATGATCAGCCTGGCCGGGCGCGACATCGCGCACAGCTGGAGCAAGTTTGTACTCACTGGCATAGGCCTGGGCCTGCTGATTGGCGTGACGCTGACCATGGCCGGGGTTTACCGCGGCATGGTGGACGATGCGCACGCGCTGCTCAACAACAGCGGTGCCGACCTTTGGGTGGTGCAAAAAGACACGCAAGGGCCCTATGCCGAAGCGTCCAACATCAAGGACGATGTAGTGCACAGCGTGCGCGGTATGCCCGGCGTGGCGCAAGCCGCCAATGTGACTTACTTCACCATGCAGGTGCAGGGGGCCGACGGCGACGACACCCGCGCCATGGTGGTCGGTATCGAGAGCGGCCAATCGGGTGAGCCCGGCTACCTGGTGGCGGGGCGCCAACTCACCCGCGGCCATTACGAAGCGGTGGCCGATGTCAAAACCGGCTTTACGCTGGGCGAACGCATCCGTATCCGTCGCCACGATTACACGGTGGTCGGCCTGACGCAGCGCATGGTTTCATCTGGCGGCGACCCCATGGTGTTTATTGCCCTCAAGGACGCGCAGGAGGCGCAGTTTTTGAAAGACAACGACGCCATCCAGAACGACCGCACCCGCACCAGCGCCAACCCCGCTTTCAACCGCCCCGGTGTGCCCGGCCTGATAGATGCGGTGCAGGCGCTGCAGAGCAGTAGCCACAGTGTCAACGCTGTATTGGTACAAATGGCGCCCGGCTTCGAGGCAGAGCAGGTGGCCGCGCCGATTCGCCGCTGGAAGCACCTGCAGGTATTCACCCGGGCGGGCATGGAAGAGATTTTGGTGTCCAAGCTGATCGCCACCTCAGCCAAGCAGATCGGCATGTTCCTGGTGATTCTGGCCATCGTGAGCGCGGCCATTGTGGCCTTCATCATTTACACCATGACGCTGGGCAAAATTCGCGAGATTGCCGTGCTCAAGCTCATTGGCACGCGCAACCTGACCATTGCCAGCATGATCCTGCAGCAAGCGCTGGGGCTGGGGCTGATTGGTTTCATCGTCGGCAAGGTGGCTGCCACCATCTGGGCGCCGGTGTTTCCCAAATTTGTACTGCTGCTGACGCAAGATGCGGTCACCGGACTGGTCGCCACGCTGCTGATTTGCGCGCTGGCCAGCACGCTGGCCATTCGCACAGCGCTCAAAGTAGACCCGGCTGCGGCCATTGGATGAACGCCATGCCCAACCCATCCACAACCCACACGCGCACCGGCGGCATCCTGATCGAAGGCTTGCGCAAAGTCTATGGCGCCGGGGACACCGCCGTAGAAGCGCTCAAAAACGTCAACCTGCAGGTGAGCCCCGGCGAAGTGGTGGGCCTGGTCGGACCCTCGGGGTCGGGTAAAAGCACGCTGCTCAAATGCCTGGGCGCCATCATTGAGCCGACCTCCGGGCGCATGACGCTGGGCGACGACGTAATCTATGACGACGGCTGGAGGGTACGCGACCTGCGCACCCTGCGCCGCGACCGCATCGGCTTCGTGTTCCAGGCGCCCTACCTGATTCCGTTTCTGGACGTGACCGACAACGTCGCGCTGTTGCCCATGCTGGCCGGCATGCCCAACGCACAGGCCCGTGCCCGCGCACTGGAACTGCTGACGGCACTGGATGTGCAGCACCGTGCCAAAGCCGAACCCTCGCAACTCTCCGGTGGCGAGCAGCAGCGCGTATCCATCGCCCGCGCTCTGGCCAACCGGCCGCCCGTGATATTGGCAGACGAGCCCACCGCCCCGCTGGACAGCGAACGTGCGTTGGGAGTGATGCGCATCCTGAACCAGATGGCGCAGCAGGCCCAGACTGCCATCATTGTGGTCACGCACGACGAAAAGATCATCCCCACCTTCAAACGGATTTACCACATACGCGATGGGCAGACGGTGGAAGAGGCGGGGGAAGGGCGCTCACTGGATTGAAAATACCGCAATTGGATTTTTGTTGATCGAAAGTTTGGGATGGGTTGGCAGCCATCTCAAAGGAAAATTGGCCTCCAGCGCCCGTGGGGATAGCGCAAGCAGCTACTATTTTTATAGCAATATGACGGTCATCGTCGCCACTGGGTGGTCTTGCTATTTTTTACTGGTGTTGGAAATCACCGACACCACACCCGTTTTGCCGGTGATACCTTTGCGCCCTGACCTGAACTTCATCGCAAACACCATGCCCAAAACCCTAATAGAACCCTTCCGCATCAAAAGCGTCGAACCCATCCGCATGACCACCCGCGACGAACGCGTGCAGCTGCTGGAAGACGCCAAGCTCAACGTATTCAAGCTGCGCGCCGAAAACGTGCTGATCGACTGGCTGACTGACTCCGGCACCGGTGCCATGTCCAGCCGGCAGTGGGGCGCCATCATGGAAGGCGACGAGAGCTACGCCGGTGCGCGAAGTTTCTACCGGCTTGAAGCCGTGATCCGCGACATCACTGGCATGCAGCACTTCATACCCACCCACCAAGGTCGAGCGGCAGAAAAGGTGCTGTTCACCGCTGTTTGCAAGAAAGGCGAGCTGGTGCCCAACAACTGCCACTTTGACACCACCCGCGCCAACCTGGAATATCTAGGAATCGAAGCAGTTGATCTGGTCATTGCAGAAGGCCTGCGGCCAGCCTTGATCTACCCTTTCAAGGGCAATATCGATCTCGCGCGAGTCGAGGCGGTGTTGAAGGCCGAGGGCCATCGCATTCCGTTTGGCATGATCACTGTAACCAACAACACCGGGGGCGGGCAGCCCGTGTCGATGGCCAATATCCGCGCCTATTCCAAGTTGCTCAAGCAGTACGGAAAGCCCTTCATCATGGACGTGTGTCGCTTCTCAGAGAACGCCATGTTCATCAAGATGCGCGAGCCGGGTTACCAGAACACGTCCATCAAAGCGATCGTGCAGGAGATGTTCTCGTATTGCGACGGTTGCACCATGAGCGCCAAGAAGGACGGCATGGTCAACATCGGCGGCTTCATCGTGCTGCGTAGCGACGAGTGGATGGACGCCGCCCGCAACGTACTCATCATGACCGAGGGCTTCCCTACCTACGGCGGGCTGGCCGGGCGTGACCTGGAAGCGTTGGCCGTGGGCCTGGAGGAAGGCATGGACGAAGACTACCTGCGCTACCGCCTGCGCACGGCTGAATACCTGGGCGAGCGGCTGGAGTCCTGCGGTGTCGGCTTTGTCAAACCCACCGGCGGCCATGCGGTCTATATCGACGCCAAAACCGTGCTGCCTGGTATGCCGATTGAGCACTACCCAGCCTGGTCCCTGTGCAACGCGCTTTACCTCGAAGGCGGCATTCGCGGTGTCGAGATCGGCTCGGTGATGTTTGGCAAGCGGCTGGAGAGCGGCGTGGAGACCTTTCACAGTATGGAACTGGTGCGCCTGGCCTTTCCGCGGCGCATGTACACGCAAAGCCACTTTGACTACGCCGCCGAAGTGATTGCGGAGGTAAAAGAAAAGGCGGCCAGCATCCGGGGCGTCAAGATCACCAAGCAGCCCCCGTTTTTACGCCACTTCACCTGCGAGTGCGCCTGGGTCGACCGCTGACACGAAGGCCCTCGGAGGTAAAGAAATGTTGAGGCCGACCGCCCAAGCGCCAGCACTTGTAAAATCGGCGGTCTACTTCTTCTAGGTGGTTTTGCTCATGTCCTTTTTCTCCATCCGCCAGGCACTTGCCGCTCTTCTGGTTGCCGCGCTCGTTTCTGCCTGTGGCGGCAGCGGCAGCGCAGCACCACCACCGACCGGTGGAATCACGGTGAAGCCAGGCGATGGCAGTGTCACGATCAGTTGGGTCAGCACGCCGGATGTCAAATACTGGCTGTTTTACGCACCCTCGGCCACCATTTCCAGTAGTGACTGGATCAACGTCCCAGGCAGCCGCGCGATTCTGGACGTTACCTCACCGTACGTAGTAACGGGCCTTGCAAACGGCTACACCTACTCATTTACTGTCAATGCCCGCAATGGCGATGGCCCTGGCGGACCGGGCACCCCATCGGTGGCTGCAATGGCACGACCGGCCGGCGGCACTTGGAACGTTGGCGACAAGTTGGGCAACAACACCATTCGCAGCGTGACTTACGGAACCAGCACGGCCGACTCCTTGGGCTACTACATGGCCGTGGGCGACGGTGGCAGCACCTACCGCAGTACCAATGGTCTGAGTTGGACCGGCATTGGCGCGGCCACCACCACCAACATGAACGCAGCCACCTATACCCTGGCCAAATTCATTGTGGTTGGCAACGGCGGCACCATCACCTACGGCACGGATATGTCCACATGGACGGCAGCTACCTCTGGCACTGCCCAAAACCTCAACGCTATTGCCAGCAGTGGCGTAGTGGCCGTGGCCGTTGGCAACAGCGGCACCGTGCTCACATCAATCGATGGCGTGACATGGTCTGCGGTCACCGTGCCAACCACGCAAAACCTTTATGCCGTTTCCTATGCGGGCAACGGCATCTGGATGGCGGCGGGAGCCGGGGGCACACTACTCACCAGCACCGACGCCGTCACCTGGACCGCCGCGGCATCCGGCACGACTGCGGACCTGCGCTCGGTTGCCATCCAAATGACAACTGTCTACACCTATGTCGCAACCGGCAACGGCGGCACCGTGGTTCGCAGTACGGACAATGGCGTCACCTGGGCGGCGCAGACCTCGGGCACAACGGCTGACCTGCTGGCCATCAGCCCAACGTCCAGTCAGTTTCTGGTGACCGGAACGGGTGGTGCCGTCATTACCAGCCCCGATGGCATTACCTGGACCACACGCACCAGCGGCACCACTGCCAGCCTGTACGCTGTGATCAGCGGTTTCTCGCAGTATGTAGCGGTCGGTCAGAGCGGCGCAAACATCAACTCGCAATAAAGCCAAGTCGTCGGGCTTTACAACGCCCGGCGTGCCGCAACGGCTGCTGATAGCAGTTCGAGCGATTTCAGCGAATCATCCCAACCCAGGCAGGCGTCAGTAATACTCTTGCCGTACTCCAGGGTGCGCGCATCATCCTTGCCGGGGGTGAACTTTTGCGCGCCAGCCTTCAGGTGGCTTTCCACCATTACGCCAAACACACTGCGTGCGCCGCCGGCGATCTGGGAGGCAATGTTGCCCGCCACTTCCACCTGCTTTTCATGCTGTTTGCTGCTGTTGGCGTGGCTACAGTCCACCATCAGGCTGGCGGGCAACTTGGCTTTTTCCAGATCCTTGCACGCGGTGGCAACACTGGCGGCGTCGTAATTCGGCGCCTTGCCGCCGCGCAGGATGACGTGGCAGTCCCGGTTGCCCTTGGTTTGCACAATGGCCACCTGTCCATTCTTGTGCACTGACAAAAAGTGGTGTGCGCCGGCTGCGGCCTGAATGGCGTCAGTCGCGATCTTGATGTTGCCATCGGTTCCGTTTTTGAACCCGATGGGCGCCGACAGGCCCGAGGCCAACTCGCGATGCACCTGGCTCTCGGTGGTACGCGCGCCGATGGCGCCCCACGAGATCAGGTCCCCCAGATACTGCGGAGAGATTACGTCCAAAAATTCGCTACCCGCGGGCAATCCCAGGCGGTTGATTTCTATCAGCAACTGGCGCGCAATGCGCAGCCCCTCGTCGATCCGAAAACTCTCGTCCAGGTAGGGGTCGTTGATCAGGCCCTTCCAGCCCACGGTGGTGCGGGGCTTCTCGAAATACACCCGCATCACAATCTCAAGCGTGTCAGCATACTGGGTGCGCAGCTCTTTCAGGCGACGGGCGTAGTCCAGAGCCGCAGCCGGGTCATGAATGGAGCACGGGCCAATCACCACCAGCAGTCGGTCATCTTTGCCGGCCATGATATTGTGAATGGCATGACGGGTATCGGTGATCAGTGTTTCGACCGCAGTCCCCTGAATCGGAAAAAAACGAATCAGGTGCTCAGGAGGGGGCAACACGGTAATCTCCTTGATGCGTTCGTCATCGGTCTGACTGGTTCGGTCAGTCTGCTGTGCGGCATGCGGATACCAGGCGGCCGGGGTGGAAGTGGCTTTTGCAGTCATGGGGTCGTTCTTGAGTTGAAAAATCGGACAAATAGGGTAAAAAAAAACCGCCGGGGGCCGGCGGTTTAGTGAGGGTTTTGGACGTCTTGTTTGTCAGGCACGTTCAGATTTCTCTACCGCTTGAGCGCTTGAGAACCAAAAGTAGCAAAAGTAAAAACCGCCGAAATGCATGGACGAGACTTTAGCACAACGGGCTAGTCTGACTTGCGACGTCCCCTGCGCCCTTCCTGGAGGACCACTTTTTGCCGTCGCGTGCGGAGCGCCCACCACGCACTCCAGCGCCCCCAAACGGTTGGCGCCGCAAACTCCTCATCGGCAGCGGCGGCGGCTTTGCGTGACTGCTCATAGACGTCCAGCAGCAGCGAGCCCGCCCCCAGAACGCGCCATGCAGCCAAATCAAAATCGGTCAGGGCTGGCATGCCAAACCTTGGTGGTGCGGCCTCCATCGCCCATTGGGTGACCAGAATCCGAAAATGATTGAGCGCCACAAAGTGGGCATCAAACTCAAAAAAATTGTGCCAATCCGGACCCAGACCTAACAGCAGCGCGCGATGGGTACGCAAGTCGCCAACCAAATTGATCAGCGTCAGTGCCAGTGGTGGGCGTTCGCCCCCGGGAAGTTGCAGCATGCCCACCAGAGCTTCAATTTGAACCGCCAAGACCTGTAGACTCTCACCAACCTGCAAAGATTCCTCGTCGGCCACCGCCGAGCGCAAAAATTGGCTGTACTCGCCAAACGAATGAAAACTGTGAGATTGCGACTGTAAACTGGTCTGCGACGGTGCATAGGTTTCAGCCTGCGACGACGGGGTGGGCGATTCGCTGCTCATGCCATTTGCCATGCTCAGGACTCGCCTGTCGCGTCAGGCAGTTCCGCCCACGGTCAACCCGTCGATGCGCAGGGTGGGTTGCCCCACGCCCACGGGCACGCTCTGGCCGTCTTTGCCGCAGGTGCCAACGCCACTGTCGAGCTTCATGTCGTTACCAATCATGCTGACGCGTTTGAGGCACTCTGGGCCACTACCCACAATGGTGGCACCTTTGACCGGATACAAAATTTTGCCATTCTCGACCCAATAGGCTTCGCTGGCAGAGAACACAAACTTGCCCGATGTAATGTCGACCTGGCCGCCGCCAAAATTGGTTGCGTAGAGGCCCCTTCTGATGCTGGCCACAATTTCCTGGGGATCCTTGTCGCCACCGGGCATATAGGTGTTGGTCATGCGGGGCATGGGAATGTGGGCGTAACTTTCGCGTCGGCCATTACCCGTGGGTGCAACCCCCATCAACCGCGCATTCATCGCATCCTGGATATAGCCCTTGAGAATGCCATCTTCAATCAGTACGGTGCGCTGGCTGGTGTTGCCTTCGTCGTCCACATTGAGCGAGCCACGGCGATCGGCCAGGGTGCCGTCGTCCATCACGGTCACGCCCTTGGCTGCAACGCGTTGGCCGACGCGGCCGCTAAAGGCGCTGGAACCCTTGCGGTTGAAGTCGCCCTCCAACCCGTGCCCGATTGCTTCGTGCAGCAAAATGCCTGGCCAGCCTGGTCCCAACACGACGGTCATCTCGCCGGCCGGTGCCGGGCGGGCATCCAGGTTGGTCAACGCAGCGTGCACCGCCTCGTCCACATACTTTTCAATCTGCGCATCGTCAAAATAAGCCAGGCCAAAGCGACCGCCGCCGCCCGCAGAGCCAACCTCGCGGCGGCCTTTCTGCTCGGCAATCACGGTCACGGACAGGCGCACCAGCGGGCGCACATCCGCCGCCAGCGTGCCGTCCGCCCGTGCCACCATCACCACATCGTATTCGCTGGCCAGACCGGCCATGACTTGCGCCACACGTGGGTCTTTGGCGCGCGCCAGCTTTTCAACCTTGCCCAGCAGCGCCACTTTGGCGGCGCTGTCCAGTGTGGAGATGGGGTCTACCCCGCTGTACAGGGAGCGCGCCTTGGCAATCTTGGGACTCTCCACCTTGATTCGCCCCTTTTGGGCAGCACTTGAAATGGTGCGCACGGTACGTGCCGCATCCAGCAAACTAGCCTCGGAGATGTCATCGGAATACGCAAAGGCTGTTTTTTCACCGCTTACGGCACGCACTCCCACGCCCTGGTCAATGCTGAAGGAACCGGTCTTAACAATGCCTTCTTCCAGACTCCAGCCCTCCGAGCGGGTGTACTGAAAGTAGAGGTCTGCCTCATCCACCTGGTGGGCCTTGATTTCACTCAAGGCGCGTGTCAAGTGAGATTCATCCAGACCGAATGGAGTGAGCAACAGTCGTTTGGCCAAGGCCAAGCGTTCGATGGTGGGTTCGCGAGAGATCATTCAGGCATTTTAGGCTGCCCATAAGATTCAGCGTGGCCGGCAATAACAATCGGGTGCGATTCAAAGCGATGTGGAGTTGAGAAGTGGCGGCCAGCAGTTTTTGGGGTCGGATTCCAATATGACCGCGAAGCGCCCGAAGGGATGCCCAAAGGGCAGGTCATTTTGGCAAAACCCCAAGTCCAGGACTCTGACCCCAATAACTGCGGGTTCAAAGCTAGGTTACGAGTTGCGTGTGATCAGTCAAATTATTGGACTGATTTTCACGATTGGCAATCAACAGCATTGACAACAAAAGCATGATTTGTAGTACTTCAACCACTGCTAGGGCTGACAAAATCAATGACTGCCTCGGGGTCGAATCTAGTTCGGCACTGGGGCGGGAGCGGGTGCAGCGGAACGTGAATTGCTTCCTCCAAAGCGGTCGCATGATTAGATGTAGACTTTCCTCATAGAACTTCCCAAGTCAAGACGAAAATGGCTCCACAGTTACCGAAAGAATATTTATGTCAATACGCCGCTCGTTTCCTAAATTCATATTGGTACTTGCCGTTATCGGTGTAACTGCATCTATCAGTGGTTGTGTCACGACAAGTCCTCGCGCTGACTCTCAAAATGCGAGCGTTTCGGTCGACAAGGGCTTGGTATTTGTGCGCGTTTCGATTGAAGGACTGAAGTACGCCGATGGTCTTACAGTTCTTGCGCGGCCAACCGGGGGTGGAGATACTACGAAATTTCGAGGTTGGAGTGTGAGTAGTGACGGATATTGGAGTACCTATTACGATGAAGCAGAAAAGGGGGAACTGGTAGCAATGCCACTACCGCCGGGTGAATACGAATTCTTTTCGATTGCCGCCAGCGCTGGAGGTATGGGTGGAGTTCGTGTGTTCAATTCAACGAAGGATTTTTCATATCGGTTCCGCGTGCAAGCTGGAGAGTATGTCTACTTGGGGAATCTTCTGACACGTGTGAAGGCCGACTCTGGTGTGACCCCGTCCGCCGGTAGTAAAACAGTGGTTGGCATTGAGCACATCACGAGAGATACTAGAGCGCGTGACCTTAAGGAGATTGAGAAACGCTTTCCAGGCGTGGCCCCCGACAAAATATTGGTTCGGCTGCTAAAGTAGCTCTGCGCTTGACGTTCCCCCTTTACGGGAAATCGCATTGCGGACCAGGGCTTTTGGTTAACCTGCCAAGCAGGGTCGAATTTGAAGGTCTTCACGCGCACAGATTCATCGCGCATTGCCCGCTAAGCATTGAATGCTATTTCTTTATTTGCTTCGCACAGTACTGACTGGCGCTACGTGTATATTTGTCGAGGTCACTCACTGGCCTAGAGCCGTTTGAAAATTCAAGTACTATTTTTTCGTTTAATGCGTCTGGTGGGTGTCAGCTATGTGTCTTTTGCGGGCATCTGACCTCCGGCCACAACGCGAATTTGGGGTCAGAGCACTTGTCAGCCTACTGGAGTCGGTGAAAAGTGAGGGTCATCGTTCAGTTTTGGTGTCGCCACATCGATCTCAACAGAAACTCTGACGCGTTGTCGCTGCCATTACCATAGCTGAGCGCAATCGGCGTGCGAGCCGTGCTGGCAGGTCCCTGTTTCACCCGAAAGCCACATCACTTTGAATCGCACCCAAAACAATCCCGTTCTGTGAGTCCAATGCCCGGTGGCCGATTTGCTGGACCAGCAGGGACCGATGAG
>CANNRR010000003.1 GCA_947508055.1 Burkholderiales bacterium
CGCGAATTTGGGGTCAGAGCACTTGTCAGCCTACTGGAGTCGGTGAAAAGTGAGGGTCATCGTTCAGTTTTGGTGTCGCCACATCGATCTCAACAGAAACTCTGACGCGTTGTCGCTGCCATTACCATAGCTGAGCGCAGTCGGCGTGCGAGCCGTGCTGGCAGGTCCCTGTTTCACCCGAAAGCCACATCACTTTGAATCGCACCCAAAACAATCCCGTTCTGTGAGTCCAATGCCCGGTGGCCGATTTGCTGGACCAGCAGGGACCGATGAGGCCACCGGGTGTTGGGCTCACAGTCCAGCGTGAGGGACGCAAGCCCCTACGACTGCACCAGCCGCTTTGAGTTAGCGATCGCCATCAAGATACCCACCGCCAAACCCAGCGTCACCATGGCGGTTCCGCCGTAGCTGATGAAGGGCAAGGGCACGCCCACCACCGGCAAAATGCCGCTGACCATGCCCATATTGACGAAGGAGTAGGTGAAGAAAATCATGGTGACGCTACCGGCCAGCAGTCGCGAGAACAGGGTCGGAGCGTCCAGCGCAATGGTCAGACCGCGCAGAATCAGGAACAAAAAAGCGGCGATGAGAAAGAGGTTTCCCAACAAGCCAAATTCCTCCGAAAAAGCCGCAAAGATGAAGTCGGTGGTGCGCTCGGGAATGAATTCCAGATGGGTTTGCGTACCCTTCATGAATCCCACGCCCGTGACGCCGCCAGAGCCAATGGCAATCATGCCCTGGATGATGTGAAAGCCTTTGCCCAGTGGGTCACGGGTTGGGTCCAGCAGGGTGCAGATGCGCTGTTGCTGGTAGTCGTGCAGCACCGGCCAGCGCACACCATCGGCACACAGTGCGGGCTCAAACGCCACAATCAGTGCCACGCCAATCACCCCCAGCACCACGGGCGGAATAACCAGCTTCCAACTCATTCCAGCATAAAAAATAACCGAAAGACCGGCCGCCAGTATCAGCAGTGCCGTTCCCAGATCAGGCTGCTTCATGATCAACGCCACCGGCATGCCCAGGAGGGCGGCGGCCACGGCAAAGTCGAGCGGGCGCAATTGCCCTTCTCGCTTCTGGAACCACCAAGCCAGCATCAGCGGCATGGCAATTTTGAGAATCTCACTGGGCTGGATGGTGACGCCGATGTTGAGCCAACGCCGGGCACCCTTCTTGGTAATGCCAAAGATAGCCACCGCCACCAACAAAGCGACACCGACAATGTAGAGCGGAACGGCCAGCGCCATCAACCGCTGTGGTGGCACCTGGGCGACAACAAACATGATGCTGGCGGCGATCAGCATATTGCGGCCATGGTCCTCAAACCGAGTGCCATGGTCAAGGCCCGATGAATACATGGTCAACATGCCGGCACACGCCAGCAGAAAAACGGCAAAGGCCAGCGGGCCATCAAAGCCATGGAACCAGGGCGCAATACGACGCCAGACGGAGGGTTTATCAAAAACGGATGCCATACAGGGTGGCAATTATCCCCGCAGTGGAGCCTGGTTCCAGGAACGACTGCTAAACATCGAACTGAATTTGAACGACGGTTTTTCCGGGCTCGCTGTGCACGCACAACTGGGCGCCAATGGACGCCGCGCGCTCGCGCATGGTGGCCATTCCCCTACGTTGCCCAACCGCAGGGTCAAAGCCGCGGCCATCGTCCACCACCCGAACAAAAACCTGTTCAACCCCTTCAACAATTTTTGTGTGCCCTTGGACCGTCAGGACATGCGCATGCGCGTGCTGTAATACATTCGAGAAGGCTTCAAACAGCATGAATTGCAGCTCGGTCATGGCATCGGCGTCCAGGCTTCGGCAAATCGGCAGCAAGTCCACATCCCACCGTAGTTCAATGTCCATGGCGGTGAACCGTGGGCCCAGGCGGTAACGCATATTGGCCAACAAGGCGGTCACATCACCGGGCGTCAGGTGGATCGAGTCGATCGACAACTTGAGCTGGTCGAGCGCATCGCGCAGCGTCATCAGCACCTCGTTGCGGGCCGTCAGGTCGCCGCCGCCGCCGCCCTCCAATTGGCGCATGGCCGAGCTGATGTGAGAGCCCACACCATCGTGCATATTGCGCAAGATGCGCCCACGCTCAGCGGTACGTTCCTGCTGGCGGGCCAGGATCTCCAGCCGGGCATAAGTATCCCCCAGCGCCACCTCTTTTTCCGACACGCGTGCGGCCAGAGTTCCCAACAGGTCGTGCAACTGCCCACTCGTTGCACGAAACCGCATCAAAGCGACATACCCCAGCCCCAGACCAAACAAAACGGATGAGTAGCGCAGCCAGGTGTTGGCGCCAAAGGATTGCTCGAACCGAAAAACGTAAATATCACGCAGCGCCACCACGATGTTGACCACTGCCGCAGCGGCGACGATGCGCTGTTCAGCGTTCGCGTGCTCTGTGGCGCGCCATAGAAAGTTGACAATAAACACCAGCATGGTGCCACCGTACACCACGTACCAGGCTGTCAACGCCAGCGGCTGGCCAAAACCCAGTCCCCACAGGGCGAAAACCGGGCCCGTCAGCATCATCCACAGAATGCTCTTGCGTACGCGTCTGACCCACTCGCGGGTTTGCCAATCGGCCAGTTCCATGCAGGCCAGCGTCATGCTGCCACCCCAAACACCGAGTGCAAGCACCTGAACCACGCCCCACCAGGGCCAGGGCAGCAGGGGCTCCTCCACCATCACATCACCAACGTACAGTGCCCAGAACAATTGCGCCACCGCGACAAAAAAATACAAAGGGTCCCGCCCGCGACGTCCTTCATTGGGAAGCCCGGCATCTGTGGTCCACAGTGCCAGCGCCGTCAGGCCAACGGCAAAGCAGAAGGCGACAACGGCGACCGAACCGGTTACCCGCCACCGATAGTCCTGCTCGTACAGGGGAAGCACTTCGTCCTGCGGCCCGATTACGACCGGCGCCAGACCGCCGCGGCGACCAACATCCGCGCGAATGTGAATACGCAGGTGATTGGTGGACCGCAGGTGGGAACCATCCACCGTAACGTAACGTGGCACGCGTCCATAGTCCGCCCCGTTGTATGCCTGGGCCTCGCCCACGTGCTGCACCATGGCACCATGGGCTTCCAGCTTGGTGTCGTTGAGCCAGAGTTCGTAGGCGTTGCCCAAACGCGGCAAGTAAATGCCCCACACGTCATTGGGAACTTTCGGCAAGTCAAAGTCAAAGTCAAAATACGCCTCACCTTGCTGACCGGGGTTGGCACGGTCCCAGTGGTAGGGCAGTTGCAGTTCCTTGCGAGCGGTCTGGCCCCGGGTGATCACCGTTGACTGTGCTTGCGTCAGCGTCACCACGACCGCCTCGCTGCGACCGGCCCAGGACAGCGACAGCAACAGACACCACACCAGCCTTTGGCCGAACCAAACCAGCGAGCCACGCCGGACGGTTTGACATTTCATTTGTCGTTCGCCGCAGACCGGTCCTGCGGCAACAAGCCGATGCGGGTAGCCTCCAGGATTGCGCCCATTTTGGAATGCACCTCCAGCTTGGCATACATGCTTTTGATGTGGGTCTGGATGGTGTGCACGCTAAGGCCTTTCATTTCCGCAATTTCGGAATACGCAAACCCCCGCGCTACGAGTTCCAAAACCTCTTGTTCACGCCGCGACAAAATGCTTTTTTCAGCTGCAAATGTGTCGTTTTTGATAGCAGCAGACGCAACAGAGACGGCAGCTTGCGGCATAGTTAGCTGCATAGATCGGTACTTGAACAGTACACGGCGCGCAATCATGGGAGAAATGGGCGAGGCCCCGCCCTTCATCTCCAGAATCGTCTTGGCAATGTCATCCGGAGCGGCATCCTTATGGATGTAGCCCAGTGCGCCCGCCTCAATGCTAGCCAGCACATTGTCTTCGTCACCAAACATGGAGATCACCAGCGCCTCACACGCTGGGCTGCACTGGCGTGCATGGCGAATCACCTCCAGGCCACTGCCGTCGGGCAGGCCCAGATCGGTCAGCAGCACGTCAACGCCCTGCTTCACATCATTGAATATGGCTTTCGCTTCGGCCACAGTCGCCACGCCAGCCACCAGCTTGAGCTGCGGTGAACGCTCCACGCTAGCGGCAAAAAACGCACGCATCTGGGGGTCATCCTCAACGATCAATACACGCCACACCAGATTGAACTCCCATCGGACTCAGGGCACCCCATTGGTGCCAAGATAGCCACCCCCAGAGCATATCGGCAACTGGCGCGGGGCAACCTCCCTTCAACAACGGAAGTTTTGCTCTCCCAAAAACCCACGGGCAGCGCGTGGGACAATCTCGCCTTATGTTTTTATTGTTTGATGAAGCCGGAAAATTCATGGCCGGCCGGGTAATGTCTGAAACCGATGCGTCCGCGCAGGTGGAACTCGACAGCGGCAAACGGGTCAAGGTCAAAGCCTCCAACATGCTGATTAAGTTCGAGAAACCTGCGCCCGCCGAGTTCATGGCGGCGGCGCAAGCCGCCAGCCAGGACATTGAACTGGAGATGGCGTGGGAATTTGCGCCCGACGAAGAGTTCGGCTTTGCTGACCTGGCGCGCGACTATTTCTCGGCCCAGTCTCCACTGTCAGAGCAGGCCGCCATGCTGTTTCGCCTGTTTGACTCGCCCCACTACTTCCGCCGCGCCGGCAAGGGGCGCTTTCGCAAAGCCTCCGCCGATGTGATTGCGCAGGCGCTGGCTGCTATCGAGAAGAAGAAGGCCGTCGCCCAGCAGATCACCCAGTGGGCCACCGAACTCGGTGCCGGCCAATGCCCCGAGCCGGTGCGCGAGCAACTCTACAAGATCCTGTTCAAACCCGACAAGAACGCGCCAGAGTACAAAGCCGTCGTCGAGGCGGCCCGTGCCACCCACACGGCTCCTTTGGAGCTGCTGCAAAAGTCAGGAGCCATTGCATCGCCCTACCTGTTCCACTGGAAACGATTCTTGCTGGAGAACTTTCCCAGGGGCACGGGCTTTCCAGCGCTGACGGCACCCTCCATCGACCAAACCGACCTGCCCCTGGGCACGGCGCAAGCCTTCTCGATTGACGACTCGGCCACTACTGAAATTGACGACGCGTTGTCGGTACAGGGTTTGGGCAGCGGCACCGTTACATTTGGCATCCACATCGCAGCGCCTGGTCTGGCGATTCAGCCTGGCGACGCGGTGGACCAGATTGGGCGCTCCCGCCTGTCGACTGTCTACATGCCAGGCTACAAGGTCACCATGCTGCCCGACGCGCTGGTGCAAACCTACACCCTGCAGGCCGGGCGTGACTGCCCGGCGTTGTCGCTCTACGTCACGCTGGACGAGGCAACGCTGGAGATCAAGCGGCATGAGTCGCGCATCGAACGCGTGTCGATCGCGCACAACTTGCGCCACGATCAGCTGGATGCAGTGGTCACCGAGCCGTGGTTACTTGATCCAAGTTTTAACCATGAAAATGAGCCTAATCCCTTACCAGAATTGCGTGAGCAGCTATCATTTTTATATCGCCTTGCAAATGAACTGAAGGGCAAGCGAGTAGTGGTGCGTGGCAAGCCCGAGACCTTCAATCGACCCGACTACAACTTCCGTCTGGTCAATGGCAGTGGCACAGAACCCGACGGCACCGAGACCGTACAGATCACCACCCGCCAGCGCGGCGCCCCGCTGGACCTGATCGTGGCCGAGGCCATGATTCTGGCCAACAGCACATGGGGCAACTGGATGGCCGAACTGGGTGTGCCCGGCATCTACCGCAGCCAGGCCAGCCTGGCGCCGGGCGTCAAGGTGCGCATGGGCACCAAGGCGCTGCCGCATGCCGGCATTGGGGTCAAAAGCTACGCCTGGAGCAGCTCACCCCTGCGCCGTTACACCGACCTGGTCAACCAGTGGCAAATAATTGCCTGCGTACGGCACGGCAAGGCGGCCGCACTGGCGGCACCGTTCAAACCCAAGGATGCCAGCCTGTTCTCCATCATCTCCAGTTTTGATGAGGCCTACAGCGCCTACAACGGCTACCAGGGCGCCATGGAGCGCTTCTGGACACTCAAGTACCTGCAGCAAAACGGCATCGCCGAACTGGAAGCCAGCATCTTCAAGGACAACCTGGTGCGCGCCGACACCCTGCCCCTGGTGCTGCCGGTCATGGGCGGGCAAAACCTGCCGCGCGGCGCCCGGGTGCGGGTGAAACTCGGCGAAATAGACCTGATCACGCTGGACATCAGCGGCACCGTCGTGGAGCGTCTGGATACGCCGGTTGCGGCTCAAGGGGAAGCGGACAGCACGGACGAGGAAGACGATGAAGTGTCCGGCCCGATTGCGATTGCGGTCGACGTGAGCGACCCCGTCGAGTTACCCAACGATAATCCTGTTCCGTGAAACTCCTGCGGTCCCTCAGCACCCTGCAGCTCGCCTTGCTCGCCTCCGTTGCGGTGCATGCGGTGCTGCTGACAGTACGCTTTGTGGACCCCGAGTCGTTTAATCGGGTGTTTCAGGACACCCCGCTTGAAGTGATTCTGGTCAATTCGCGCAGCAACGAAAAGCCCGACAAGGCGCGGGCCATTGCCCAAGCTTCTCTGGCCGGTGGAGGTGATGCCGAAAAAGGCCGTGCTACCAGCCCACTACCACCTTCAGCACTGACTGACTTTGGCGACTCTTCGGAAGAAGAAGCGGCCCGCAAACTGGAAACCCTGCAAGAGCAACAGACCCTGTTGCTGGCCCAAGTCAAGAACCAGCTCGCCGCCATGCCCCCGCCCGACCCGAACCAGGTTGCCAGCAAGGCCGAGCAACAGGAGCGAGAGGAAAAACGACGGCAGTTGGTAAAAATTCTGGCCGAAATTGAGCGGCGCATCAACCAGCAAAGCGAAAAGCCCAAAAAGCGTTACATCAGCCCTTCCGTGCGAGAAGAGGTGTATGCGGTGTATTACGACGGGCTGCGTCGCGCCATAGAGGACAAAGGCACCGACAATTTCCCGCAGTCGGGTGGCAAAAAGCTCTATGGCGAGCTCACCATGATCGTCACTGTCAATCACAACGGCCGGGTCGTGGACACCGAAGTAGTCGAAAGCTCGGGCAGTCGCGCACTGGACCGCCACGCGGCGGCAATTGCAAGATCAGCCGGTCCGTTCGGGCACTTCAGCCCGGCCATGCGCCGACAGGCCGAGCAGATTGTGGTGGTATCGCGATTCAAGTTCACGCGCGACGAAACGCTGGAAGCGGCGGTTTCGGCCCCCCCATGAAGGCTCTCGCGCGGTGGCTGGGTCTGCTGGTCGTGGCTTTGGTGGCATTGCAACTGTTCTTTGTGGCACGGATTGCGGTCATGGTGGTGGTGGCACCACAGTCCACCAGCTTTCAGCGCTCGGAAGCCTGGCGCATTGCCGTTGAGAAGGGCGCTTTGCGCTGGCGCCAGCAGTGGGTGGCCTACAGCGATGTTTCGGATAACCTCAAACGCGCTGTGATCGCGTCCGAGGACGACAGCTTCAGCAACCACGATGGTGTGGACTGGGAAGCATTGGAAAAGGCCTGGGAGAAAAACGCCCGGGCTGAACAAAAGGCCGCCAGCCAGAAACCCGCTACCAAAGTGGCGCCCGGCAAGCCGGCGCCCAGGCCCCCCAAGGTGGTGGGCGGTTCAACGATCACCCAGCAACTGGCCAAAAACCTGTTTCTCTCGGGTGAAAGAACACTGCTGCGCAAAGGCCAGGAATTTGTTTTGACACTGATGCTCGAGCACCTGCTGACCAAGCAGCGCATTCTTGAAATTTATCTCAACAGCGTGGAATGGGGCGAAGGCGTGTTTGGCGCAGAAGCCGCTTCGCAACACTACTTCCGCAAACCTGCATCGCAGCTCAGCGCCTATGAGGCAGCGCGCCTGGCCGTGATGCTGCCGCGCCCGCGCACCTACGAGAAGTTGCCGAACTCCGGGTACCTGGCCAGCCGCGCTGAAGTGATTGCTGGCCGTATGGGGGGGACGCAACTGCCTTGAGTGCCGATTGTGAAGCGTGCCCCGCAGCAGGCCAAGGGCGCACGCCGCCGCTCGTGTCCCCCGGCCTGCGGCCTCCTCCTTGACCTCGCTTTGGCGTGCACCCTTGGCCTCCTGCTCCAGTCGCTGCTGTTTCACATAGATGGCTCATGTAGCTCTGTATCATCGCGGCCATGCTTGCCAAGATCATGAGTCTGTTTTTGCTGGGATTGATCCGGGTGCTGACCGGCTCCCAGGCACGCTGGCATGGCTGCCCCCCCAAGGCGGAGCAGCGCATCTATTTTGCCAACCACCAGAGCCATGCCGACCTGGTCATGATCTGGGCCGCGCTGCCCAAAGAGTTGCGCAATGTCACGCGTGCCATTGCGGCCAAAGATTACTGGACCAAGACCCCCTTCAAAAAATGGCTCACAACCGCAGTCTTCCATGTGATTTACGTCTCGCGCGACCGAAGCGCCGACGAAGACCCGTTGGAGCCGCTGTTTGAGGCGCTGGAAAATGGCGACTCCATCATCCTGTTCCCGGAAGGCACACGCGGCTTCACCGGCGAGCCGCAGCCCTTCAAGGCCGGGCTGTACAACCTGGCACTCAAATACCCCAACGTGGTGCTGGTGCCGGCCTGGATCAACAATGTGCAGCACGTGCTGCCCAAGGGCGAGGTGGTACCGGTTCCGGTGCTGTGTTCAGTGACATTTGGCGCGCCCATGCAGCTTGGCGACGGCGAAGATCGGCGCGCTTTCCTGGAGCGTGCCCGCTGTGCCGTAGTGGCGCTGCGCGACGTCTGAAGACTAGGCACCCCCACGCTCCCATTCATTTGCTGCCATGTATTTCTACCTCAAAGACCTGACACCCACGCAGCAGATTGGTGCGTTGTTTGTCATTGTGTTTGGTCTGCTATTGCTGGCCAGCGTGACCTCGTTCCTGTTCTCGGTACGCGAACATGGAGATGACACGCGGGCAGAGAAGCGGCGCAAAGAGCTCAAGAGCGTGGACGCCATCATCCGCACCAGCTGGCTGATGGTGTTTGTATTTTGGATTGGTTGGGTCACCGGAGACTGGGTGGCTTTGACGCTGTTTGCCTTCGTCTCGTTTTTCGCGCTGCGGGAGTTTTTAACCCTCTCGCCCACGCGACTGGGCGACCACCGCAGCCTGGTGCTGGCGTTCTTTGTAGTCCTGCCGGTGCAATACTGGCTGGTGGGCGCAGGCCACTTCGATATGTTTGCCGTGTTCATTCCGGTCTACGTGTTTCTGGCCCTGCCACTGGCCAGCGCACTGGCCAATGACCCATTGCGATTTCTGGAGCGCAACGCCAAGCTGCAGTGGGGCATCATGGTGTGCATCTATGGCATGAGCCATGTACCGGCCTTGCTGCTGCTCAAGTTCCCCGATTACGACAACCGCAATGCCTTCATGGTGTTTTTTCTGGTGATTGTGGTGCAGATGTGCATGGTCACCCAGCACATTGCCTCGCGCAAGATCCAGGGGCCCGCTGTGGCCCCTGCGATCAGCCAGAGCTTCACCTGGCGCAGTTGGGGCATTGGTATTGCGGTGGGCAGCCTGCTCGGTGCCCTGCTTGCCGGCATCACGCCGTGGGTCCCGGGTACCGCGTTCGCCGCCGCGTTTATCGCCTGCGTGGCCGGGTCACTGGGTCATTTCGTCATGAAGGCGCTCAAGCGAGATCGTGGCATTCCGAGTTGGGGGGCACAGGGCCAGTCGGTTACCGGCGCGGGCGGCCTGCTCGACCGGGTCGATGCCCTGTGCTTTGCAGCACCGGTGTTCTTTCACTCCGCGCGTTGGTATTTTGAAATATAAAGCCTACAGCCCCCGTAAAATATGCGTAAGCAGCTAGCAAATCAATAGCATGCGAATACTGGGCATTGATCCTGGACTGCGCACCACGGGCTTTGGCGTCATCGATGCCAACGGCTCCGAACTGCGCTACGTGGCCAGTGGCACCATCAGCACGCAGCATCTGGATGTAGGCGCCCTGCCACAACGACTCAAGGTGTTGTTCGACGGCATTGGCGAGGTGGCTCAGCGCTACTCGCCCGACTGCGCCTGCGTGGAAATCGTGTTCGTCAATGTCAACCCGCAGTCCACGCTGCTGCTGGGGCAGGCACGCGGGGCTTGCATCACCGCCCTGGTTTCCAAGGACTTGGCCGTAGCCGAATACACCGCCCTGCAGATGAAGCAGGCTGTGGTGGGCTACGGACGGGCCGACAAGTCCCAGGTGCAGTCCATGGTGCAGCGTTTGCTGAGCCTGCCCGGCCTGCCCGGGCCGGACGCGGCCGATGCGCTGGGCCTTGCCATTACCCATGCCCATGCCGGTGCCGCCATGGAACGCCTGGCCAAGGCCAGCGGCTTGGGTGGAAAGATCGGCGGCAACTACAAGGCGGGTCGCAGTCGGTAGGCGATGAGGAACTAGACGCCGGGCTTCCTTCATCCCAGATAAAGGGCGTCTTCCAATAGTGACCAAGTTTGGGTACTTCCAGGTGAGCCCTATTGAATTGGACGAGCGGCTAGTCACCCTATTAGCTATCAAATCAGGAGCGGCTTGCGCACATTCTGGGTCGGAATGCTATGAAATCCGGTCCAGAATCAGCACACCGAAGAAGGCAAATGCGCCAACCAGTGTCCACTTTAAGACGACCAAGCCAAAGTGCTTAAAACGTTCTTGTCCGGTAATGGCAAAGCAGGCGAACGAGCCCGCAGCTACAACCAGAAGCAACAAGACAAGCGCGCGAAAAAAAGGCATGCCAGTGCTGCGCGTGCTTGTCTACCAGGAGCGCGCCAACTGCGCAAAACCCGCTGGCGCGCGGCTCTCATCTTCAAACGTAACCATTTCCCAGGCGTCCGCATGCGCCAGCAACTCGCGCAACAACTTGTTGTTCAGGGCGTGGCCGGAACGAAAGGCGCTGTAACTGGCCAGCAAGGGCTTGCCCACGCAGTACAAATCACCAATCGCATCGAGCAGCTTGTGCTTGACGAACTCATCGTCGTAACGCAAGCCCTCGGAATTGAGCACCCGGTAGTCGTCCATGACGATGGCGTTGTCCAGACCGCCGCCCAAGGCCAGGCCATTGGTGCGCATCATTTCCACGTCCTTGGTAAAGCCAAAGGTGCGGGCGCGTGCAATGTCGCGCGAATAGGAGTCGGTTCCCATGTCGAACTCCACGCGCTGCCCGGTGGAGTCCACGGCCGGATGGTCGAACACGATTTCGAAACTGAGTTTGTAGCCGTTGTACGGTTCGAGTCTGGCCCATTTGAGGTTGGGACCCTCGCCCTCACGCACCTCAACCGCTCGCTTCACCCGCATGAATCGCTTGGGTGCGTTTTGCAATTCGATTCCGGCGCTTTGCAGCAGAAAAACAAAAGATGCGGCTGATCCGTCGAGTATCGGAATTTCTTCTGCCGTGATGTCGACATACAGGTTGTCAATCCCCAAGCCGGCGCAAGCCGACATCAGGTGCTCAACCGTCTGAACCTTGGCCCCGCCGCTAGAAATAGTGGATGCCATGCGCGTGTCGGTCACCGACGGTGCTGACACCGGTATATCTACCGGCACTGGCAAGTCGACCCGGCGAAACACAATGCCGGTGTCCGACTGCGCTGGCCGCAACGTGATCTCCACCCGCTGCCCGCTGTGCAGCCCGACGCCGACTGCGCGCGTCAGAGATTTAACGGTTCGTTGTTTGAGCACAGTAGGGATTTTATTGCGCGATCAATAGCCACACACACCAAACCCATAGCCTTTGCCAGAAACACCGTGGAACCGGCTATGCCGGGCCACTGGTGTTACCCCCTGCAAGGGGGAAAGCGAAGCGACACGCAGTGCGCGCAGCCGGGGGGTGTGCCCCCATTCAATCTGCCTGTTTCCGCAGAAACGCAGGGATTTCGTAGTCGTCCATCCCGCCGTTCGAAAGTGCATCGACCTTGGCGGCGGCAGACGTGCGATTGGTGCGCCACACGCTTGGTGTAGCCATGCCGGCATAGTCTGGCTGCGCACCCGATGCTGAACCCGATGCCATGCCGTTTGCGCCGGCATTGGCAAGTGTGTTGAGCGTTGGAACGAACATCGGTGCATCATGGGTTCCGGTACGCTTGATGACTTCCAGTTCAGGCCTGGCTGGACGGCGGATACCCTGGCGACTCAGACCGGTTGCGACAACCGTCACGCGAATGTTTTCGCCAAGTTCGTCGTCATAGGCGGTACCGTAGATCACATGCGCATCGGGCGACGCATAAGCACGGATGGTGTTCATGGCCAGCTTGGATTCGCTCAACTTGAGCGAGCCCTTGGCTGCGGTGATCAGCACCAGCACACCCTTGGCCCCGGACAGGTCGATACCTTCAAGCAACGGGCAGGCAACTGCTTGCTCGGCGGCAATGCGGGCGCGGTCCGGACCGCTGGCCAGGGCAGTGCCCATCATGGCCTTGCCGGGCTCACCCATGACAGTGCGCACGTCTTCAAAGTCGACGTTCACATGGCCGGGTACATTGATGATTTCGGCAATACCACCGACCGCATTTTTCAACACGTCGTTGGCGTGCGCGAAGGCTTCGTCTTGCGACACGTCGTCACCCAACACATCGAGCAGCTTTTCGTTCAACACCACGATCAACGAGTCGACATTGGCCTCAAGCTCGGTCAGGCCCGCATCGGCATTGCTCATGCGGCGACCGCCTTCAAAATCGAAGGGCTTGGTAACCACGCCCACCGTCAAGATGCCCATCTCCCTGGCCACGCGTGCAATCACGGGCGCAGCGCCGGTGCCGGTGCCCCCGCCCATGCCGGCGGTGATGAACAGCATATGTGCACCTTCAATGGCTGCGCGGATATCTGCCTCGGCCAGCACAGCCGCTTCACGACCCTTGTCGGGCTTGCTTCCCGCACCCAGGCCACCGGCACCCAACTGAATGGTCTTGTGTGCGGTGCTGCGGCTAAGAGCCTGCGAATCGGTATTGGCGCAAATAAACTCCACGCCCCCTACGGCAGAGCAAATCATGTGCTCCACGGCGTTACCGCCGCCACCACCGACACCGATCACCTTGATCTGTGTGCCCTGGTTAAACGTTTCTTCTTCAATCATTTCAATGGCCATGTTGTGCTCCTTGGGTTTCACTACGATTATTCAATGCTTTACGGTTTTTTTTGTAGGGGCCGGCCCGGGACGGCGGGTCAATGCATCGCCATCGCCAATGGGGACTGGCGATAACCCCCACGCGTTGCGTTGCTCCGACGGCGTTCGATGATTGGATATTCATGATCAGAAGTTCCCGATGAACCAGTCTTTGACTGAACCAAATGCTGTCTTCATGGAGCCGTTTTTCTGCGACACCTTGTAGCCTCGCAACCGCGCCATGCGAGCCTCTTCCAACAGCCCCATCACCGTGGCCGCGCGCGGCTGCGCCACCATGTCTGCCAGGGCGCTTGAATACTTGGGGATGCCGCGGCGCACGGGCTTGAGGAAGATGTCCTCACCCAGCTCGACCATGCCAGGCATGATGCAACTGCCGCCGGTGAGAACGATTCCAGAGGACAGCACCTCTTCAAAGCCTGATTCGCGCATGACCTGGTTAACCAGCGAAAATATTTCTTCGATGCGTGGCTCAATCACGCCGGCCAGCGCCTGGCGGCTGAGCATGCGCGGGCCGCGGTCCCCCAGACCCGGCACTTCGACCTGCGTTTCCGGGTCCACCATCAATTGCTTGGCGTGTCCGCTCTCGACCTTGATCTCTTCGGCGTCCTTGGTCGGCGTGCGCAGGGCCATGGCGATGTCGCTGGTGATCAGGTCACCAGCAATCGGTATCACTGCGGTGTGGCGAATGGCGCCATTGGTGAAGATGGCAATGTCGGTCGTGCCGGCACCAATGTCCACCAGTGCCACGCCCAGCTCGCGCTCGTCTTCGGTCAGAACCGACAAACTGCTCGCCAGCGGGTTGAGCATGAGTTGCTCCACTTCCAGACCACAGCGGCGTACGCACTTGATGATGTTCTCGGCCGCACTTTGCGCACCCGTGACGATGTGCACCTTGGCTTCCAGGCGTATTCCGCTCATGCCAATCGGTTCTTTGACATCCTGGCCGTCGATGATGAACTCTTGCGGCTCCACCAGCAACAGGCGCTGGTCGGTGGAAATGTTGATGGCCTTGGCCGTTTCCACCACGCGGGCGACATCGGCGGCCGTGACCTCTCGGTCCTTCACCGCCACCATGCCGCTGGAATTGATGCCACGGATATGGCTACCCGTAATCCCGGTGTAGACCCGGGTGATCTTGCAGTCGGCCATCAACTCCGCTTCGCGCAGGGCCTGCTGAATGCTTTGCACGGTGGCGTCGATGTTGACGACGACACCACGCTTGATGCCGTTGCTGGGCGCCACGCCCAAGCCAGCGAGTTTGAGCTCGCCACCGGGCATCACCTCGGCCACCACCACCATCACCTTGGCGGTTCCGATGTCCAGTCCTACTACCAGGTCTTTGTATTCTTTTGCCATATGGATACCTGCTGAGTTCGTCTTTTTTGCTATTTCTTTGGCGCCACTGCCACGGCCGTGCTCACACCGCGCAGGCGGATTGCGTAGCCGTTTTCGTGTCGTAAATCTGCCGATTCAAGGGCGCTGGCGCGGCGCGCATACCGTGATGTCACTTGCGTGAGGGTTTTCAAAAACCGACTAACCCTGGCCGTCACTTCGACTGCACCACCGCGTCCCAATTCGATGATGGCGCCGCTGTCCAGTCGCGCTCGCCAACTGCCGCCGCCGGAAAGTTCGACCGCATCAACCGGCAACTCCAACTGTGCAAAGAGCGGCACCAGTAGGCGGTACATGGCCAGCACTTCGACCCCTTGTCCCTCCGGTCCATTGAGGCGCGGCAAGGTTTCCTGGTCGATGTCGCCCACATTGGCTTCAAACACTTCGCCGTAGCTGTTAATCAGGCGCAACTCACCATCACTACCCCAGTAGGCCACCGCCTGATGCTCCTGCAAGACCACTTGCAAGCGATTGGGAAACTCTCGACGAACCACCGCATGGCGCACCCACGGCACTGTCTCAAAGGCTGCCCGCACCTGTCGCAGGTCGATACTGAAGAACGTACCGGACAGCCGCGGCGCGACGTTGGCACGCAGGTTCAGGACGTTGTTGTGGCTGACATCACCCGACACCGCAATGCCCTTGATATCAAACGCTGGCAAGCGCGCCAACCAGCGCGCCGTGGCAGCGGTACCCGCAACGACAAACGCCAGAAACAAAACCGTTGCGGTCATGTTCATCAGTTTGACGTCCACGGGCGCTGCTGCAACGGCGTTCATGCCGACACTCCGCTAGCCAGTGACGCACCTTGCAGCAGTTGCACGCACAGATCTTCGTAGCTGATGCCCGCCGCCTTGGCCGACATCGGCACCAGGGAGTGACTAGTCATCCCCGGCGAGGTATTGATCTCCAGCAAGTAGGGTTTGCGCGTCTTGGCATCGATCATGACGTCAACACGCCCCCATCCTCTGCAACCCAACACCTGGTAGGCCTTGAGCACCAGCGCCTGAAGGGCCTCTTCTTCACCCGCTGGCAAGCCCGACGGAACCAGGTATTGCGTGGTATCGGTAAAGTATTTGTTCTGGTAGTCGTATTTGCCCTCGGGGGCCACGATGCGAATCACTGGCAGCGCGTGCGCCTGGTCACCGCTGCCCAGCACCGGGCAGGTCACTTCATCGCCTTCGATGCATTCCTCGCACAGGATGTCGTCCTTCAACTCGCTGGCGGCTTCCACGGCAGCGGTCATACCCGAATAGCCCATTACCTTGGTCAGACCCAGCGATGAGCCTTCGCAGGCCGGCTTGACGATCAGGGGCAGGCCCAGCGTGTCAGGCACCGCAATCACCTGGCGGCGATCAAACGTGCCACGGCGCAGCAACTGGTAGCGCGGCGTGGGAATGCCCTCGGACAACCAAATCCGTTTGGTCATCACCTTGTCCATTGAAATGCTTGACGCCATAACGCCAGACCCGGTATAGGGAATGCCCAACAGTTCGAGTGCGCCTTGCACCGTTCCGTCTTCGCCGAGTCGGCCATGCAAGGCAATGAAGCAGCGCTCAAAGCCCTCACGTTTGAGGTCACCCAGATCACGCGCGGCCGGATCGAACGCATGCGCGTCCACCCCCCTGGAGAGAAGCGCTTTTAAGACGCCAGCGCCCGACATCAATGACACCTCGCGCTCCGCGGAAGCACCACCCATCAAAACGGCTACTTTGCCAAACTGACTCATGGCCCCCGTCCCTTCTGCGTAGAGCGCTCATTATTTTGTAGCAAATCAACAACTTTTCCAGGCACTGCTCCAATCGAGCCGGCCCCCATACACAACACCACATCGCCAGGCTGCGCGTTGTCCACAATGACTTGTGGCAGTGCACTGATGTCGTCAACAAAGATTGGTTCGACCTTGCCGGCGATGCGCAGGGCGCGGGCCAGGGCGCGCCCATCTGCGGCCAAAATGGGCGCCTCGCCGGCGGCGTAAACCTCGGCCAGTAGCACTGAGTCAGCAAAGCCCAGGACCTTGACAAAGTCGTCAAAGCAATCCCGCGTGCGGGTGTAGCGATGCGGCTGAAAGGCCAGCACCAGCCGACGATCTGGAAATGCACCACGCGCTGCCGCCAGCGTGGCCTGCATCTCAACCGGGTGATGGCCGTAATCGTCCACAACCGTCACCACCCCGCCCTGGGGCAACGAGAGGTCACCATAGTGCTGAAAGCGCCGTCCGACCCCCTTGAACTCGCCCAGCGCCCGCACCACGGCCGCATCGGCAACGCCCAACTCCAGTGCCACCGCAATCGCCGACAGCGCATTGAGCACGTTGTGCAGACCGGGCAGATTCAGCACCACATCCAGGTCGGGTTGGTCCACATCGTTGCTGCGCTGAACCGTGAAGTGCATCTGACCACCCACGGCGCGCACGTTGATGGCCCGCACCTGGGCCTGCGCGTTGAAGCCGTAACGGATCATCCGGCAGGTGACCTGGTCGACGATGTCGCACACGGCTGCGTCGTCGGTACACAATATGGCAACCCCATAAAACGGCATGCGGTGCAGAAAGTCGACAAACGCCTTTTTGAGACGACCGAAATCATGACCGTAGGTTTCCATGTGGTCGGCGTCGATATTGGTCACCACCGCCATCACCGGCAACAAATTCAGGAAGGAAGCATCCGACTCATCTGCTTCAACCACGATGTAATCGCCCTGCCCCAGGCGGGCGTTGGCGCCCGCGCTGTTGAGGCGTCCACCAATCACAAAAGTGGGGTCCAACCCGGCCTCGGCCAGTACACTGGCCACCAGACTGGTGGTGGTGGTTTTGCCATGGGTGCCGGCAATCGCAATACCCTGTTTGAGTCGCATCAACTCTGCCAGCATCAGGGCGCGTGGCACTATGGGGATGCCCATCTCACGCGCTTTGACCACCTCGGGGTTATCGCCATGCACGGCAGTCGAGGTGACGATGGCATCGGCACCGGTAACGTGGTCGGGGGCGTGACCCACATAGGTGCGAATGCCCAGTGTAGCCAGTTGCTTGAGCGTGGCGCTGTCCGACAGGTCCGAGCCAGAGATGGTGTAGCCGAGGTTGCACAGCACCTCTGCAATGCCCGACATACCCGAACCGCCGACACCGACGAAATGAATGTGCCTAATCGCGTGCTTCATGTGCAAAGCTCCTCACAGGCGGCCACCACCGCATCTGCAGCCTGTAATTTTTGAAGCTTTTTGGCCTCTAGGGCCCGTGAAAGCAGCGTGGAGCGCTCTGTTTTTTGTAGCATATCTGCCAGCAGCGCGGGGGTCAACTCGTTTTGAGAGATGAGCCAACCGGCTCCCTGATCGACCAGAAAGCGGGCGTTGTGGGTTTGATGGTCATCGACGGCTGACGGAAAGGGAACCAACAGGGCCGCTGCACCCACGGCAGCCATCTCGGTCACGGTGCTGGCACCGGCACGACAGATCACCCAGTCGGCATCGGCGAAGGCTTGAGCCGTGTTGTCAATAAAGGGCGTCAACTGGGCTTGCACTCCAGCGGCGGCATAGTTGTTGCGCAATTCATTGATCTGTTTCTCGCCGCTTTGGTGTGTCACCACAGGACGCAGGACTTCCGGAATCAAAGCGAGAGCCTGCGGAACCACGGTATTGAGCGCTTTGGCTCCCAGGCTGCCGCCCACCACCAGCACCCGCAAGGGGCCCGTGCGGTTCGCAAAGCGCTCCTGCGGATCGGGTTGCACTAAAAATTCGGCGCGCAAGGGGTTGCCCACCCACTTCCCTTTGGCAAGGACGTTGGGGAACGCGGTAAACACCCGGCGCGCCACGACCGCCAATACACGATTGGCCATGCCGGCCACCGAGTTCTGCTCGTGCAGCACGAGTGGTTTACCCATCAACACACCCATCAGCCCGCCCGGCAGTGTGATGTAGCCCCCCAGCCCCACCAGCACGTCGGGCTTGACCCGGCGCACAACCTTCAGGCTTTGAGCAAATGCGCGCAACAAACGCAGCGGCAGCGCGAGCAGCGTGCGCAAGCCCTTGCCGCGAACGCCAGAAAAATCTACCGATTCAAACGCGAAGCCTTTCGGCGGTACCAGGCGACTCTCCATGCTGTTTGGGCCACCCAACCAGTGCACACGCCAGCCCCGCTCGCGCAGGGCCATTGCCACGGCAAGACCCGGAAAAATATGGCCGCCCGTGCCCCCGGCCATAACCAACGCGCACTTTTGTATCTGGCTCATACACGGCCTCCGTGCATGAGTTGTCGATTTTCATAATCAATCCGAAGAACGACTGCGATGGCGACCATGTTGATCAGGATGGCAGATCCGCCGTAACTCATCAGCGGCAGCGTCAGTCCCTTGGTCGGCAACGCGCCCAGGTTCACACCCATGTTGATGAAGGACTGAAAACCCATCCAAATGCCCACGCCCTGCGCGGTGAGCCCGGCAAACACCCGGTCCAGCGCGATGGCCTGGCGACCGATGTGCATGATGCGCCGGGTCAGCCACAGGAACAGGCCAATCACCACCAGCACGCCCACCAGTCCAAATTCTTCACCGATTACAGCCAGCAAAAAATCGGTGTGCGCCTCGGGCAGCCAGTGCAACTTCTCAACACTGCCACCCAAACCGACACCAAATATCTCGCCCCGCCCAATCGCGATCAACGAGTGAGACAGCTGATAGCCCTTGCCCAGCGCATACTTCTCAGTCCACGGATCGAGGTAGGCAAAGATACGCTCGCGTCGCCATTCGCTCAGCGCAATCATCAAGCCAAATGCGACCACCAGAATCGCCGCAATCAGGAAAAACATACGGGCATTGACGCCACCCAAGAACAAAATGCCCATGGCAATTACGGCGATCACCATGAAGCCACCCATATCGGGTTCGGCCAGCAGCAGCAGTCCGACCACCGCCACGGCGCCCGCCATCGGCATGACGGCGCGGAAAAAGCGCTCCTTCACGTCCATCTTGCGCACCATGTAGTCAGCCGCGTAGAGCAGCACTGCAAACTTTGCCAGCTCAGACGGCTGGAAGCTCAACGGTCCTAACGATATCCAGCGGCGCGCGCCATACACCACTTTGCCAACCCCCGGTATAAGCACAGCAATCAGGAGTACCAGCGATGCAACAAACAGCCAGGGCGCGGACTTTTCCCAAACCGCGATCGGCACCTGAAACGCAATCAACGCACTGACAAAGGCGGTAAGCACCCACATGGCGTGTCGAACCAAAAAGTAGGTGTGGGTGTATTTGGCAAACTTGGGGTTGTCCGGCATGGCGATGGACGCCGAATACACCATGACCATGCCCCACATCAGCAAGGCGACGACAACCCATACGAGAGGCTGATCAAACCCGCGGGTCTGCGGCACGTCCGTCGTTGCCGCAAAGGAACCTCGCCCACCGAGGCGAACCGGCAATGGCGCTGTGCTAGCCGTCCCAACCGCCGGACGCAGGGAGAACCAGCCCGACAGGGTTTGACCCAGTGCGCTCATGCAACACCCTCCATGTCGACGCCGGTTGCCAAGGCCAGATTCTTCACTGCCTGACAAAACACACGCGCCCGGTGCTCGTAGTTGTCAAACATATCGAAGCTGGCGCAGGCCGGGGACATCAGCACCGCATCGCCCGCGTGGGCACGCTGATTGGCCAGCGCCACGGCTGCCTCCATGGAGTCAGCGTCCAGCAGCGCAGTACCAGTCTCAGCGAGCGCATCGCGAATCAAAGAGGCATCACGTCCGATCAGCACCACAGCCCGCGCGTAACGGGCGATGGGTGCGGCCAAAGGCGAGAAATCCTGCCCCTTGCCCTCGCCGCCGAGGATGACAACGACCCGTCGGTCGGCACCCAAGCCCTGCAGAGCGGCCACGGTTGCACCCACATTGGTGCCCTTGCTGTCGTCGAAGAACTCCACCGCATTAAGGATGCCGATGGGCTCCACCCGGTGGGGCTCCCCACGGTATTCGCGCAAGCCAAACAGGATGGGCGCCAGCGGGCAACCCGCTGCAGCGCACAGAGCCAGCGCCGCCAAAGCATTGGTGGCGTTGTGCCGTCCTCGGATGCGCAGGGCATCGGCCGGCATCAGGCGTTGAATATGCAACTCGTCAGCAACATCCTTACGCTTTTTGCGTGTTTCGTCAGCCTCCAGTGCGCGCACCAACCACACCATGCCGTTGACCTCTTCAATACCAAAATCACCGGGGCGCTGTGGCAAGTCACTGCCAAAGGTGACGTGGGCGCGAACTTGCGCACGTTGCAGCTTGACCCGCACCGGCTCGGGCAACATGCCCATGACCCGCGCGTCGTCGCGGTTGAGCACCATCAGGCCGTGCTGGCCAAAGATGCGGGACTTGGCCAACGCATACGCTTCCATGCTGCCATGCCAGTCCAGATGGTCTTGCGTAACATTGAGCACCACCGCCGCGGTTGGCTCCAGGCCGGCGACGCCATCGAGCTGAAAACTCGACAGTTCCAGCACCCAGACCTCGGGCAGGGTATTGGCATCCAGATGTCCGGACAGCGTATCCAGCAATGTAGGACCAATATTGCCTGCCACCGCCACGGCTTTTCCCGCATGCGCAAATAATTGACCCGTCAAGGACGTGACCGTGGTTTTTCCGTTGGTACCCGTTATGGCCAGCACTGCGGGCGTATAGGCCCGTGCGCTGCGCAGCGACTGCAATGCCATGGCAAACAGACTCAGTTCGCCGCCAACAGGGATGCCCGACGCGCGCGCCGCATCCCCAACCGGGGCAACGGTATCAGGACTCAAGCCAGGAGAGCAGTACACGGCTTGCAGGCCCTGCCCCTCGACCAGGCCGGCGTGAAACTCACCCGCCACAAAGTGGACCTGCGCCAACTCCTGTTGCAGGGTGGTCAATTGGGGCGGCGCGGCGCGGGTGTCAGCCACGGTAACGCGGGCTGCGCCCGTCTGCACACACCAGCGCGCCATGGCCAGGCCCGATACCCCCAGACCCAGTATCAGGATGTTCTGCCCCAGCAAGGGTTGCCATGGGCCATCGGCGACCATTTCGTCAAGCGCCGTTGGCTGCAACTCTGTCAGCACCGACGGTGCAAGCTCGCCCGCTGCAGCAGGCTCCGACTTATCGACTTGCGTGTCGGTAAAAATGCGCGCGACAAACGCCGCCGCATCGCTTGCGGCGGTAAGCGTGGTGGCTAGTTGCGGCTCGTGTGGATTCATCTGAGTTTCAGGGTGGACAGGCCCACGAGGCACAGCAGCATGGTGATGATCCAAAAGCGCACCACGACTTGCGTCTCTTTCCAGCCTTCTTTCTCGAAATGGTGGTGCAGTGGCGCCATCTTGAACAGGCGACGACCCTGGCCATCTTTCTTCTTCGTGTACTTGAAGTAGGTCACCTGCAGCATGACCGACAAAGCCTCCACCACAAAGATGCCGCCCATGATGGCCAGCACAATCTCCTGGCGAACAATGACCGCGATGGTGCCCAGGGCTGCGCCAAGGGCCAGCGCTCCGACGTCGCCCATGAATACCTGCGCTGGGTGGGTGTTGAACCAAAGAAAGGCCAACCCTGAACCCGCCATGGCCCCACAAAACACCATTAATTCGCCGGAGCCCGGAATATGCGGAAAGAACAGGTATTTGGAGTAGACAGCGCTGCCCGTGACGTAGGCAAAAACGCCCAGAGATGCGCCGACCAATACCACCGGCATGATGGCCAAACCATCGAGGCCATCGGTCAGGTTGACCGCGTTACTGGATCCCACAATAACCAGGTAGCTAAGCACCACAAACCCAAAAACACCCAGGGGGTAGCTCACCTCCTTGATGAATGGCAATAGCAGGCCAGCCTTGGGTGGCAGATTGACATCAAACCCGGAACGCACCCAGTTGAAGAACAGTTCCAACACCCGCAGGTTGGAGTTCTCGGAAATACTGAACACCAGGTAAAGAGCGGCGAGCAGACCGATCACGGATTGCCAGAAGTACTTTTCCCGTGAGCGCATACCTTCCGGGTCTTTGTTAACTACCTTGCGCCAGTCATCCACCCAGCCAATCGCACCGAACCCCAGTGTCACCAACAGCACGATCCAGACAAACCGGTTGCTCAGATCGACCCACAAAAGAGTTGAAATCGCAATCGACAAAAGAATCAGCACACCGCCCATGGTGGGTGTGCCACTCTTGTGCAGATGGGTCTCCATTCCATAGCCGCGCACCGGTTGCCCGATCTTTAACTCACGCAAACGGCCAATGACATAGGGACCGGCGGCCAGTCCAATGAGCAATGCGGTAAGCGCCGCCATCACGGCGCGAAACGTCAGGTACTGAAACACCCGGAAATAGCCGAACTCTGGCGAAAGTGTTTGAAGCCATTGGGCCAAACTCAATAGCATTGAGCCTCCTGTCGAGCCGCCTCAAAGGAGGCAAGCCACCCTTGGGGGGGGAGCAAATGAATATGAGCGTGAGGGGTCAACTTCTCTCCAAACAATGACTCAGCTCGCACGGCGACGCTCCTGTTGTGATGGGGTACTGGCCACCATGCCCGATAGAGCATCGACCACACGCTCCATCCGCATAAACCGCGATCCCTTAATCAGCACGCTGCGCAGATGGGGCAAGTCGTTCAGCAGCACGTCGATCAATTGTTCTGCAGACTCAAAATGCTGCGCGCCCTCAAAGGCGTTGGCTGCAACCTGTGCCAACTCGCCTAAAGTCAAAACCTGCTCAATGCCCCGGGCCTTGGCGTAACGACCAGCCTCTGCGTGGAACATGGGACCTTGGTGGCCCACTTCACCCATGTCCCCCAGCACCAGCAAACGTGGGCCGGGCAAATCGGCCAACACATCAATGGCGGCGCGCACGGAATCTGGATTGGCGTTGTAGGTGTCATCGACCATAGTCACCTCGCGCCCCTGAACGGCCAGCAGCAATGCTTTGGAGCGGCCCTTGACCGGTACGAACGCCTGCAGCCCATCCACCACGGCAGACGCCGATACACCAGCGGCCAGCGCAGCGGCCGCTGCAGCCAGGGAGTTCTTGACGTTGTGGCGTCCGGCAATATCCAGGCGGTAATGCAAGTCTTGCTCCATTCCACGCGCGTGGACCTGCCAGGCGCCAGCAACCCACTGCGCCTGCACACAAACCAGAGCATCGCGGCCAGCCTCGCCGTCCAGCGCAAACCGCACAGTGCGCCGTGACCCGGCCAACACTTCCCACACGGTGGTATGTTCGTCGTCCCGCGGAATCACCACGACGCCCTGCGGGCCAAGAGGCGTGATGACGGAACCATTTTCCAAAGCGACGGCACGCACCGTGTGCATGAATTCCAGATGTTCACGTTGCGCGTTGTTGATAAGGGCCACGGTGGGCTGTGCCATCGCCGCCAGTACCGCGATTTCGCCGGGATGGTTCATGCCCAACTCGATCACCGCAATCTGGTGCTGTGCACGCAGACGCAGCAACGTCATTGGGACACCGATGTCGTTATTAAGATTGCCGCGCGTGGCCAACGAAGCACCATCGGGTCTGGAACTCGCAAGGATAGAGGCCAGCATCTGCGTGACCGTGGTTTTGCCGTTGCTACCGGTAACGGCGATCAGTGGCAAAGTGAATTGGGCACGCCAAGCGTGGGCCAACGTGCCCAGCGCGAGACGAGTATCAGGCACAACGATACATGCCATGCGTTTGACCTCACTGCGATCCGCACAGGTATGGCAAAGAGCGGCAACCGCACCGCGCTGCTGAGCCTCCAACAGGAAATCATTGGCGTCGTAGCGCTCACCCTTGAGTGCGACAAACAGGTCGCCCGCCTCTATGGTGCGGGTGTCTGTGTGCACGCGACTGACGTTTGTTGAACCGTTGCCCTCAAGCTGTGCGCCGGGCAACCACTGAACCACTTGGGCAATCGACATGATGGAACTCATGTACCACCCCCGGCCACCCGCTGGCCACGGCACTGAAGGGCGCGCTGCGCATGGTCACGATCCAGAAAAGCATGCTTGACGCCGGCAACCTCCTGGGTTGCCTCGTGTCCCTTTCCTGCGAGTAAGACCACGTCATGCGGCGCGGCGCGGTCAATGGCATCCGCAATCGCCAGCGCACGGTCGGTCTGAACCGTCACCGCTTTGCTTTGCACGAGGCCCAACAAGATTTGCGCGATGATGGCTTCGGGTTTCTCCTGGCGCGGGTTGTCACTGGTGACCACCACCTGATCAGACTTTTGCGAGGCAATGGCGCCCATCAGTGGGCGCTTGGATGGATCGCGGTCACCGCCACAGCCAAACACGCACCACAGGCGTCCGCCGCGCTGCGCTGCCAAGGGGCGCAGCGCAGACAAGGCCTGGCCCAGGGCATCTGGTGTATGGGCGTAGTCAACAACAACCATGGGTTCTCCGGGCTCAACCAAACACTCCATGCGCCCTGGAACCGAGTGCAATGCACTGCAGGCCCGCACGGCCGCCTGCAACGGCACACCCAGGCCACGCATGGCAGCTATCACACCGAGCAGGTTGGATACGTTGTAGGTACCAATCATGCAGGTCTGCAGCACGTGCACCTCGTCCCCTTCGACGACTTCAAAACGCAGTCCAGTGGTTTCGTAGCCAATGGCTCTGGCCTGGAGGCGCGCCGACTGTTTGCATGACACGGTCCAGACATCGAGTTGCTCTGCAGTTAGCGCTTGCGCCAGTTGTGCGCCCTGCACATCATCCACATTGATAACTACGCACTCCAGCCCTGGCCATGAAAACAATTTGCGCTTTGAATCCCAATACACCGCCATGCTGCCGTGGTAGTCCAGATGGTCCTGGGTGAAGTTGGTGAACACGGCTACGCAAATCCGGGTGCCACCGAGTCTGTGCTCTTCAATTCCAATGGATGAGGCCTCGATTGCGCAGGCCGTAAGACCTTCGGTCACGAACTGGCGCAAGGTCCGCTGTAACATGACCGGGTCGGGGGTGGTCATGCCGGTGGAGATAACATTGGCCACCGCTTGTTGACCCGACGCAGCCGCACCGGATGGTGGGCGACCAACGCCCAAGGTCCCCACCATACCGCAGGGCCGAGCCTGATCAGCTGGCAAGATGGAAAGCGCCTGAGCAAGCCACCAGACAGTTGAGGTCTTGCCATTGGTCCCGGTGACAGCGACCACCGACAGGTCGGCTGACGGAATACCAAAAAATTCTGATGCGATCTGTCCTGTGTTGCTCTTGAGACCATGGAAGCTCGCCGTCGTATCTCCATCCAGTGCATAGGCTGACACGCCATCCCGCTCGACAAGACACGCAGCAGCACCACGTTGCATTGCGTCGGGAACGTACTTGCGAGCATCCACCACCGTGCCAGGCCAGGCGATGAAGCCATCTCCCGGGCTCAACGCACGGCTATCCGAGAACAGCGTACCCGTGACGTGCTGACTTAGCCACTGCGCGGCTTGCGTGGGGGTTTGAAAGTTCTGCATCAGAAGCTTTCCTCCACAGCCTGCGCCACGATTTGCGGGCGCACGGCCATGTCGGGTTGCACGCCCAGCATGCGCAGGGTTTGCTGTACGGTTTCACTGAAAACCGGTGCGGCCACATCGCCACCAAAGTACTTCCCATTGCTGGGCTCGTCAATCATCACGGCCACCACGATACGCGGGTTGTCGATCGGGGCAATACCGACAAAGAAGCCTCGGTATTTCTTGTCTGCGTAACCCTTGCCCTCTTGCTTGTGTGCCGTACCGGTCTTTCCTCCCACCGAATAGCCCATCGTCTGTGCCTTCGGGGCCGTGCCGCCAGGGCCTGTCACCAGATGCAGCATATGCAGCACCTGTTGCGCGTGATTGACATCCATTACACGGACACCTGGCGCGGGTTGGGTGGACTTCAGCAGCGTGACCGGTGCCAACTCACCTTCACGGGCAAACACGCTGTAAGCCCGGGCCAACTGAAACAGGCTGCTCGACAGACCGTATCCGTAACTCATGGTCGCTTGCTCAATCGGACGCCAGGTCTTGAAAGCCCGCAACCGACCGCTGACCACGCCCGGGAAAGGTACCTGGGGTTTCTGGCCAAAGCCAACCTGACTGAACATCTCCCACATTTCATGGGGCTGCATTTGCATGGCCATCTTGACCGTGCCCACGTTGCTGGACTTTTGAATGACTTCATTGACGGTCAGGGCGCCATGCGGATGGGCGTCGCTGATAGTGGCTCCGCCCACGGTGATTCGTCCGGGTGCCGTCTGGATCACCGTCTCGGGCTTGACCAGCCCCTTTTCCAGCGCCAGTGCAATCACAAACGGCTTCATCGTCGAACCGGGCTCGAACGTATCCGTCAAGGCACGGTTCCTGAGTTGAGCACCCGTCAAATTGGCACGCTTGGCCGGCGAATAGCTGGGGTAATTGGCCAAGGCCAGAACCTCACCAGTGACGACGTCGAGGACCACCACACTGCCAGCCTTGGCCTTGTTTTCAAGCACTGCGTCGCGCAACTTCTGGTAGGCAAAAAACTGTACTTTGCTGTCAATACTGAGTTGCAGGTCACGGCCATCGATCGGGGGTATCTGGTCGCCCACGTCCTCCACGGCGCGCCCCATGCGGTCCTTGATCACCCGGCGCGAACCGTTGCGTCCGGAGAGGTCTTTGTTGAAAGTCAGCTCAACGCCCTCCTGCCCCTTGTCCTCCACATTGGTGAAACCCACGACATGAACGGCGGACTCCCCTTCCGGATATTCGCGCTTGTATTCCTTGCGTTGATACATCCCCTTAATGTTCAGGGCACTGATCTGACGAGCCACCGATTCATCTACTTGGCGCTTGACCCAGACAAAAGTCTTGTCCTCATCGGCGAATTTTTTCTGCAATTCGGCGACCGGCATTTCCAGCAACTTGGCCAGGCGCTGCAGCTGCTCCTTGTCGATTTCGACGTCTTCCGGAATGGCCCAGATGCTGGGTGCTGGCACACTCGACGCCAGGATCAGGCCGTTGCGGTCCAAGATGCGCCCACGATTGGCCGGTAGTTCCAGCGTACGGGCAAAGCGCACTTCACCCTGGTGCTGGAAAAAATCATTGGCCACCACCTGGATATAGGCCGCGCGCGCAGCCAACCCGCAGAAGGCAAGCGCAACCGCCCCGACCACCAGTTTGCTACGCCACACCGGTGTGCGACTGGCCAGCAAAGGACTCGAGGTGTACTGAATGCTACGGCTCATCGGTTCACCTTTTTGGCAGCGCTGGCGGGGCGGGCGGCAAGGGGCTCATCCTCGCCAATGGCGGGCGCCGAATAGCTGACATAGGTCGTAACACCAGGCGAGGCGAGGCGCATTTGCAGCTTTTCCCGCGCCAAACGCTCAACCCGAGCAGGGGTTGCTTGCGCGCGTTTTTCGACCTGCAAACGCTCGCGCTCGGTCTCCAGCCGCGTCGCCTCGCTGTGGGCCTTGTCCAATTCAAAAAACAAGCGGCGTGAGTCATATTGCACTCCCACCAGATACATGGCGCTCACCAACACCGCCAGCAACAGGACCAGATTCAATCGAATCATACGGATATGCCCCTCACGCCTTGGAACGGTCCTACGGCGTTCATACTTCAGTCCTCTGCGCCACACGCATGATGGCGCTGCGTGAACGCGCATTGCCGCTGACCTCGGCAGCGCTCGGCTTGATGCGGTCCAGTGCCCTGAGCTTCATGGCCTTGGGTGGAGCAAAGGGTGCGCGGCGGTCATATTCATCACGGGAATGTTTTGCGATGAACTGCTTGACGATACGGTCTTCCAGCGAATGGAAGCTGATCACTGCCAGCCGCCCGTCTGGCTCCAGCACGTGCAGACAGGCCTCTAACGCCTGTTGCAGTTCTTCAAGCTCGGCGTTGATGAAAATCCGAAAAGCCTGAAATGTGCGCGTTGCAGGGTTCTGGCCCGGCTCGCGGGTTTTGACCGTGTCAGCCACGAGTTGGGCCAAATCGGTGGTGGTTGAAATTGGGACCCGTTCCTGTCGGCGAGCAACAATCGCCTTTGCAATGGGGCCAGCAAACCGTTCTTCACCATATTCACGTATCACCTCCGCGATTTGATTGGTTTCGGCCGTCTCTAGCCACTGAGCCACACTCTCACCGCGCGTGGTGTCCATACGCATATCCAGCGGGCCATTGAAACGAAAACTAAATCCACGAACCGGGTTATCAATCTGGGGTGAACTGACGCCCAAATCCAGCAAAATGCCCGCAACGCTACCGCCGGGCAAGTCTGCAAGTTGTGAAAAGGCCGCATGCCGAATTGAAAAACGCTCATCAGAGATAGCATTCGCCTGGGCCACCGCTTCTGGGTCACGATCAAAAGCGATCAACCTGCCAAGGGCGGACAAACGCGACAAAATCAGGCGCGAATGCCCACCCCGGCCAAACGTGGCGTCCACATAGGTGCCGTCAAACGCTGCCGATGCAGGATCTGTTGCGTTGTTGAACAGGGCATCCACAGCTTCGTTCAACAATACGGTAGCGTGGGTCCATGAAGTTTCCACCGATCGGCCTTAAAAGGAAAAGTCCTTGAAGACATCCGGCATCTCGCCCTGCATGGC
This sequence comes from Burkholderiales bacterium, assembly GCA_947508055.1. Taxonomy (GTDB): domain Bacteria; phylum Pseudomonadota; class Gammaproteobacteria; order Burkholderiales; family Burkholderiaceae_C; genus Allorhodoferax. Next base: position 29,027 of record CANNRR010000003.1, read on the forward strand.
TTTGGCTTCTTGTGCATCGTAAGTCGCCTTGTCCCACAGCTCGAAGTGGTTCCCCATGCCCAGCAGCATGGTGTCTTTGGCGATGCCGGCCGCCGCGCGCAATTCAGGTGAAACCAGCACGCGGCCGGTAGCATCCATCTCGACATCCATGGCATTACCCAAAAAGATGCGCTTCCACCACTGCGCGGACATAGGCAATGCAGCAATACGCTCCCGAAATTTTTCCCACTCGGGGCGGGGAAACACCATCAGGCAACCGTGCGGGTGCTTGGTGATGGTCAATTGGCCCGCTGCCGTCGCACTCAGGACGTCACGATGCCGGGTTGGCACTGATAGCCGACCCTTTCCATCCAGACTGAGAGACGAAGCCCCTTGAAACACTGCAAACCACCTTTTCCACGTCAACGGAAAAGTGCCCCGCCAAAGACACTTTTCACCACTAAATTGCACTTTTTTGCACTGTATCAGCAAAAGTCAATGTTGCAAGGGGGCTTACGAGAATTTTTTCCAATGAAATCAATGACTTAGAAGTGACGTCAATGGTACAAAGACAGCAAAAATCCTTCTGAATTAAGGACTTAGCGACGGCAATGAAAGTAACGCTTGAGAGTCTGTGAGAATCTTGAAGAGTTGCGGACCGCGCTAAAGGCCTCCCCCGCAAACTCTAATCAGTTGGGGACAGAGCTAAAGGTCTGTCCCGCAAAAAATCACAAGATGTATCTGGAAAGGTCTTCGTTTTGGCTGAGTTCGGCCAGACGGGTATCGACATATGGCGCATCCACACGCACGGTTTGACCAGCCAAGGACGTAGCGTCAAAGCTGACGTCATCGAGTAGCCGCTCCATCACCGTAGCCAAGCGCCGCGCACCGATATTTTCTGTGCGCTCATTCACGTCAAAAGCAATTTGGGCCAAGCGGGTAATACCCTCCGGGGTGAAATCCACGGTCACATTTTCCGTAGCCAGCAAAGCCTGGTACTGCTTGACCAGAGACGCATGGGTTTGTGTGAGGATCGCCTCAAAATCTTTCACCGACAACGACTGCAACTCCACCCGTATGGGAAAACGCCCCTGCAACTCGGGAATCAAATCACTGGGCTTGCTCAAGTGAAAAGCGCCAGACGCGACAAACAGAATGTGATCGGTCTTGACAACCCCGTATTTGGTGGACACGGTGGTTCCCTCCACCAGTGGCAACAGGTCGCGCTGCACGCCCTGGCGTGACACCTCGGCGCCGCTGTTCTCACTTCGCGAGGTTACCTTGTCGATCTCGTCAATAAACACAATACCGTTTTGCTCGAGCATATGCACGGCCTGGGCCCTGATGTCGTCTTCGTTGACCAGTTTGGCTGCCTCCTCATCCACCAACAGTTTCTGTGCTTCGCTGATCTTGAGCTTGCGTGTCTGGCGTTTGACTTGCCCCATCTGACCAAACATACCGCGCAATTGTTCGGTCATTTCTTCCATCCCCGGGGGGCCCATCACTTCGAGTTGCGGTGCCGCCTGCGCAACGTCGACTTCAATTTCTCGATCCGCCAAATACCCCTCGCGCAGCTTTTTACGAAAAGTCTGTCGCGCGGTACTTTGCGGCATGTCGTCGCTACTAACAACCCCAAACTCGCCCCGCGCCGGAGGAATCAAAATGTCGAGAATCCGCTCTTCGGCAGAGTCTTCAGCACGGGCGCGCACCTTGCGCTTCTCAGCCTCGCGGGTTTGTTTGACCGCAATATCGGCCAGATCACGAATGATGGAGTCGACATCTTTGCCCACATAGCCAACCTCCGTGAATTTGGTGGCCTCCACCTTGATGAAGGGCGCATCGGCCAAACGGGCCAGGCGACGGGCGATTTCGGTCTTGCCAACGCCGGTCGGGCCAATCATCAAAATATTCTTGGGCGTGATCTCCCCACGCAAATCGCCCTCCACCTGCTGGCGCCGCCAACGGTTGCGCAGGGCAATGGCAACCGCCCGTTTAGCCTTGGCCTGGCCCACGATGTGCTTGTCGAGTTCGGAAACAATTTCTTGAGGTGTCATATTGAGTCAATTGAGGACGGAACTGGCTCACTGCGTGTGCGGCAGACTGTCACCAAGCACCTCTACTGTGTGCTGCATGTTGGTGTAGATACACAACTCACCCGCAATTTCCAGCGAGCGCTTGACAATGTCGACGGCCGAGAGGTCGGTATGGTTGAGCAACGCCATCGCAGCGGCCTGCGCATAGGCTCCCCCTGAGCCGATCGTGACAATGCCGTTCTCCGGCTCCAGCACATCACCGTTACCGGTGATGATCAGCGAAGTCTCCTGGTCGGCAACAGCCAACATGGCTTCGAGGCGGCGCAGCACACGGTCGGTGCGCCAGTCCTTGGTCAACTCAATGGCTGCACGGGCCAGGTGCCCTTGATGCTTTTCAAGCTTGGCTTCAAATCGCTCAAACAGGGTGAACGCATCCGCCGTCGCGCCGGCAAAGCCGGCCAGCACCCGGCCGTGGTAGAGCTTGCGCACTTTGCGCGCAGTGCCCTTAACGATGATGTTGCCCAGAGTGACCTGGCCATCACCGCCGATGGCGACGCTGTAGCCCTGCGGCGTCTTGCGACGCACACTGATAATCGTTGTGCCGTGGTAGGGTTCCATATTTCATTCAGATGGGGGCAAGCCCCAAACAAGGTTCAAATCGCGCGCGGAACGACGCGGGCATGCTCATTGATGCCGATGACATTGAAGAACGCAGCAACCAGGCGGTGCACTTCCCTGAATTGGACTTGGCATCCCTCTGCCTCGCGCATCGCCACCCAATTGAGGATGCTGCCGGCCGCAGAAAAATCGACGCGAATCAGCCCTCGGCAGGACACAACAATGCCATCACCGTGGCGACCTGCAGCGCTAAATCCGGCCAATGCCTGTGTCGCATCGCCCAGGACACTGCCCTTGAGTTCCAACTTGGTCCCGGATACGCCATCGATGCCCATGGGCATTGTGGGCATCTGGCTGAAACCCGAACCCGATCCGCTGGATTCCGATCGATGAGCCGTCGCCGCTACCGCCGCAGCCACCTCCGCCTCAACACTCGAATACTGGCAGCGGGTTTGTTGCCACGCCGGCGGTGACACCTCATAGGTTACGCAGTAGTCCAGTGCGGCCAGTTCAAAATCATCGAGCATCTGCAATGTGCGCAGTGCATCGAGGCGTATGGTCCACCAGTCGCGATTCACACTCCGGTCGCCAGACGGCATCATCGTTCGCAATGTATCCACCAACCGATCAGCACCGCTGAAAAGCAAGGCCACAGGCTCGTTGCACAGGCTGGAGAACAAGCCTCCCATCAACGGCATGGCATCTTCACAAATGCGCACCAACTTTGACCAATCCAGATGCCACGGCATCGGGCTGGATGCCATGGCATCGCGCAGTCCCTCCATTGCGTATGCATTCAATTCTGCAGGGCTGCACCAGATGGCACCCTCGCAATAGTCACGGGTATCGGGCACCGAACCACCCGCCGCATTGGCGCGCGACTGCGCCAAGCCACTGTTCAGGGGCTCCTCGCCAAGTGCCGCCCACTGCGGCACTATGGTCTCAAACAAAACAGAAAATTCTGCGACCGCTTGGTCAAAACTGGTTTTGTTGTGCGTCGCGCGGTATAAGTCAAGTAACGCGGCAATCCAGGAATTTGCCACTTCCGGCGACACCGCTACACCCCGCAAAGCGTCCAGCAGGCCACCCTCGGCACCGGCATCGTCTCCGTTGGCGAATCGAATGGCGGCCTCCTCCAATTCGGGGTCGGTTGCCATATCCTCCACATCGATGGCAAACAACTTAGAAGCAGAAAACCCAAGTTCGTCTCCATCGAAACTTTGCGCCAACGCACCCACCGCGGGCACCTTCATTGGCACAGATCGCCCTTTCGATTGCGGCGCGGGCATGGGCTCCATGCCATTACCCATCTCAGTTGGAAGAAATTCCGCAATGTTGGGTGCATTGGAGCCAGAACGCAAATCAGAGACTTCTGTTTTCTCGAACTGTTCAGAGTCGGTAAGTTGTGCCGATGGCACCGGATCCGAAAATTTCTGCTCAGGCTGGTCGTCCTTGGCTACCGGAAACCCACCACCCTTAGCGGCTGCGGCATCCTGCTTGCCCTTCCACCATTGCTTGGACATCTGGGCTTCGATCTCATCGATCTTTTTGAGCGTAATGGCGCGACCATCCGGGTCGGTCAATCCCGCTATGCTGGACTGAAAAGCCGAAGGCCTCCCGTTGGCAACCACTGCTGAGACGCCCTTGCTACGCAACTTGCGCAACTGATCAAACTCCCGCTTGCGAATGAAATCGTTCTGTCGCTTGCGCTCTATCATCGCCTTCAAGACCTGCTTGTCAAAACCACTGTCCTGCTCGATCTGGGGGCGCTCCAACTCCGACCAGTCCTTGGTCGGATTGCGAACGAACATCGCCATTTTGGACAACAGTCCAGGGCGATCGCTTTTGGTGGCCATATGTGCAGTTTACCGAACGAACAGTGGCATCAGTCGCGAAATACCAATTCTGCCTTAATCGCCAAACATCTTTTGCTTCAACTCACGGCGCTGCTGCGCCTCCAGCGACAGTGTGGCAGTTGGACGCGCCAGCAAGCGACCGACCCCGATCGGCTCGCCTGTCTCGTCGCAATAGCCATAATCACCAGCATCGATGCGGCCAATGGACTGCTCTATTTTCTTGAGCAACTTGCGCTCCCGGTCCCGGGTACGCAACTCCAATGCGTGCTCTTCCTCGATCGTGGCGCGGTCAGCCGGGTCGGGCACCACGGATGTGTCTTCGCGCAGATGCTCAGTGGTTTCACCGGCGCTATTAAGAATGTCAAGCTTGAGCTTGGTCAATTTGGCGCGGAACGCCGTCATTTGGACAGCGTTCATGTACTCGGAGTCCGGCATGGCCATCAACTCCGCGTCAGAGAGGTCCGCCGCAGGGGTCGTCTTCCAGTTGTTGGCCAGTTTCGCGTCCTTTTTAATGGACGATGGAAGGGCAGGGACAATCAACGGTGAAGGAATCGACTGGGTATAGCTGGCTTTGGCAGCCGTGGAGGCCACAGACTGGGCGATGGACGGTACAGTCAACTGTGCCAACCTGGACGAAGGCCTGCCTGCCTTGGCAGGAACCGCAATAACTGCAACGGGAACCGCTTTCTCTACGATGGGAACTGCGACAACAACTGATTTTGACTTGGACGAAACTGGCGCCGGAACCGGCTTAGCTGACTTGGTGGAAACGGGCATGGGGGCAGGGCTGACGGGAACCCGGGGTTTGGAAACAGGTTGAGAAACGGTTTTTTTAACCGGTGCCACAAACTTGGCGGCGGGTTTTGCTACGGGCTTTGCTACCACTTTGGCGGCTGGTTTATTGGCTTTAGCGGGATCTGCTTTGGCCACAGACTTGACGACCGGCTTCGAAGCCGGTTTTACGGCAGCCTTCGGAACAGCTTTTACGGAGGCGAATTTCTTTGCCACGGGCTTCACAGGCACTTTGGTCGGTTGCCTGGCAACCGGTTTGGTCGACGCACCCGACTTGGCACCCGGTTTGCTTGCGGGTTTTGCAAGCGCATGGGCTTTGCTTTTCGCTGCGGGGGTCTTGCTATCTTTTCCGGTTTTAGCTTTCACTTCTTGTCTCCTGGCAGAACGCTCCTGCGCGTGATCGGTTGGGCTTTCTGTCCCGCTTTGGCCTTTGGACGGCTTCTTCGACGGGGGTTCTTCGGCGCGCGAGTGTACAGGCTTCCCCACCGGAAAACCCATCAGTTGCAAAATCGAGACAATCATTTGGCCTTCAATCAGAAAAAATTCAAAAATCCAGTCGCACAGTCATCGGGCCCATTGCCGCACGGACTCAAGCCCTATGCCAAGGACTGCTCCATACCCTGCAGCAGGATGTCTTTGGGCAGATCGATGCCAATAAACACCATTTTGCTGGCGCGCGCTTCGCCCTCGGCCCATTGTGGTCCCAGATCGCTACCCATCAACTGGTGCACGCCCTGAAAAATAACTTTTCGGTCGGTTCCCTTCATGTACAAAACACCTTTGTAGCGCAACATGCGCGGGCCGTAAATATTGACAATCGCACCCAAAAAATCTTCCAGCTTGGCTGCATCAAACGGCCGGTCCGACTTGAACACAAAGCTCTTCACATCGTCATCATGGTGGTGATGGTGTGCACTGTCATGCGTGTGCGAGGGGTGGTTGCAAGCCTCGCCGGGCGCGTGGCCGTGCCCTGCGTGGCCAGCATGGTCACTACCCAGGTCAGGCTCGTCTTTCTTGAGAAAGTCGGGGTCAATATCCAGCTTCGCGTTCAGGTTGAAGCCGCGCAGGTCAAACACCTCTGACAGCGCCACTTCGCCAAAGTGCACGGCCTTTTGAGGTGCGCGCGGGTTCATGTGCTTTAAACGGTGCATCAACGCGTCGGTTTCCTCTTTGGAAACCAGATCCGTCTTGCTGATGAATATCTGGTCGGCAAAGCCGACCTGTCGGCGCGCTTCTTGGCGGTCATTGAGCTGTTGCGCCGCATGCTTGGCGTCGACCAGTGTCAGAATGGAGTCCAGCAAGTAAGACTCGGCGATCTCGTCGTCCATAAAAAACGTTTGCGCCACCGGTCCGGGGTCAGCCAAGCCGGTGGTCTCGATCACCACGCGGTCAAAGTCCAGTAGTCCCTTGCGCTTCTTGGCGGCCAGCATTTGCAATGTGTTGCGCAGGTCTTCGCGGATGGTGCAGCAAATGCAGCCGTTACTCATCTGGATAATCTGCTCATTGGTGTCACTCACCAGAATGTCGCTGTCGATGTTTTCTTCACCGAACTCGTTCTCGATGACGGCAATCTTCTGGCCATGTGCCTCGTCCAGCACACGCTTCAAGAGCGTGGTTTTCCCCGAGCCCAGAAAGCCGGTCAGGATAGTGGCAGGAATCAAACTCATGGAGCAATCCAAAATTCAGCAGGTTGGGAGTGTACTGGCCAATTCAAGCCGCAGTCCTGACACAAGTCAGGCGGGGTGCAATTCACCGTGAGCGCGGCGTTGCGAAGCGGGGGCTAGCAAGTATTGGGGTCGGACTCCAATATGATCGCGAAGCGCCCGAAGGGATGCCAAAATGGCAGGTCATTTTGAACTCTGACCCCAATACTTGCAGGTCAAGGCTAGTGTTTAATTGCATTAATAATCAACTGACAGCCACGGTGGGCAGCATTGCGGCCATAGAATTGCGCTCCAGATGGGCGGGCGCCCAGTCGGTTGAGGTTGCAGGCCTGTGCGTCCATGGGCCAGTCCCCAATGGTCAAAATCTGACGACTGCAAAATCGGTGAGCCAAATTTCGGCCAGAAACCGAAACGCCAACAAAAAGTTGGCGTTTACTTACGGGAAAGCCCCGCATATATTGGTTGCGCGAGAAGGATTTGAACCTCCGACCTTTGGGTTATGAGCCCAACGAGCTACCAGACTGCTCCATCGCGCGGTAGCTTTAAATTATAGCCTATTCTGCGGCTACTTCAGCATTTACTTCGACGGGAGCGGGACGATCAACCAACTCCACCAACGCCATCGGAGCGTTGTCGCCAACACGAAAGCCCATTTTCAAAATACGTGTGTAACCGCCTGGACGAGCCTTGAAGCGGGGTCCCAAATCGTTGAACAACTTGGTTACGCTATCGCGGTCACGCAGACGGTCAAACGCCAGACGGCGATTCGCAACAGTGGCTTCCTTAGCCAAGGTGATCATGGGCTCTACCACTCGGCGCAATTCCTTAGCCTTGGGTACCGTGGTCTTGATAACTTCATGCTCAATGAGCGAGTTCATCATGTTGCGCAGCATCGCCAAGCGATGTGAGCTGGTGCGGTTGAGTTTACGTAGTCCGTGTCCGTGACGCATGGTAGATTTCCTTTGAGTTTTAAACAGGCAGCCGTATCAGGTACTGCCCTTTGCGTAGAACCCCTAAAGGTTCAGAAAAAGATTTAGCGCTTTTCCAACGCTGCGGGTGGCCAGCTTTCCAGTTTCATACCCAACGTCAGACCACGAGAAGCCAGAACTTCCTTGATTTCGTTGAGCGATTTGCGACCCAGATTTGGGGTCTTAAGCAACTCGTTCTCGGTGCGCTGTATTAGGTCACCGATGTAATAGATGTTTTCGGCCTTGAGGCAGTTGGCGGAACGAACCGTCAACTCCAACTCGTCCACTGGACGCAACAGGATTGGATCAAATTGCGCATTGCCACGTGGTGCGGGTGCATCAAAGGCGGCCAACTCGCTGCCTTCCAACTGGGCAAACACGGCCAGTTGCTCCACCAAAATTTTGGCCGAGGCGCGCACTGCATCTTCTGCAGAAATGGCGCCGTTGGTTTCAATTTCTACAACCAGTTTATCCAGATCGGTACGCTGCTCGACACGCGCGCTCTCGACGGTGTAGCTCACGCGCTTGACGGGCGAGAACGATGCGTCCAAAACGATGCGGCCGATGGACTTGTTAGGTTCGTCAGCGTGGCGGCGCATCGTGCCGGGCACGTAGCCGCGACCTTTTTCAACCTTGATCTGCATATCCAACTTGCCGCCGTGCGACAGGTTGGCAATGACATGGCCAGGATTGATAATTTCAACGTCGTGGGGTGTCTGGATGTCGGCGGCTGTTACCAAGCCTTCAACATCCTTACGCAGACTCAGCGTGACTTCGTCACGATTGTGCAACTTGAAAACCACGCCCTTCAAATTCAGAAGAATGTTGACGACATCTTCTTGTACGCCATCAATCGACGAGTACTCATGCAGTACGCCAGCGATGGTCACTTCGGTAGCCGCAAATCCCGGCATCGAGGACAACAACACGCGTCGAAGCGCGTTCCCTAGTGTGTGACCGTAGCCGCGCTCAAAGGGCTCCAGAGCAACCTTGGCACGGTTGGTGCCAAGTTGCTCAACACTAATGGATTTGGGTTTTAGCAAACTGTTTTGCATGCAAACTTCCTCTCAATACCCCCGACTCGTTACGTCGGTAAGGCTGGTGAAGCACCTTGACTGCAGTGCCCCACGGCCAAGGAACGATTTCAACAATTCAAACGCGATTAGCGTGAATACAACTCGACGATCAACGATTCGTTGATGTCTGCGCCAAACTGGTCACGGTCAGGTACCGTCTTGAACGTGCCTTCAGCCTTTTCAAGATTAACCTCAACCCAAGCAGGCATACCGACCTGCTGCGCCAACTGCAAAGCTTCAACTACACGGTTTTGCTTCTTGGACTTTTCACGCACAGAAACCACATCACCGGCCTTAACCATATAGGAAGGGATATTGACTGAGCTGCCGTTCACGGTAATCGCCTTATGGGACACCATTTGACGCGCTTCTGCGCGGGTAGAGCCAAATCCCATACGGTAGACCACATTATCCAGACGCGATTCCAACAAAAACAACAGGTTGGCACCGGTATTGCCTTTGCGGCGGTCAGCCTCTTCAAAGTAGCGGCGGAACTGGCGCTCCAACACGCCGTACATTCGTTTAACCTTCTGCTTTTCGCGCAGTTGGAGGCCGTAGTCGGAGGTGCGGGCGCCCGAAGTGCGACCGTGCTGACCAGGCTTGGAGTCGAACTTTGCCTTGTCACCGATAGCGCGACGGGCGCTTTTCAGGAACAGGTCGGTGCCTTCACGGCGTGAGAGTTTGGCCTTGGGGCCGAGGTAGCGTGCCACTTGATCTTCCTTTTATGTCATCTGCCGCGCCATAAGCGCGGGAGCCACCAGCGGTTGCTGATGGCGGTGGGCTTGTTAAAAATTAAATACGACGACGCTTTTGAGGGCGGCAGCCGTTATGGGGAACTGGAGTCACATCAGCAATCATGTTGATGCGAATGCCCAGTGCCGCCAGGGCGCGAACAGAGGATTCACGACCTGGACCAGGTCCCTTGATTTCTACGTCAAGGTTCTTGATGCCTTGGTCCAAAGCCGCACGGCCAGCCACTTCGGACGCTACCTGAGCAGCAAACGGAGTGGACTTGCGAGAGCCCTTGAAACCTTGACCACCTGAGGACGCCCAGGACAAAGCATTGCCCTGGCGATCGGTGATCGTGATGATAGTGTTATTGAACGAAGCGTGCACGTGTGCAATGCCGTCAGCAACATTCTTGCGGACTTTTTTGCGAACGCGCTGGGCTGCGTTATTGGCGGGAGCTTTTGCCATGGTGGTTTCTCAATCCCTGTTATTTCTTCAATGACGCAGCAGCCTTACGCGGGCCTTTGCGGGTACGAGCATTCGTGCGGGTACGCTGACCGCGCATGGGCAACCCACGGCGATGGCGAAACCCGCGGTAGCAGCCGATGTCCATCAATCGTTTGATGTTCATCGTCGTCTCACGACGCAAATCACCTTCGATAGTGAATTGTGCGATTTGATCCCGGATTTTCTCCAGATCACCATCGGTCAAATCTTTGACCTTTTTGGAATAAGCAATGCCACAAGCTTCGCAAATTTTGCGAGCGCGGGTGCGACCGATACCAAAAATGGCTGTCAAGCCAATCTCGGAATGCTGTTGCGGCGGAATATTGATGCCAGCTATACGTGCCATTTTCGTCCTCTAAAACTCTTGCAATTAACCCTGGCGCTGCTTGTGGCGTGGATCTGTACAGATCACGCGCACAACGCCTTTGCGTCGGATGATTTTGCAGTTGCGGCAAATTTTCTTGACCGAAGCCGAAACTTTCATATTTCTCTCCTAAAACCCTTCGCCCCGTTCCGACTTTGATTCGCGCGGAACATGCGCTATTTACTTTGCTCTGAACACAATACGCGCACGACTCAGGTCGTACGGCGTCAATTCAACGTTTACCTTATCGCCTGGCAGGATACGGATGTAATGCATCCGCATCTTCCCGGAAATATGTCCTAGCACTACATGTCCGTTTTCCAGTTTGACGCGAAATGTCGCGTTGGGAAGGTTTTCAACTACCTCCCCCTGCATCTGAATAACGTCATCCTTTGACATCTGAATCCACTGCTCCTCAAGACGACTTAAAGCTAGCCTTCTTCAACAGCGATTCATATTGCTGGGACATCATGTAATTCTGGACCTGTGCCATGAAATCCATGGTCACGACAACAATAATCAACAACGAAGTTCCACCGAAATAGAACGGCACGTTGTACTTGAGAATCAAAAACTCTGGCAATAGGCACACAAACGTGATGTAGATTGCACCGGCCAGCGTTAAGCGAAGCAGGATTTTATCAATGTATTTTGCAGTCTGATCACCGGGACGAATTCCCGGAATAAAGGCACCGCTCTTCTTCAGGTTGTCGGCGGTTTCCTTGCTATTGAACACCAGTGCGGTGTAAAAAAAGCAGAAAAACACAATAGCCGCTGCATACAACATGACATAGACCGGCTGCCCAGGACTCAACGTGCTAGAAATGTCTTTCAACCAGCGCATGGAGTCGCCGGCACTAAACCAGTTGGCAATAGTAGCTGGCAGCAAAATAATGGACGAAGCGAAAATCGGTGGGATCACTCCGGCCATATTCAGCTTCAGTGGCAGATGAGACGATTGGCCACCATAGACCTTGTTGCCCACCTGACGCCTGGCGTAATTCACCAGAATCTTTCGCTGTCCACGCTCCACAAACACGACAAAATACGTCACCAAGGCTACTAGCACGACCACCAGCAACGCCACAATAATGCTCATTGCACCAGTTCGAACCAGTTCAAGCAGTCCGCCAATCGCATTGGGCAGCCCTGCCGCAATACCGCCAAAAATCAGAATCGATATACCGTTGCCCAAACCGCGCTCAGTGATCTGCTCACCCAACCACATCAAAAACATCGTTCCTGCAGTCAAGGTAACAACCGAAGTCAAGCGAAAACCGAATCCGGGAGCGATTACCAAACCAGCCGAAGACTCAAGCGCCAACGCAATACCCAGCGACTGAAACAACGCCAACCCCAAGGTTCCGTAACGCGTGTATTGCGTAATCTTGCGACGTCCGCCTTCGCCTTCTTTCTTTAACTGCTCAAAAGTCGGCAACACGTAGGTCAGCAACTGCATGATGATCGACGCCGAAATGTACGGCATGATTCCCAATGCAAAGATAGTGAACCTGGAAAGCGCTCCGCCCGAAAACATATTGAACAGGCTCAGGATTCCCCCCTGCTGGCCCTTAAACAACTGCTGTAGCTGCGCAGGATCGATGCCCGGCACGGGTATGTGTGCACCTACGCGGTACACGACCAGCGCGAGCAACAAAAACACAAGCCTGCGACGTAAGTCACCGAACTTGTCTGTCTTTGCAATTTGAGCTGCGTTCGTTGCCACTTAAGTCTCTCGGCTTTTGAATTAGGCGACGCTGCCGCCAGCGGCTTCAATAGCCGCCTTAGCACCAGCAGTGGCACCAATTCCATTGAGCTTCACCGATTTGGTGAGAGCGCCGGTATTGATAACCTTGACTACTTTTGCCATCTGGCCAACAAGCTTTTCCTGCTTGAGTGTCAACAGATCGACTTCCGGCAGACCTAGGACTTCAAGGGTCGTTAGCGTGATCTCAGCGTTAAACTGGAGCAGATGCGACTTGAAGCCGCGCTTGGGCAAACGGCGATGCATAGGCATCTGACCGCCTTCAAAGCCGACCTTGTGGTAGCCGCCTGCGCGAGATTTCTGACCTTTGTGGCCACGGCCAGCGGTCTTGCCAATACCGGATCCGATGCCACGACCAACGCGGCGCTTATAGTGTTTCGCACCATCTGCGGGCTTAATGCTATTGAGTTCCATCATCAACCTCTTAAAGCACCTTGACCAGGTAGCTGATCTTGTTAATCATGCCGCGAACTTCAGGTGTATCCACCAGCTCGCTGGTACTGCGAATTTTCCGCAGACCCAGACCACGCACGGTCGCGCGGTGGGATTCTTTGGTTCCAATCGGGCTACGCACCAATTGAATCTTTACGGTTTGTTGTGTTGTCATTTTGAAGTTCGCTTTCAGACGAAGAGTTCTTCAACAGTTTTGCCACGCTTGGCCGCAACTTCAGACGGTGTAGTCGACACCGACAGTGCGTCCAAAGTAGCGCGGACCATGTTGTAGGGATTGGAAGAACCATGGCTTTTAGCAACGATGTCTGTGATACCAACCACTTCAAAAACTGCGCGCATAGGACCACCGGCAATAATGCCAGTTCCCTTGGGAGCCGGAGCCATCATGACATTGGCCGCGCCGTGATGACCCATCACCTTGTGGTGAATAGAACCATTCTTGAGCGAAACCTTGATCATGTTGCGCCGGGCTTCTTCCATTGCCTTTTGCACAGCAGCGGGAACTTCTTTGGATTTTCCCTTGCCCATGCCAATGCGACCTTCGCCGTCGCCCACTACGGTCAGAGCTGCGAAGCCGAGAATACGGCCGCCCTTTACCACTTTGGTGACGCGATTAATCGCGATCATTTTTTCGCGCAGGCCGTCTTCAGGCCCTTCAGCCTTACCCTGCATCTTCGCTTGAACTTTAGCCATTCTGTATTCCGATCTGCTTAGAACTGCAAGCCAGCTTCACGTGCCGCATCAGCCAGCGCTTTAACGCGGCCGTGGTACGCAAAACCTGAACGATCAAACGCGACTTTTTCGACACCAGCAGCTTTGGCTTTTTCAGCCACTCGCTTGCCAATGATTTGGGCCGCGGAAACATTGCCACCTTTGCCCGCCGCACCCAAAGCCTTGCGAACTTCGAGTTCGGCCGTAGAGGCTGCAGCCAATACCTTGCCACCGTCGCCAGAAATAACACTGGCGTAAATATGCAAATTGGTGCGATTTACCGTCAAACGTGCAACGCCCTGCGTAGCAATGCGAATGCGGGTTTGGCGTGCCCTGCGAAGACGCTGCTCTTTTTTGGTCAACATGTTGCAGCTCCTTATTTCTTCTTGGTTTCTTTGATCGTGATCTTCTCGTCCGCGTAGCGGATGCCTTTGCCCTTGTAGGGCTCTGGCGGTCGAACAGCACGAATCTCGGCGGCGATCTGACCCACCCGTTGGCGATCAGCGCCTTTGATCAAAATTTCTGTTGGAGTCGGTGTTGCAACCGTAATTCCAGCAGGCATATCGATATTGACGGGATGGGAGTAACCCACAGCGAGGTTCAACTTGGCACCAGTGGCCTGGGCTTTGTAACCCACGCCAATCAGGCTCAATTTCCTCTCAAAGCCTTTGGTCACGCCAACCACCATGTTGTTCACCAACTGTCGCATGGTGCCCGACATAGCGTCAGCTTCACGTGAATCATTGGCCGGCTTGAAGCTCAGCTTTCCAGCATCACTCACCACTGTTACTAGGGTATTGAGTGTCAACAGCAGCGTGCCGCCAGTGCCTTTGACACTGATCTGGCTGTCTTTGATAGACACATCCACACCAGCGGGCACTGTTACGGGTTGTTTACCTACACGGGACATTTTGTAATTCTCCTCAATGTAGGGTTAAACAACGTAGCACAAAACTTCGCCACCGACACCGGTAGAGCGCGCCTTGCGATCAGTCATAACACCCTGAGGCGTCGTCACGATGGCAACACCAAGGCCGTTTTGGACCTGTGGAATTGCATCACTACCACGGTAGACACGCAAGCCAGGACGGCTGACGCGTTCAATGCGTTCGATAACAGGCTTGCCTGCGTAATACTTCAGGGCGATTTCCAACTCCGACTTGCCGTCGGTGGTCGATACCTTGAAATTGTCGATGTAGCCTTCGTCTTTCAACACCTGAACTATCGCAACCTTCACTTTGGAAGAAGGCACAGATACGGTCGTTTTGGCGACCATTTGTGCATTGCGAATGCGTGTCAACAAGTCGGCGATGGGATCACTCATGCTCATGTTTGGTTCTCCTGTCGCTTACCAGCTGGCCTTGACGATGCCAGGGATTTCCCCAGCAAAGGCCATTTCACGAATCTTGGCGCGCGCCAAGCCAAAGTGCTGGAACGTTCCGCGAGGACGACCAGTGATGGCACAACGGTTACGCTGGCGGGTTGGGTTAGCATTGCGCGGGAGCTTTTGCAGTCCCATACGGGCTGCGGCACGCTCCTCATCGGTGCGTTTGAAGTCACCGGCAATTGCCTTGAATTCTGCGTATTTCTTGGCGTACTTGGCAGCCAATTGATCACGCTTCAGCTCGCGCTGGATTAAAGCCATTTTAGCCACGGGTCACCTCAGTTCTTGAACGGGAAACGGAAGCCTGCGAGAAGCGCTTTGCACTCTTCGTCGGTCTTGGCCGTCGTGGTGATACTGATATTGAGACCACGCAAGGCATCAACCTTGTCATATTCAATTTCAGGGAAAATAATCTGCTCTTTGACGCCGATGTTGTAATTGCCACGACCATCGAAAGCACGACCGGAAATACCACGGAAGTCACGCACGCGGGGCAATGCCACTGTCACGAAACGGTCCAGGAATTCGTACATCTGAACGCCGCGCAGAGTGACCATGCAGCCAATGGCCTGGTTCTCACGGATCTTGAAGCCCGCGATAGCCTTCTTGGACATGGTGACCACTGGCTTCTGACCGGCAATCTTGGTCAGGTCGCTGACAGCGTGGTCCATAACCTTCTTGTCGGCGACCGCCTCGCTTACACCCATATTCAGGGTGATCTTGGTCAGACGCGGCACTTGCATGGGCGAGGTGTAGCCAAACTTGACCATCAACTCAGGAGCCAGCTTTTCGCGGTATTGTTGTTGCAGACGAGCCATGCTTATGCCACCTTGATTTCTTCGCCGCTGGACTTGAAAACGCGTGTGCGCTTTCCGTCAGCAAGCATCTTGATACCCACACGGTCCGCCTTTCCAGTTGCAGCATTGAAAATTGCCACATTGGACTGGTGAATTGGCATTGTCTTTTCAACAATGCCACCGACCGCACCCTTAAGAGGATTGGGCTTGGTGTGTTTTTTCACCAAGTTGACGCCCTCGACAACCAGATGGGAGTCGTCTTTGCGCAGGGACACTGTCCCGCGCTTACCCTTATCGCGTCCTGCGATAACGATAACTTCATCGCCTTTGCGAATCTTGTTCATGGCGTGTCCTTACAAAACTTCAGGAGCAAGGGACACGATCTTCATGAACTTCTCGGTACGCAATTCACGCGTCACGGGTCCGAAGATGCGGGTGCCGATAGGCTCCAACTTGGCATTTAGCAAAACTGCTGCGTTGCCGTCAAACTTCACCAAAGAGCCGTCGCTACGGCGAATTCCCTTAGCAGTACGAACCACAACAGCGCTGTAGACCTCGCCTTTTTTGACGCGGCCGCGCGGTGCAGCTTCTTTAATGCTCACTTTGATGATGTCGCCCACGCTGGCGTAGCGACGCTTGGAGCCGCCGAGCACCTTGATGCACAGAACGGACTTCGCGCCGGTATTGTCAGCGACTTCTAATCGAGATTCAGTCTGGATCATTTCAATATTCCCAACTTGCACCAGGAGCAGCATTTGCCAGCTCTCTGGCAAACACCAACAACGAGTCAGTCTTGGGCCCGCTGTCGGCAGCGCAAACCACTCGCGCTACTTCCATTTGGGCAGAAACTTACGCTTTTTCAAGCGAAGCCCGCTAGTATGCCACAACTTGTTTGATTCGTCTAATCTTTTTTTTGACGCGATCAACTTACCTCATTTTGCCAGCCAATCCACCGACCGAGTCGCCCTGCGACAATGGCAATTCGGGTAAAAGTGCCCGCTTGGCGACTACCAGCTACCGGAGAGACTGATGAGTGAACACATTGCCTTTATCGGCGGAGGCAACATGGCCTCGGCCATGATCAGCGGCCTGCACAAACAAGGCTTTCCCGTGAGCCAAATTGACGTCATCGAGCCCTTTGCTGAAGCCCAGGAACGCCTCCAGTCGCACTTCGGCATTGCTGCCCGGCCCACGGCCGACGCATCTTTGAACCGCGCAACCATTGTGATTTGGGCCGTCAAACCGCAATCATTCAAGGAGGCGACACAGCAAGTTCGGACCCATACCCGCGACGCGCTGCACATCAGCGTGGCGGCCGGTATCCGCAGCGACAGCATGGTGCAGTGGCTCGGTAACGAACGCATCATTCGGACCATGCCCAATACGCCGGCACTGATTGGCAAAGGGATGACGGGATTGTTTGCCCGTCCTGCCGTTTCCGAATCAGACCGCCAACACGGTGAGCGGATTGTTTCCGGCATGGGGCGCTTTCTGTGGCTTGAAAGTGAAGGCCAACTCGATGCCGTGACCGCCATTTCTGGCTCAGGGCCTGCCTATGTGTTCTATTTCATCGAAGCCATGACGACTGCGGGGGCAGAGATGGGCCTCACTCATGAGCAGGCATATCAGCTAGCGGTGGCCACATTTATTGGTGCAGGTGAATTGGCGCAATCCAGCCATGAGCCACCTGAAGTACTGCGACAGCGAGTGACGTCAAAAGGCGGCACCACACACGCGGCCATCTCGTCCATGGACGAGAGTCACATCAAAGAGCTGTTTGGAAAGGCTCTGCACGCTGCACAGCGCCGTGCTATAGAGATGGGCAACGAGTTTGGTGAAATCTAGATGGCGAATGAAGCTGTAGCCCGCGTGGAAATTGCGCATAACGCTCCATTTTTTATAGCGTCTTCCAAAATCCCGGGGCACTGTAGTGCTGCTTGAGGTAGTCGATCCACAGTCTCACGCGCAGGGGCAGGTGCTTGCGCTGCGGAAAAACGGCGTAAATGCCGTTAGGTGGTGCCGCAAATTCGTCCAGCAGGGGCACCAGCGTGCCGGCCGCAATCTCGGCTTCCACCTCCCAGATGCTGCGCCAGGCAATTCCGTAGCCACCCAGGCACCAGTCATGGAGCACTTGCCCGTCCGAACAATCCAGCGGACCGCCCGGTTTGAAGTGAATCACCTCACGGGTCTGGTCTTTGTCGACACCAAACGCCCAACCCCGCGTCTGGGAGGCGTCGCTCGACAGTGTCAGGCAGTCAAAACGCGCCAGATCCTGCGGGCTCTGGGGTTTGCCGTGGCGCGCAACATAGGTCGGTGTGGCCACACACAAACGCCGGTTGTCGGCCAAGCGCACGCTGACCAGTGATGAATCGGGCATATCCCCAACGCGCACCGCGCAGTCATAGGCCTCGCCCGCAATGTCAATCACCCGATCCGAGAGATTGAGCGAAATGGTGACTTCGGCGTGCAATTCCCGAAACAGGGGCACCAGCGGTGCCACGTGGCGGCGTCCAAAACCGGCCGGAGCGGTAATACGCAAATGCCCGCTGGCCTTCACGCCACCAGCACTCACACTGGCTTCTGCATTGGCTAAATCTGAGAGCAAGCGCTGACAATCTTCCAGAAATGCACTGCCCTCATGTGTCAGTGTGATGCGTCGCGTGGTGCGCAGCAACAGCTTGACGCCCAGGCGCTCTTCCAGCGCATCGAGCCGTCGCCCCATGATGGCCGGTGCCACACCCTCCGCGTGGGCCGCCGCCGTCAGACTGCCGCGATTCACCACGGATACAAAAGACTCCAGTTGCTTGAGTTTGCCCACTGCCTTACTCCACCTATTCCAGACGCAGTACGCCGTCGCGCTGCATGGCGTTGATATCCGCTTCACCATAGCCCAGGCTCAACAAAATCTCGGCTCCATGCTCGCCTAGACGCGGCGGATTCAACCGCATCCCGGGGCGCTCGCCCCCCAACGTGATCGGTAGCAACGGGACCTTCGTTTCTCGTCCATCGGGCAGCGTCAGCGGAGCCAGCCCGCCGGTCTGCAACAGGTGCGGGTCGTCAAACAAGTATTGCGGATCGGTAATCGGTGCAAACGGCAAACCGTGCTGTTCAAACAGTCCAGCCAACTCTGCTGACGTGTGCTGTGCCATACGTTCGCGCATCTGCGGAATCAGCCAATCTCTGGCGCGCACCCTGTCATTGTTGGTGACCAGGCGCGCATCCTGCTGCCAGTCGCCGTAGCCAAAGGCCTTACAGAAAATGCCCCACTGCGTGTCTCCCACTACGGCCAGAAAGATTTGCTCGCTGTTCTTGACGCTGAACACGTCGTAAATGCCCCAGGGCGAGATGCGCTCCGGCATGGGCGCGGCGGCCTTGCCGGTCACCGCAAACTGCATCATGTGCTGGGCCACCAGAAAAATGTTGTTTTCGAACAGGGCGGACTGCACCTCCTGCCCCCTGCCGGTTGTCGCACGCTGCATCAGCGCCGCCATGGCGCCAATCGCGCCAAACATGCCGCCCATGATGTCGTTCACACTCGAGCCGGCCCGCAGCGGGTCACCGGGCCGCCCAGTCATGTAGGCCAGGCCGCCCATCATCTGCACCACCTCGTCCAGCGCCGTGCGGTGGTCGTAGGGTCCGGGAAGAAATCCCTTGTGACTCACATAAATCAGTCGTTCGTCGTTTTTGCTCAGGGTGGCGTAATCCAGGCCCAGCTTTTGCATGGTTTCGGTCTTGAAGTTCTCACTCACAACATCGGCGGTGGCGATCAGGCGCAGGACCACTTCGCGTCCCTTTTCACTGTGTAGATCTATCGCCAGACTTTTCTTGTTGCGGTTGAACAAGGGATAAAAGCCGGCGCCGCTGCCCAACAGCTTGCGCGTGCTATCACCCGCCAGCGGCTCGACCTTGATGACATCGGCACCCAAATCTGCCAGCACCATGCCGCAGGTGGGACCCATCACCATGTGGGTGAACTCGACCACGCGAATGCCTTCGAGGGGAAGTGGCTTGGAATCAGTCATGGTGTCCGCTATTACAGCCATATTTATCATTAATAGATTGATAATTATCCATATAGTATTCTTATTAAGGATGGAATACAGTACGC
Source organism: Burkholderiales bacterium (assembly GCA_947508055.1). GTDB lineage: Bacteria > Pseudomonadota > Gammaproteobacteria > Burkholderiales > Burkholderiaceae_C > Allorhodoferax. Next base: position 48,831 of record CANNRR010000003.1, read on the forward strand.
AACTAGCTAAGATCATTTGCGCGCCTGCCAAAATGGTGCTGCCCATTCCCCCCTGCTTCGATTTATTGGAAAGACCCACTCTCATGTCCATTGCATCCACACCCCGCACCCATGCCAAGGGCCTGCAAGTCGCCAACGTCCTGCACCGGTTCATTGAAGACAAAGTCTTGCCCGGAACCGGCGTATCGCCCGATGCATTCTGGACCGGTTTTGACGCGCTAGTGTCTGACCTCGCTCCCAAAAACGCGGCTCTATTGGCCGAGCGCGACCGCTTGCAAACCGAAATGGACAGCTGGCACAAAGTAAACCCGGGCCCCATCAGTGATATGCCCGCCTACCGTGCCCACCTGGAAAAGATTGGCTATCTGGTTGCGAGCCCCAAAAAGGCCAAGATCAATACCTTCAATGTCGACGCTGAACTGGCCAAGCAAGCCGGCCCCCAACTCGTGGTGCCCATCACCAATGCCCGCTACGCGCTGAACGCCGCCAACGCGCGCTGGGGCAGTCTGTACGACGCACTGTACGGCACCGACGTGATCTCAGAGGACAAGGGCTGCGAGAAGGCTGGCCCCAAGGGCTACAACCCAAAGCGCGGCAAAAAAGTGATTGAATACGCACGCTACGTACTGGACCGAACCGCCCCTCTGAAAAAGGGCTCGCACGTCGGCTCCACCGGTTACCGCGTCAACAAGGACGGCCATCTGGTTGTGTCATTGAAGGATGGCGGCACCTCCAAGCTGCAGGACAACAGCCAGTTCATCGGCTTCCAGGGTGACGCCAAGACCCCAACGTCGGTCCTGCTGCAGCACAACGGCCTGCACCTCGACCTGATCATCAACCGCACCACCGCCATCGGGAAGACCGACGCAGCCGGCGTATCAGACCTGATCGTGGAAGCCGCCCTGTCCACCATTCTGGACCTGGAAGACTCCGTGGCCGTGGTTGACGCCGACGACAAGGTTCTGGCCTATAGCAACTGGCTGGGCATTCTGCAAGCCACGCTGGTGGAGAGCTTCGAGAAGGGTGGCAAGACGCTGACCCGTGGCCTCAACGCCGACCGCATCTACTCAGCCGCCAATGGAAAAGGCAAGGTCACGCTGCACGGCCGATCGCTGATGTTTGTGCGCAATGTGGGCCACCTGATGACCAACCCGGCCATCCTGTACACCGCCCGGGATGGCAGCACGCAAGAAATTCCCGAGGGCATCCTGGACGCCGTGGTCACCACCACCATCGCCATGCATGACCTCAGACGCACCAAGAAAGATGCCATCCGCAACTCGCGCAAGGGCTCGGTCTACATCGTCAAACCCAAGATGCACGGACCTGCCGAGGTCGGTTTCGCGGCCGAGTTGTTCACGCGTGTCGAGAAGATGTTGGGCTTGGCAAACAGCACCGTCAAGCTCGGCATCATGGACGAAGAGCGCCGCACCAGCGTCAACCTGAAGGCCTGCATCGCCGCTGCCAGCAGCCGTGTGGCCTTCATCAACACCGGCTTTTTAGACCGCACCGGCGATGAGATGCACACCGCCATGCACGCGGGAGCAATGATTCGCAAGGGCGACATGAAGACCAGCGCCTGGATTGCCGCCTATGAGAAGAACAACGTCCTGGTAGGCCTATCCTGTGGCCTGCGCGGCAAGGCGCAAATCGGCAAGGGCATGTGGGCCATGCCCGACCTGATGAGGGGCATGATGGAGCAGAAAATTGCCCACCCTAAGGCCGGTGCCAACACCGCCTGGGTACCCAGCCCCACCGGCGCCACGCTGCACGCACTGCACTACCACCAGGTGCTCGTAAGCGACATCCAGAAGGATCTGGAGAAGTCCAGCTACGAGAAAGCCCGTGACGGCATTTTGGCCAACCTGCTGCAAGTGCCCGTGACAGCCACGCCCAACTGGAGCGATGCCGAGAAGCAGCAAGAACTGGACAACAACGCACAGGGCATTCTGGGCTACGTCGTGCGCTGGGTCGACCAGGGCGTGGGCTGTTCCAAGGTGCCCGATATTCACAACATTGGTCTGATGGAAGACCGTGCCACGCTGCGTATCAGCAGCCAGCACATGGCCAACTGGCTGCACCACGGTGTCGTCACCGAAACGCAAATCACCGAAACCTTCCAGCGCATGGCCGGGGTGGTGGACAAGCAAAACGCTGGTGACCCGCTGTACAAAAACATGGCCGGCAACTTCCACACCAGCATGGCCTATCAGGCTGCCTGCGACCTGGTGATCAAGGGTCTGGTGCAACCCAGCGGTTACACCGAACCGCTTTTGCATGCGTGGCGCTTGAAGGTGAAGACGGCGGCGTAAGGTTTTTAACCAGCGTAGGCTACAGTACGACAGCTCATCCGGCGTTGTAAATCATCAGCCCGTCGCTGGTGGCCGCCCCCACCCGCACCAGATCGTCGATCAACCCATTCACCCACAGTTGCATGTCGATTTGCTGAAAATGCTTTTGGTGAATCTGCGCAAAGTAGGTTGTTGCCTGCGCCCACGCGATCAGGCTGTGCCGCGGCTGGCTCTGCAACTCCAGCAGCTTGAACTTCAGCAGCACCTTGGCCGCATGCACGATGTGCCAAGACGGGTTCTCGGCAAAGCTGCGCAGGCGCGCGCGGGCGGCGGCAATTGACACTGCCACACTGGCAAACACGGACCCATGGCCTGGAATCACCACGGCGGGGGACAGCGTCTCTATCAGGTCCAGCGTCAAACCCACCTCGTCAAATGCCTCCACGCCTTCGAGTTCCGGAAAGACAACGCCGAAGCCACGTTCCCACAGCGCATCAGCTGATATAAGCGCGCGAGAAGCCGGCTCAAACAGAATGACCGAATGCGGGTCATGGCCAGGCGCGGCATGCACCTGCCACAGAGTGTCGCCCAGGCGCATCTCCGTGCCGGGCTGTAGCACCGCATCAAACCGAAACTGATGGCAGGTCTGCCCGGTAGGCGTATAGGTCAGCGCTTCGGGGTTCCAGTCTTTTACAAACGATGCGTGCCCCGGTGGAATAAAGGTTTGCATGTCGGGATAGGCCTGCTGCAGCGCTGCGTTGCCGCCGCAGTGGTCGCTGTGCAGGTGGGTATTCAGCAGTAGTTCCATCGGGCGGCCGTTCAGCGCGGAATCAACCAGTGCCAGCGTCTGCGAAGCGTGGGTGCTATAGCCACTGTCCACCAGTGCACAAGACTCGCGACCGCGAATCAAAATATTGTTCGACGATAGCCAACCGCGCTCAAATACAGTGACGCCGACGGGAAGTGTGGGGGTGTTCGATGGCATGGAGCGAGTATCGACGCCACAGGCCCCTAATTAAGCGCCTCCAGGTAATCCAAAAATAGATGCGGGTCACAGCCCCTGAGGTTTAACCATTCCCTATGGTCACCCAGCATATGAACCTGCACATCGGTACGGGCAATATCCAGCCCCCCCATACTCGCGGTTTCAATGATGTTCTTCACTTTTGATGCGACAGGGTCTGACTTTGTCATCGGCACCAATACCCAGAATGTTGTTCCCGTCCGGGTAATCGCGTCAGTATCTCTAAAACATTGCTCCAGACACCCCATGACTTCGCCAAGGCGATTAGCAGCATCCATAGCGCCGAAGCATGAATCCATAACGTCCCGAGAGTTGTATTCGATCTGAATTAGCCCCGAATGGAGGGTGTCTTCGTATCGCTTTTCCAGCGCAAGGGCCCAACCCAGCAGCGCGAAAAATCTTTCACCGGAACTCAATTGCGGCAGATCCATGGATTCCTCCCTATTCTTGGGAGCACTTTACACCACTCCGTGACAGCACTGGCACATAACTGCGGGGAATCCTGGCGACAATTGTTGGGGTTGGGTAGCAGACGTCAGTGGCGAGTACAGGTTGTGCGCTATAACCGTTCCACACTAGATCAGAAATTCTTAGGGACAACTATGTCGGTAGCAATCACTGCACTCGAAGCTGAAAGTCAAATGAGTGCAGCCGCCTTGGGCGGATTGATCAAGGACATTCCCATTCCCCCGCGACCCATCATCGTGCAGCAAATGCAGGAGGAAATGGCCAAGTCCGACCCCGACATGCGTCGTATCGCACAGATCATCGCCCAAGATGTCGGACTGAGCGTTGCAGTTCTTAAAACGGTCAATTCACCCATCTATGGCCTGAGCAGGCGCGCCGAGTCCGTTGATCAAGCTGTCGGTTTGATCGGATTAAAGCAACTTGGAATATTGGTGGCAGCGCTGGCTTTGCGTAGCCTCCTTAAAGGCGACAGCAATGCGCTAGGACGCTTCTACGACACCTCGGCACGCCGAGCCCAGGCCATGACCCGCATCGCCAAACTCACTGGCTTGGTCGATGTCGCACTGGCACAAACGTTTGGCCTGTTTTGCGACGTTGGCATCCCGCTGCTCATGCACAGATTCCCTGCCTACGTTCAAACCCTCAAGGTGGCCAACGAAGACAGGGAACGCTCTTTTACCGCAATCGAACAAGACGCCCACCATACCGACCACGCACTGATTGGCGCAATGATGGCCAGGACATGGTGTCTCCCGGTTAACGTAGCCCTGGCGATTCGACTACACCACGACTATGAAGTATTTTTGGACCCCAAGGTCCCCCGTGAAGTGGCACGAATGATCTCTATGAACATTCTTACCGAAGAGGCTATACAGCGCTATGCCCAAATCCACTCGAATGCCGAGTGGAGCAAGGGTGGCGACTATGTGGCTAGCACCCTGGCAATGGATCCGGCTGAAGTCGAAGAGTGGATCGGGCAGTTGGTAGAGGCCTTCGACGGCGGTTTGGAATAGGCCGAGCCACAAAACGCGATCATTCCAACCCGCCACCGTTGCTCCGTTAGGTGCAGGGCAGCGGTAGCAGGAATGTCAGGGTCACTCAATTTGGTGCAGCGAAGCCAGATTGATCAGCGCCGACACTACGTCAGACTTGAAGCCCACACGCCGTTGCCCGTCCTGGTGGCCACCACTCAAGATCAATTTCTGAATATATTCCACGCAGTCGCGGTGGCCCCAAAACTTCTCGATAGCCAGTGCAATGCGCACATGGTGCTCCGCGATGATGGCCATTTCGTGGTCAATCCGCGCCTGCAAAGGCCGCTCATGCAGCGGCAAAGGGCGTGTCGGCAAGTCATCTTCCTCCCATTGCAATGAGGGGAAACCGGTCTCGACAAACCGCGAGTCGTTGGGATCGTGTACCAGAAAAAACCCTGCATAAATGAATGGACGCCGGACCGTATTATTCCGCAAGTTCAAACCAGACCGCCTGGCTCCATCCGCGGCACAATATACCTATGCCAAATCTTCCTCCATTCATTGCCCCTGAACGATTTACCGACGCCGCTTCGGCGCTGGCCCAGGTCATACGCATCTACGACGGCAGCATCGCGCACTTGCGCCTGGCCATGCAGCGCTTTGTGGCCGGTGAGGACGGCATGGCCCATGTGCGAGCCTGCTACCCGCTGGTGCGCATCCACACCGACACAGTGTCGCGCACCATCTCCCCAGAGAGCGCGCGCCTGAGCTACGGCTTTGTGGCGGGCCCCGGACGGTTTGAGACCACGCTGACCCGCCCCGACCTGTACTACGACTATTACCTGGACCAGTTCAACCTGCTGCTGCAAAACCACGAAGTTGAGCTTGAGGTAGGAACCAGCTCGCAGCCGATCCCCGTGCATTTCTCATTTGCGGAGAACGACCACGTCGAGGGCAATATGCCCGCCCAGCGCCGCACTCTCATGCGCGACGTGTTTGACCTGCCCGACCTGGCCGCCATGGACGATGGCATTGCCAACGGCACCCACCAGCCGCGCCCGGGCGAGCCCCAACCACTGGCCTTATTTACGGCGCCCCGGGTCGACTACTCGCTGCACCGGCTGCGCCACTACACGGGCACCCGGCCAGAACATTTCCAGAACTTCGTGCTGTTTACCAACTACCAGTTCTACGTTGACGAGTTCATTACTCTGGGACATGCCGCCATGCAAGACCCCGCTAGTGAATACACCGCCTTCATCGAACCGGGCAACGTCGTCACAAGACGCGTTGGTTTGAGCCCCGAAGCCATCGACGCTCTTGGCAAAGAGCCACCGCGCCTGCCACAGATGCCGGGCTATCACCTGGTACGCGCCGACCGTGCTGGCATCACCATGGTCAACATTGGGGTGGGCCCGGCCAACGCCAAGAACATCACCGATCACATTGCCGTGCTGCGCCCGCACGCCTGGATCATGTTGGGCCACTGCGCCGGCCTGCGCAACAGCCAGCAACTGGGCGACTACGTGCTGGCCCACGGCTATGTCCGCGAAGACCATGTGCTGGACGAGGAACTGCCACTGTGGGTACCCATTCCGGCGCTGGCTGAAATTCAGGTCGCGCTGGAGCAGGCCGTGTCCGAGGTCACCCAGCTCAAAGGCCCGGAGTTGAAAAGTATCATGCGCACCGGCACCGTGGCCAGTACCGACAACCGCAACTGGGAACTGCTGCCCGACAACCAGCCGCAGCGCCGCTTCAGTCAGAGCCGTGCCGTGGCACTGGACATGGAGAGCGCCACCATTGCCGCCAACGGATTCCGATTCCGCGTGCCCTACGGCACCTTGCTGTGTGTCAGCGACAAGCCACTGCATGGTGAAATCAAGCTGCCCGGCATGGCCAACCACTTTTACCGCGAGCGTGTCGACCAGCACCTGCGCATCGGCATGCGCGCGGTTGAACTGCTGCGCGCCCAGGGTTCCGATCAACTGCACAGCCGCAAATTGCGCAGCTTCTCGGAAGTCGCGTTTCAGTAGGATCTGTGCACCGGGCCTGACGTTGATCCGCCCATCATTGCCCTTCTGTTGGCGAATACCGGGTTTCCAGGCCGTCAAAGCAGGTGCTAAGCACCAGAGCGACGATTTGGTCGTTGGTGTACAACTCGCCCATTTTCAGGAATTCCAGAACCGGGTCGCAGGCGCGTGCATACAGTGTGTACAGCACTGCAATGGACGGGAGCTTGGGATTGATTGCGCCTTGCGCCTGAGCCGCCTCAATCCAAGCACCCAACCGATCGCTCACGTCCATCAAACCATCCATATAGTCTTTACTTCCCATCAGAGTGGTACGCAGGCTGGAGTTTTGGCTCGGTAGGGAGGGCATTTCGCCGGCCAGCTTCAGGCCCATGGTCCAGGCCACCACGCTGCGCAACTTGTCCACGGCGGAAGACTCGGCGGGCAATGTGTCCAAAAATGCCTGCGCCCGGCGCATGACCGACACCATGGCCGCCGCCGCCAGGTCTTCCTTGCTGGGAAAGTGCTTGTACAGGCTGGCTTTGGCAATGCCGACATCGGCGGCCACTTCGTCCACCGTCATGGCCTCAAAGCCCTTTTCCGCCAGCAGGCGGTTTACCGACTGGATGATGGCGTCCTCTCGCGCCAGCAGCATTTGTGCCTTGAAAGAAACCTTGGTGGGAGTAGTGCTAGTCATGCGACAAATTGTATACGCTTGAGTTGTGAAATAGAATGTATTGATGATAAAAATACTTGTCAGTAATAATAAATACTGTTTGGTATAGAATTGGTTTCATCAATTTAAAGGAGTGCGCGTGTCGATCAAAGTGGCCATTGTGGGTTCGGGCATTTCTGGCTTGGCAGCAGCCCATGCGCTGCGAGGCAAGGCTGACATCACGCTGCTGGAGGCCGGCGAATATTTTGGCGGTCACAC
>CANNRR010000004.1 GCA_947508055.1 Burkholderiales bacterium
TAACTGGAACCAAGGAGGTAAATCGGCAAATTGAGCATGATTGCTACCAAATTTGCTACTACCCAAAAAGGAAAAAGCCTTATAGATCGTTGATCTATAAGGCTTTCCATGTGTTGGCGGAGCGGACGGGACTCGAACCCGCGACCCCCGGCGTGACAGGCCGGTATTCTAACCAACTGAACTACCGCTCCTGGTAGTGGTAACGTGCGCTCTTTCGAACCAAGTCGCCTGCCCGTTCGAGCCTGCTGTTACCGACTTGTGCCGTTTTGTCTTGCAACAAAAACTTGGCGACCCCACGGGGATTCGAACCCCGGTACCTACCGTGAAAGGGTAGTGTCCTAGGCCTCTAGACGATGGGGTCAAAACCTTGGACTAATCCGTTCTCGAAAACTTTGGTGGAGGTAAGCGGGATCGAACCGCTGACCTCTTGCATGCCATGCAAGCGCTCTCCCAGCTGAGCTATACCCCCTATTACTTCGCAGTAACCTGAAAAAGCCATTAAAGCATTCTCAATTTCCGAGCCTCGAATTATAGCGTCATATTTCAAGCTTTCCCAAGGCGAGCGATGACTTTTTCTCTGCCGCAAATTTCCAGCACCGAGTCCAGCGACGGCGTCTGCGCTGTGCCCATGACCAATACCCGCACCGGCATGGCCAACTGTGGCATCTTCAGGCCATTCGCTGCGAGCACCTCCTTAATGGCGGCGGCGATCGTTAACTTATCCCAATTGCACCGCGCCAGTTTCTCGGACAGCATGGCAACAGCTGGCCGTACAGCGTCTGTGACATGCTGCGACAACTCGGCGGCATCGGGAGTCACATCACCGTAAAACTTAGTGGCCCACTGGGCCAGCTCAATCGTGGTGTCGCATCGATCCTTGATCAAGGCACACAACTGAGGCAGGTGCCCTGCCACAAGGGACGACTCCAGCGTGATGCCAAGTTTGACCAGTTGCTTGGATACCAACATTGCTAACCGGTTGTTATCCGCGTGCTTGATGTACTGGGCGTTCACCCACAACAGCTTGACTGGGTCCCACTGCGCGGGGCTCTTGTTCAAATGCGTGCCATCGAACCAGGCCACCAGTTGGTCACTGCTGAACAACTCTTCGTCGCCATGGCTCCAACCCAGACGCGCCAGGTAATTAAGCATGGCCTCAGGCAGGTACCCTCCCTCTTCGTATGCAGTCACGCTGACAGCACCGCGGCGCTTGGAGAGTTTCTGCCCATCGCCACCCAGGATCACCGGGCAATGACCAAACAGCGGCTGTGGTGCACCCAGTGCGTTGAAGATATTAATCTGCCACGGCGTGTTGTTGATGTGTTCATCGCCCCGAAACACATGACTGATCTGCATATCCCAATCGTCCACCACCACGGCAAAGTTGTAAGTCGGAATACCGTCGGTGCGCGCGATGATCAAATCATCAATTTCGCGGTTACTAATGGTGATGGGGCCTTTGACCAGATCGTCCCAGGTGACGTCACCGTCCAACGGGTTACAGAAGCGGACCACAGGCTGAACACCCTCGGGAACGGCCGGCAAAGTCTTACCGGATGCCGGACGCCAGCGGCCATCGTACAAGGTTTTCTCGCCCTTGGCTCGCTTGGCTTCACGCGCGGCTTCCAGTTCCTCGGGCGTGCTATAGCAGTGATAGGCCTTGCCCGCAAGAATCAACCGATCCAACAGTTCCTTGTAACGCTCCAGGCGCTGCATCTGGTAGATCGGGCCTTCATCGTAGTCCAGTCCCAGCCAGCGCATGGACTCCAGAATCTGGTCAACCGAGTCCTGACTGGAGCGCGCCACGTCCGTGTCTTCGATGCGCAGTACAAATTCTCCACCAAAGTGACGGGCATAGGCCCAGGAATATAGAGCGGTGCGCGCTGTGCCTAGGTGCAAAAAACCGGTAGGCGATGGTGCGATGCGCGTGCGAATTTTTGTGGTCATTTCAGGGCATCCAGACCGCGTGCGATATCGGTCTTCAAGTCTTCAATATGTTCAAGGCCCACGGCGACGCGGATCAAGCCTTGCCCGATGCCGGCCGCCTGGCGCTGCACTTCAGTCATGCGGCCGTGCGAGGTACTGGCCGGATGACAGATGGTGGTTTTGGTGTCACCGAGGTTGGTGGTGATGGAGCACACACGCACTGCGTCAATGGCTGAAAATGCATTGCGACGCAGCGTTTCGGGTACATCGCCATGCACGTCGAACGACAGCACCGCAGCACCAACACCCATGCCACTGGCCGATTGCTGGCGCATGGCCAACGCGTGCTGCGGGTGACTGGCCAAGCCAGGGTAATAAACGCGCTTTACAGCCGGATGACCTTCCAGCCATGTCGCCAAAGTCAGTGCCCGCTGCGACTGCGCCTGCATGCGGATGCTCAACGTCTCCATTCCCTTCAGAACGACCCACGCATTGAACGGCGACAACACCATACCTGCTGTGCGGGTAATGGGCAAAAACACCTCGTCCACATAACGGCGATCGCAGCAAATGGCACCGGCCATGACGCGGCCCTGTCCATCCAGATACTTGGTGCCAGAGTGAATGATGAAATCTGCGCCAAAGCGCTTGGGCTGCTGCAGAGCCGGACTGCAAAAGCAGTTGTCGACCGCCAGTAGGGCGCCTGCGTTGTGTGCCACATCGGCAAGCGCCTGAATGTCGCAAATGTCGGTCAACGGGTTGGTGGGCGTCTCCGCAAACAGCAGTTTTGTGCTCGGCAGAATGGCGGCCCTCCACTCCTGCACATCGGTCTGCGACACAAAGCTGGTGCTGATGCCAAACTTGGAGAACTCACCCGCAAACAGGCGGATCGTGGAACCAAAAACGGATTGTGAACACACCACATGGTCGCCATTTTTGAGCAACCCCATGCCGAGCAACAAAATCGCCGCCATGCCGGTGGAAGTCGCAACCGCCGCTTCTGTTCCTTCCAATGCGGCCAGACGTTGCTCCATGCTGCTCACTGTGGGGTTACCCACACGGGTGTACGTGTAACCTTCTTCCTCCATGGCAAAACGGCGGGCTGCCGTAGCAGCATCAGGTTGAATGAAACTACTGGTCAGGTACAGCGCTTCAGAGTTTTCACCATACTGACTCTTGTCAATCGCGGTGCGTACCGCCAACGTATCGGGGTGCAGGTCTTCGGGTAATGTGTTTGTTCTCATCGCAGCCTCAAACTTTCATTCGGCGGGGTTGGGCAGTGCCAATCGGGAGGTATCCTCCTGATTCTCTTCCCCACCCACGCGGCTTTCGTTCAGGCGACTGATATCTTCAGACGTAATGTCGCCGGTGACATAGACACCGTCAAAACACGATGCATCAAAACCCTTGATTGTGGGATTGAGTGAGCCAATGGCCTTCTTCATGCCATCGACATCCTGATAGATCAGTGCATCGCATCCAATGATCTGACGAATTTCCTCCACCGTGCGGTCGTGTGCCACCAGTTCGCTGCTAGTAGGCATGTCGATGCCATACACATTGGGGTAGCGCACCGGTGGCGCGGCGCTAGCCAGATAAACCTTGCGGGCTCCAGCGTCACGGGCCATTTGCACAATCTCTTTCGAAGTGGTGCCGCGCACGATGGAGTCATCGACCAGCAACACATTGCGACCCTTGAACTCGCTGGCAATGGCATTGAGCTTCTGGCGCACCGACTTTTTGCGCACCGATTGGCCCGGCATGATGAAGGTGCGACCCACGTATCGGTTTTTTACAAAGCCCTCTCGGTACGGCAAACCCAACAGTTGAGCCAGTTGGGCAGCACTGGGACGACTCGACTCCGGAATCGGTATGACCACATCGATCTCGTTGGGCGGCACCGTCGAAATAACCCGCTTGGCTAACGACTCACCCAGGTTCAACCGTGCCTGATACACGGAGATCTTGTCCATCACCGAGTCTGGACGGGCCAGGTACACGAATTCAAAAATACACGGATTGAGTTGCGGATTGTCGGCACATTGCTGTGCATGCACCTTGCCACTCAAATCAATGAAGACTGCTTCACCCGGATCGACATTGCGCTCAAAGCGGTAGCCAGTGCCCTCTAACGCTACGGATTCACTGGCCAGCAAAGTGCTGCCGTCGCTGCTGCCCATGCACAGCGGTCGAATGCCGAACGGATCACGGAACGCCAGCACGCCATGCCCAGCAATGAGCGCAATCACCGCATACGACCCTTTGACCCTGCGGTGCACTTTGCGAACCGCAGCAAACAAATCCTCTGGCTGCAGTGGCAGACCCCGCGTGGTTCGCTCGATTTCATGCGCCAGCACGTTGAGCAACACCTCGGAGTCACTATCGGTATTGATATGGCGGTGGTCGGTGTTGAACAGTTCGGCCTTGAGTGCGTGTGCGTTGGTCAGATTACCGTTGTGCACCAGCACGATACCGAATGGCGCGTTCACATAGAAGGGCTGCGCCTCTTCTTCGCTGAAGGCGTTGCCTGCCGTCGGGTAGCGCACCTGACCGAGGCCGCAGTTGCCAGGTAGCGAGCGCATATTGCGGGTGCGAAACACGTCGCGCACCATACCCTTAGCCTTGTGCATGAAAAACCTGCGCTCTTGCTGGGTGACGATCCCGGCGGCGTCCTGGCCACGATGCTGCAACAGCAGCAATGCGTCATAGATCAACTGGTTCACCGGTGCCTGACTGACAACACCCACTATTCCACACATAAATTATTTCTCACTTAAGGTAGGTACTTTCCAAATTCCTGCGGTAACACGGGCTTCAGACCCTGCAGCGCCGCGGTTGCGATACCAGCCCCCCTGGACTCTTGCCACAACGGCCCCTTGACCATGGGTGTCATGCCAAACACGACGGCAAATGCCAACAGCAAAACCACTCCACGCGCCAATCCGAACGCAGCGCCAAGCACCCGGTCAACCGGACGCAGCCCCACGGCGGCCACCAGTTTGCTAATCAAAAACGCCAGCAACCCTCCGGCAAACAGCGACAAGACGAACACCAAAACAAAACCGGCCGCATAACGCACCACCTCAGTCGCACTGGCCATGGGCAACCACTGCGCGGCAGTCGGAGCAAACCACTGTGCCAACACAAAAGCGGCAATCCAGTTGGCAACCGAGAGCAACTCATACACCAAGCCTCTCCAGGCTCCCACAATCAAGGAAATCAGCAGCACCGCCAAAAAAATCCAGTCCAGCGTCGGCATGAGGCTTGTGAGCGCGCTTACAGTTCCAGAATGGCCGCAGGCAGGTCCAACTTTTTGATTTTCTCAGCCACCTTGTCCGCTTCAGCCTTGGATTCAAACGGACCCACACGAACCCGGATGCGCTTGCCTTCCTTGGGTTGAACCACCTGGGTATAGGTCTTCAGACCCGCCTTCTCCAACTTGACACGCGCTTCGTGCGCCTTGACGGCGTCTGAATAGGCCCCAATCTGCACCACAAAACGGGCAGTCGCTGGCGCGGAAGCTGGTTGTTCAACAACTTTTCCTTCCAGCAAGGCTTGCGCCTTGGCTCCGTCATTGGCTGGCGTCGCCACCTTCTCCACAGGCTTGTCTGCGGGCTTTGCAATTGTTGCAACTATCCCTGCACCGCTTGCGGCGGCTACGTAACCAGTCGAAGCACGCGAGGGTGCCACGGCAGACGCTGCAACCAGGGTACGTGGCACCGGAACTACTGGTGCAGTCTTCTGCTCCAGCGCAGGCACAGAGGCAGGCTCCACAGGCTTGGTTCCCGCTTCTGACTCCACTATGACTTGAGACGCAGGGGTCGATGGCGGTGCGCTGCGCAATGGCTTGACAGTGTTCTTATCAGGTATTTCGATCGGGATATCGACCGAGATGGGGCGTGGCTGGCTATCAAACAGCAATGGAAACCCGATAACGCCCAGCAAAACCAATACTGACGCACCGATCAGGCGATGCCGTGCACGGGTACGCATGGCCTCCACGCTTTCGGGTGCGGGAACCGGGGTGGAATGCTCTTCACCACTTTTTCGAAATTTGAAAAATGCCATGGATGAGGTGATTCAGGAATTGAGGTGTTTGGCCAGCAGCCGGGGCACGCCCCGTTCGAGCACGCCGCCCACAGTGTGGAACGATCCAAAGACGACGATTCTATCAGCGGGGTCTGCTGCGGCGACGGCCGCTTGCAGAGCCAGAACGGGGTCGGCATAGGTGCTGGCAACGGTGTCTTTGCGGGTGTTTTGGGCCTGCCACTGCGCCATCAGGGCATCCCCCGTGGCCGCGCGCGCAAGCGACAAGTCCGCGAAATACCAGCGATCCACGATCGGACTGACTTTGGCCAACATGGATGCCAGGTCTTTGTCCGCCATCGCGCCAAACACGGCATGGGTGGTCGGAAAATAGCCCATGGCATCCAGATTGGCCGCCAGCGCCGCCACCGAGTGCGGGTTATGCGCCACATCCAGCACCAGCGTGGGCTGGCCGGGGATGATCTGAAAGCGCCCCGGCAACTCTACAAAGGCAAACCCATTGCGCACCGCCTGCGCGGTGATGGGCAGGCGCTCTCGCAACGCCGCCAGCGCCGCCAGCACGCCGGCCGCATTGACCAGTTGGTTGGCGCCCCGCAGCGCCGGGTAAGCCAGACCGCTGTAACGACGCCCCCGCCCAGCCCAGCCCCACTGCTGCGGGTCGCCCGACACATTGAAATCCTGCCCTACGCGCCACAAATCCGCACCCACTTCCAGCGCCCGGTCCAGCACACTTTGCGGCGGCATGGGGTCGCTCACGATCACAGGACGGCCGGTACGCATGATGCCAGCCTTCTCATAACCAATGCTTTCGCGATCAGGACCCAACAATTCGGTATGGTCCAGGTCAATGCTGGTGATGATGGCGCAGTCTGCATCGATGATGTTGGTGGAATCGAGCCGCCCGCCCAACCCCACCTCCAGAATCACCACGTCCAGGTTGCTGCGCATCATCACCTCAAAAATGGCCAGCATCGAAAACTCGAAGTAACTCAGCGAGACTACCTCGCCATTTTGGCCCCTGGCCCTCTCCACTGCTGCGAAGCCTGCTACCAAATCTGCAGCATTCACCGATTGCCCGAGCAACCGCAGGCGTTCTTCAAAATGCACCAGGTGCGGCGATGTGAAAAGACCGGTGCGGTACCCAGCCTGCCTCAGAATGGACTCCAGCATGGCGCAGGTCGAGCCCTTGCCGTTGGTGCCCGCCACGGTAATCACCGGACAGTCGAAGCGGATGTGCATGCGCTGGGCCACGGTGCGCACACGCTCCAGGCCCATCTCGATGGTGGTGGGGTGCAGGCGTTCGCAGTGGGCAAGCCAGTCGTCAAGGGTATTCAGTGC
The DNA here is from genome assembly GCA_947508055.1 of Burkholderiales bacterium. Taxonomy (GTDB): domain Bacteria; phylum Pseudomonadota; class Gammaproteobacteria; order Burkholderiales; family Burkholderiaceae_C; genus Allorhodoferax. Next base: position 7,312 of record CANNRR010000004.1, read on the forward strand.
GTCCATACCGCGCTGATTGTCGCCCAACCGATCCTTCCTGCGCAGTTGGCTCACCGGCAGCAAGTACCCAAGTTTCGAGCAGCGGGCCTGGGATGGGTGCTTTGCGTAAGTCAAGGAAGGAGGCCGAAGGCCGGAGGGACATGGAGCAAAGCACCCATCCCAGGCCCGCTGCGGGCGAGCAAAACATGCTTTCCTACAATGCCATACATGATCACCCTCTACGGCATCCCCAACTGCGACACCGTCAAAAAGGCCCGTGCCTGGCTGACCGACCGTGGCGTGGACTACCAGTTCCACGATTTCAAGAAACAGGGCGTACCCACCGCACTTTTGCCTGCCTGGATCAAAACTATTGGGTTGGACAGGCTCATCAACCGCAAAGGCCCGAGCTGGCGCAAGCTCGATGCCAGCGTGCAAGCCAGCGTCGTGGATGCTACGTCGGCCACAGCGGTCATGATGGAACACTCCAGCGTCATCAAACGCCCGGTGGTGGTGTGGAATGACGGTGGTGTGACGGTGGGTTTCACGCCGGAGAACTTCGAAAACCGTCTGGCTTGAGACAGGTTTTTCGTGGGTGCCCGCAAAAGGCATGGGGCGCATACCGCCGCTCATGTCCTCCGGCCTGCGGCCTCCACCTTGACCTCACTGCGCAGAGCACCCCGTTCGCCCGATCCCCGAAGCACCTTAAAATTGCTCTCAATTCTCCAACTCCCGCATCCCCATGACCACAACCCAAATCGACGGTGTATCCGTCACCACCACCGCCAACGTCTACTTTGACGGAAAATGCGTGAGCCACGGCATCACCTTTGCCGATGGCACCAAAAAGTCAGTCGGGGTGATCCTCCCCGCCACCCTGACCTTCAACACCGGCGCGCCCGAGATCATGGAATGTGTGGCCGGTAGCTGCGAGTACAAACTGGCGGGTTCCGAGGCCTGGGTGAAATCGTCGGCTGGCGAGAAATTCAGCGTCCCCGGCAACGCCAAGTTTGACATCCGCGTCACGGCCGGCTTTGACGCCTACCACTACATCTGCCACTTCGGCTGATAGACGCTTCAGCCACTTCCAGGTTGCTCTTATTTTTATAGCTGCTCACGCTTATTTCGCGGGGGCTAGAGGCCAATTTAATGTCTAACACCATCCTGCAAAACACCCCCGTCGGCCAAAAGGTCGGCATTGCCTTCTCCGGCGGTCTGGACACCAGCGCTGCCCTGCACTGGATGAAACTCAAGGGCGCCCTGCCCTACGCCTACACCGCCAACCTGGGCCAGCCCGACGAAGCGGACTACGACGAAATTCCCCGCAAGGCCATGGAATACGGTGCCGAAAAGGCCCGCCTGGTCGACTGTCGACCGCAACTCGCAGCTGAAGGCCTTGCCGCGCTGCAAAGTGGCGCTTTCCACATCAGCACTGCTGGCGTGACCTACTTCAACACCACGCCACTGGGCCGCGCAGTCACCGGCACCATGCTGGTGTCGGCCATGAAACAGGACGACGTCAACATCTGGGGCGATGGCTCTACCTTCAAGGGCAATGACATCGAGCGTTTTTACCGCTACGGACTGCTGACGAACCCTGCACTCAAAATTTACAAGCCCTGGCTGGACCAGGCCTTCATCGACGAACTGGGTGGCCGCGCCGAAATGTCGGCCTTTATGACGCAGCACGGCTTTGGCTACAAGATGAGTGCCGAGAAAGCCTATTCCACCGACTCCAACATGCTGGGCGCAACCCACGAGGCCAAGGACCTGGAGTTTCTGAACAGCGGCATGAAGATCGTCAACCCGATCATGGGCGTGCCGTTCTGGAAAGACGACTGCGTGGTGAAGGCCGAAGAAGTGTCGGTGCGCTTTGAAGAAGGCCGCCCTGTCGCACTGAACGGCGTCGAATACCCCGACCTGGTGACGCTGATTATGGAAGCCAACCGCATTGGTGGCCGCCATGGTCTGGGCATGAGCGACCAGATCGAAAACCGCATCATCGAAGCCAAGAGTCGCGGCATCTACGAAGCCCCCGGTCTGGCGCTACTGTTCATCGCCTACGAACGCCTGGTCACCGGCATCCACAACGAAGACACGATCGAGCAATATCGCGACAACGGTCGCAAGCTGGGCCGCCTTCTCTACCAGGGCCGCTGGTTTGACAGCCAGGCCATCATGCTGCGCGAAACTGCCCAGCGCTGGATCGCCAGCGCCATCACCGGCACCGTGACGCTGGAGCTGCGCCGTGGCAACGACTACTCCCTGCTCAACACCGAGTCGCCCAACCTCACCTATGCACCCGAGCGCCTGTCGATGGAAAAAGTGGAAGACGCGCCGTTCAGCCCCTTGGACCGCATTGGCCAGCTGACCATGCGCAACCTGGACATCACCGATACGCGCGCCAAGCTGGGCATCTACGCACAAAGCGGCATGCTGTCCTTGGACAAGGATGGAGACTTTTTGAAGCTGGGTGGCGCAAAGTAAGCCGGCCACTCGTTTTGTATGGACATGAGCGTGTCGGGTCGGCCAGGTGGATTGGGGCCGGTTCGTAAAAATCAGTCCCTCAAATTCGCTGACCACACTCAGCTCTACATCTGACCGTGAACCCGTACCCTCTGCTCTGCTCATGCAGAGACTAGCTGCTATAATAGTCGGCTTTGCTGGCATCATCCTCAGACACAAGGAACTATTACTATGGCATCTGGAAAACCCAAGAAAAAGAACCCGCGCCTCGCGTCGGGCCGTAAGCGCGTCCGTCAGGACGTCAAAATCAACGCAGCAAACACTTCTTTGCGTTCCAAGTACCGCACCGCGGTCAAGAACGTCGAGAAAGCAGTTCTGGCCGGTGACAAGACCAAGGCCACTGAACTGTTTGCGAAGATGCAAGCCGTGGTTGACACCGTGGCGGACAAGGGCATCTTCCACAAAAACAAGGCAGCTCGCGACAAGAGCCGTCTGTCTACCAAGGTGAAAGCCTTGGCAGTCGCAGCTTAAACCTGCAGCCTAGAATTTAGGCAACTCGCACGGGTCCTTCGGGGCCTGCCGTTTGCACCGGGTGCGCTGCCAGCAAAGCAAAAAAGCCGTTCAACTGAACGGCTTTTTTGTTGGCTTCAGGAATGGGAGTGCCGGTGATGGACGTCCGGGAAGTGCGCATGCCGGTGCTGCATTTGCGTATGAAGGTGCGCATGCGTGTGCGACTCCACACCGTCGCAGTCGAAGTCATGCGTGTGTTGATGGTGGTCATCATGGCGGTGCAGATGGACATGCGACAGCGCCATGTGCTCATGGGCATGCGCATGGTGCTCCGTGAAGTGCAGCCAGACACCGGCGGCCATCAACCCGGTGGCAACCCAGAACATCAGGTTTGTAGACTCCCCAAACAGTGCCACCGAAAGTGCAGCCCCAACAAAGGGGGCGACCGAGAAATACGCGCCGGTACGCGCTGCACCCAGGCCACGCAAGGCGAGAACGAAAAAAACCAGGCTCAGACCGTACCCCACGAAGCCAGTCAGCAGGGCCACTGACACCCATTGCAAGGCCGGCCAGGAAGTTCCCATGGCTAATCCAAGCCCGGTATTGACGCATCCCGCAACCAACCCTTTGCTGCCCGCGATAAACAAGGCATCAGACGCCGACACCTTGCGTGTCAAATTGTTGTCAATCGCCCAGGCCAGGCAGGCACCTGCCAATGCCACTGAACCGATACCCGGCGTGGCAGTGGCTTGGTCAGACCAGGCCAACACGACTCCGCCGGCAACGATCAGCGCCATCCCCGTCACAATCCGGCGGTCTGTGTGCTCGCGAAAGACCAGCCAAGCCAGTGTTGCAGTGAGTACCGATTCGAGATTGAGGAGGAGCGAAGTCGTAGCTGCCGTCGTATGCGCGAGACCCACCATCAGCAACACAGGTCCCAGCACACCCCCACAGGCGATAGCCCCCAGCAACCATGGCCACTCATGCCTTGGCAGACCGACCGGTTTCCAACCTTGGTCGCGCACCAGCCGGATGGCAGTCAAACCCAGACCGCTACCCAGATATAACAGACCAGCCAGCAGAAAAGGGGATGAAGTGGCGGCCCCATAACCCAAAAGTTGCTTTGCGAAGGGCGTACTGGCCCCAAACAGGACGGCAGCACCCAGCGCAAACCAGACAGCCCGGTGCAGTGAACTCATGCCGCCGACTTGCGGCACATGCAGTAGATGAACTGCTGGTCGGTGCCAAAGGGAGTGTGGTGCAACTGCTCTTCGTGCGCGAGCAGGGTGAACGCATTGCCAAACTCCGCATGCAGCTCATCAGGCGCGTAGCGCATCACGGGCAGGCCGCTGCACTGCGTAGGGCCGTCGCTGCCAAAGGTTGCTACGACGACGTACCCCCCAGGCTTGACCGCCCGCAAGACCTGCCGCACATAGGCGACTCGATCCTCGGGGGTGGTCAAAAAATGAAAAACTGCACGGTCGTGCCAGAGGTCAAAGCTATGTGGCTCAAATTCCGCGCGAGTGATGTCTGCCTCCATCCACCGTACCGAGTCTCCACGCGCACCCAACCGTCGGCGGCTTTCCGTCAGTGCTGCATGCGACAGATCCAGCACCGTCACATGGGCATAGCCAACGTCAAGCAGGTCGTCGACCAGCGTGGATGCCCCGCCACCCACGTCGATGATGGCGGCATCGCGTTGCGGGCAACTTTCCCGGATCAACCGTGTTGACAACTCTGCGTGGGGCTGAAACCAGCTCACGTTGTCCGGCTTCTTGGTGGTATAGACCTTTTCCCAGTGATCCTTGCTTTGCATAGTAGTCTCCACAATAGACTCGCCAGCGTACAACAAAATGGTCAAACTGGCGGCTTTGGGCGAATCTCGCTGACCTGCAATTCGTTGTCTTTGGCAAAATTCAGGCAGAAGTCCCAGGCCATGACCTCGTAATCTCGCAGGTCACTGTGAACAATCACGCACTTCACGTTGCCGATCGAGGTTGGAATGCACCAGGGTGAATAACGCAGATGGCTACCCGGTTGCGGCCCACCGGGGCGAAACTGGCTCATCACGCCGGCCAATCGCTCGGCCCAGTCGCTGGGGCGGAACGGCTTGCCGCTACGGGTCAACCCCAGGATATAGATTTCTTTGAATGACGTGAACGACATGAAATTGAAGCAGACGAATGGGTGCGCACCATGTGCCAGTGCGGCGCGGCAAGATTTTATCTGAGGCAAGCCAGCACTTTGCTGACGCATCACAGTGATACCAACTTGGCAACTATTCAGTCGCACTCACCGCCTAAAATTGCTGACCGATGGCCGATACTGGCCGTCTTGTTGAACCGCAGACCCTGGAGCTCTCACATGACCGCTGCACCCGCCACGCCCTCGTCACCCCATGTGATGAACACCTATGGCCGCCTACCGATCGCCCTTTCGCATGGGCAAGGCTGCCGCGTGTGGGACGTCAATGGCCGCGAGTACCTTGACGCGCTGGGTGGAATTGCCGTCAACACGCTGGGCCACAACCACCCCAAACTCGTCGCAGCGTTGCAAGACCAGGTCACAAAGCTGATCCACACTTCCAATTACTACCATATCCCGCTGCAGGAAGAATTGGCGCGCTTGTTGGTGGAACGCTCGGGCATGACCAATGTATTCTTCTGCTCCACCGGTCTGGAAGCGAATGAAGCCGCCCTGAAACTGGCCCGCAAGTTTGGCCATGACAAAGGCATTGAGCGCCCCGAAATCGTGGTGTACGACAAAGCCTTCCATGGCCGCTCCATCGCCACACTGAGCGCCACTGGAAACCCCAAGGTGCAAGCCGGCTTTGGTCCGCTGGTGGAAGGCTTCGTGCGCGTCCCCATCAACAACATTGAGTCGCTAAAGACTGCCACAGCCAATAACCCCAATGTGGTGGCGGTGTTCTTTGAGGCCATTCAGGGCGAAGGCGGCGTCAACCCCATGCACATGGATTACCTGCGCGACGTCCGGGCCCTGTGCAACGAGCGCGACTGGTTGCTGATGATTGATGAGGTGCAGTGCGGCATGGGCCGCACCGGAAAATGGTTTGCCCACCAATGGGCGGGCATTCAACCCGACGTCATGCCGCTGGCCAAGGGCCTGGGCTCGGGCGTACCGGTGGGTGCTGTGGTGGCGGGGCCCAAGGCCGCCAAGATATTTGCGCCTGGCAACCACGGCAGCACCTTTGGCGGCAACCCGCTGGCCATGCGAGCCGGAGTGGAGACGATCCGTATCATGGAAGAACATGGCTTGCTGGCCAATGCCGCCAAGGTCGGCGATCACCTGAAAGCGGCATTGCAAACCGCTCTGGCAACTGAGTTGGCAAGTGGGGCGGTCAAGGAAATCCGTGGCCAAGGCCTGATGCTGGGCGTTGATTTGGCCAAGCCCTGCAGCGCTCTGGTGCAGCGTGCAGCCGATGCCGGCTTGCTCATTAGCGTCACCGCCGACTCCGTTGTGCGTCTGGTACCGTCCCTGATCCTGACAACTGCAGAGGCCGACCAGATCGCCGCTATCCTGTGCCCGCTGATTGTGACCTTGTTGAAAGAAACCGAATGACCCCCCTGACCACCGGCATCCCCAGCACCCTGCCTCAAGGTGCGCCGCCCGTGCGGCACTACCTTCAGTTTGCCGATTTCAGCGCCGACGAGTATCACTATCTGCTCGTGCGCGCGGCCGCCATCAAACACAAATTCAAGACCTTTGTGCGCCACCACCCGCTGGCCGATCGCACACTGGCCATGATTTTCGAGAAGGCGTCCACCCGCACGCGTGTGAGTTTTGAGGCCGGCATGTACCAGTTGGGTGGCAGCGTAGTGCACCTCACCACCGGCGACAGCCAGTTGGGACGTTCCGAGCCGATTGAGGACAGCGCCAAGGTCATCAGCCGCATGACTGACATCGTCATGATCCGCACATTTGAGCAGACCAAACTGGAGCGCTTTGCGGCCCACTCCCGGGTACCCGTCATCAACGGCCTGACCAACGAGTTCCATCCTTGCCAGATTCTGGCGGACCTCTTCACCCTGCTGGAGCATCGGGGCACCGATGCGCACGGCCGAATGGACCCGAACTACCTGCGCGGCAAGACAGTCGCTTGGGTGGGCGACGGCAACAACATGGCCAACACCTGGTTGCAGGCCGCCGCCACACTGGGCTTTCACCTGCGGGTGAGCACCCCCAGCGGCTATGAGGTAGATGAAAAAGTGGCTGTTACCCCCTGTGGAATGGGCGTAGGCAGCTATAAAACCTATAGCAACCCGGTAGAGGCGTGCTCCGGCGTCGATCTGGTTACCACCGATGTGTGGACCAGCATGGGGTATGAAGCCGAGAACGAAGCACGCCGCAAAGCCTTCGCCGCCTGGTGCGTTGACTCCAACATGATGGCAGCCGCAAAACCCGACGCCTTGTTCATGCACTGCCTGCCGGCCCACCGGGGGGAAGAAGTGCAGGCCGACGTGATCGATGGGCCGCAATCAGTGGTGTGGGACGAAGCCGAGAACCGCATGCACGTGCAAAAGGCCCTGATGGAATACCTGCTGCTGGGCCGCCAGGCTTGATACCAATAACCGGAAAAAACACATGAAGAAACCGAAAGACGAACCCGAAGTCTGGGTCACTGTTCTGAAACTGATCCTTGGAGTGGTCGTGATCGTGGGTGGGGTCGGCCTCGCGTTGTGGTACGCGCAAGGCATGGACAACGGCGAACCCAAACTCCCCTCGCCCGAACCATGGGGTATTTCCAAGGACTCCCCTGTGCGTATGAAGCGCTGACAAGTCGGCAAACTTCACTCCCAATGTGTGGCCACCGCTGGCCTTCGGGGTTGACCTGCTGCGGAACTTACCGCCCGGACCAACTACATCAACCACGGTACAGCCAGGGTACGTCGAGCAGTCGCTCACCCAACAGGCCCATGGCCATATCACGCCCCCAGCGCACCAGTCCTTTAGCGTGAAAAATTTCTCCGTTGCGGATAGATCGGGCTTGCACCCGCGCATTGCGCCTCCATCGCTCCTGCGCATATCTCCGTAGGCGCTGCGTCATCAGCACGTCTGGCAAGGCCAGCACACGCTCCAGACAGGCAGCATCCTCAATGGCCATGCCCGCGCCCTGCGCCATATACGGTCGCATCGGGTGGGCGGCATCCCCCAGCAGGGCTACACGCCCCTGCGCTTGCTCATGCGCACCGGTCATCGGCGGACGATCACACAGGCCCCATTGGCGCCAGTTCTCAATCGCACTGATCAGATCCTGCAAGCGCTTGCAATTGCCGCCCATGGCGGCTTGTAAATCCGCCGCATGGGTGGCATGGTCCCAGTCATCCACGTCACCCTGCACCTGTCCATGAACGATGGCCACCACGTTGAGCCAATCTCCCTGACGAACTGGGTACTGGACCACATGCAGGTCAGGCCCCACCCACACGGTGACCTGCTGACTGCGCAAATGGGCAGGCAACTCGTGCTGCGCAATCAGCGCCCGGTAGGCCAGATGGCCGGTCACGCGCGGCTTCTCGTCGTGCAGCAACTGGCTGCGAACGGTGCTCCAAAGGCCATCGGCACCAATCAGGGCATTCGCTTCAATAGTCGGCCCGTCCAGCACCCTGGCCTGCACGCAACTGCCCGCGTCCACAAAGGATTCGAGCCACTGTCCCAGATGCAGTCGCACATCCGCCTGCTGGGTTACCGCGTTGAGTAGCATTTTGTGCAGATCGGCACGGTAAATGGTGGCATAGGGTGCGCCATATCGCGTGTGTGCGCGTTCGCCCAAGCGCAAACATCCCAGTTCTTTACCGCTGCAAGCAGAGCGCACGCGCAACATTTCGGGAAAGCTTGCCACTTGGGTCAGTTCGTCTGCGAGCTCCCAGCGCTGCAATACCCGCACCACATTGGGACCGAGCTGAATACCCGCCCCCACCTCGCCAAACTCGTGTGATCGCTCCAGCAATTGAACCGGCCAACCCGCACGCGAGCACGCCAAAGCGGCCGCAAGGCCACCAATACCGCCACCGGCGATCACAATCCGCTTATCCATGCTGGTATTGTGTCGCGAAAAGGCAGGCCGCGCAGCGGGGGCGCTCTGCGGGACAATACGTGCATGAGCCTCAAATCACCCGAACTCCTCTTGCCCGCCGGTTCGCTGGACAAAATGCGTGCCGCCTTCGATTTTGGCGCCGATGCCATCTATGCTGGCCAACCCCGCTACAGCCTGCGCGCACGCAACAACGAATTCAAGCTAGAGCAAATCCAGATCGGCATCCAGGAAGCCCACACCAGGGGCAAAAAGTTCTTCGTCACCAGCAACCTGCTGCCGCACAACGACAAAGTGCGCACCTACCTGCGCGACATCGAGCCGGTCATTGCGCTCAAGCCCGATGCCCTGATCATGGCCGACCCCGGCCTCATCATGATGGTGCGCGAAGGCATGGACAAGGGCAACTTCGCCGACGTGCCGATTCATCTGTCGGTGCAGGCCAACACGGTCAACTATGCGGCGGTGAAATTCTGGCAAAGGGTGGGCGTGGCCCGCATCATCCTGTCACGCGAATTGAGCCTCGAAGAGATCGAAAAAATCCGCCAGGAATGCCCGGACATCGAACTCGAAGTGTTTGTGCACGGTGCCCTGTGCATTGCCTACTCCGGGCGCTGCCTGCTCTCGGGCTACTTCAACCGGCGCGACCCCAACCAGGGCACCTGCACCAACGCCTGCCGCTGGAACTACAGCACCCAGGTAAGCGATGTGGACCCCAACACCGGCGAGGCCATTGCCGTGAAGATGGAGCCCGGCTTCAGCTTCAACGAAGCGCAGCAAGAGGCCGAGTCCTCCTTCGCCGCCTGTGGCGGCAGCCAGCGTCACCCCGAAGCCGACAAGGTGTATCTGCTGGAAGAAGCGGGACGCCCGGGTCAACTCATGCCCATCATGGAAGACGAGCACGGCACCTACATCATGAACAGCAAAGACCTGCGCGCCGTGGAACACGTTGAGCGCCTGGTGAAAATTGGTGTCGACTCGCTCAAGATTGAAGGCCGCACCAAGAGCCTGTATTACGTGGCCCGCACCGCACAGACCTACCGCAAGGCCATCGACGATGCCGTGGCTGGCCGCCCGTTTAACCCCAAGCTGATTACTGAGCTCGAAGGCCTGGCCAACCGGGGCTTCACCAGCGGTTTTCTGGAGCGCCGCCCCTCACAGGACTACCAGAATTACGAGAGCGGCCACTCCGACATCGGCCACAGCCATTTCGTCGGCGAGGTACGCAACGTGACGGATGGTTGGGCCGAAGTGGAAGTCAAGAACAAATTCCTGGTTGGCGACCAGATTGAGGTGATTCACCCCAGCGGCAACCACACCATCACACTGGAGCAGATGCACAACCTCGCTGGTGAAGCCATCGCCGTCGCACCGGGGAGCCCACTGCAAGTGCGCATTCCGCTGGATGTGCGCTTTTCGGGTGCGCTACTGGCGCGGCGCCTGCCGGTCAGCCCAATCGACTAAAAGGTTTCCCAATCGTCGTCACCGCCAGCCGGTGTTGCCTTGGCGGTCGACACCGGTTTGGCTAACGCCTTGGGAGTAGCCATAGGCTTGGTAGCGGCATGTTTCAAGGCTGGCGCTTTAGTCGCGGGCTTGCTGATCCGCAACGGTTGGCGCACTGCGACTCCCAACGGTTTTGATTGAGGCAATTGGGAGCGCTGTGCCACTTGGGGTGCATGGCGGCCATCGCCCAGCTTGAACGAAGACACCACCTGCACCAGTTCCTCTGCCTGACCCTTCAGGCTGCTGGCTGCGGCTGCCATTTGCTCTACCAATGCGGCATTTTGTTGAGTGACCGTGTCCATCTGCGTGACGGCTTCGCCAATCTGGCTCACGCCGGCACTCTGTTCATTGCTGGCCGCACTGATCTCTCCCATGATGTCGGTTACACGTCGGATGCTGGTGACAATCTCCGTCATCGTCGTACCCGCCTTGTCCACCAGCAGAGTGCCTTGTTCCACGCGCTCGACGCTGGCGTTAATCAGCAATTTGATTTCCTTGGCCGCCTCGGCGCTGCGCCCAGCAAGTGAGCGAACTTCCGAGGCGACCACCGCAAAACCACGTCCTTGATCACCGGCGCGCGCCGCTTCCACTGCGGCGTTGAGCGCCAGAATGTTGGTTTGAAACGCAATGCCATCGATGACGCTGATGATGTCGCTGATCTTGCGACTGGACTCGTTGATCCCTTTCATAGTTTCTACCACTTGACCAACGACCTCACCGCCATGGACGGCCACCGTGGACGCGTTGCTGGCCAACTGGTTGGCCTGCTTCGCCGCGTCTGCATTTTGTTTGACGGTGGCGCTGAGTTGTTCCATGCTAGCGGCCGTTTCTTCAAGGGCACTGGCTTGCGATTCGGTGCGTGCCGACAGGTCGTGGTTGCCCTGTGCAATTTCAGAACTGGCAGTGGCCACTCCTTCCGAGCCCTGACGCACCCGCGAAACCAAATTGATCAGATTGCCCTGCATGCTGGCGATGGACTGCATCAGTTGTGCTGTTTCATCCTTGCCACTCACCTCAATGGAGTGAGACAGGTCACCGTCGGCCACGGCGTTGGAGACTTCAATGGCCTTGCTCAGCGATGCACCAATCGAGCGCATGAGCGCCCAGCCAAACCAGAACGCAAACATCAAGCCGAACACGATGGTTGCAATGGCAAACGTGCGCTGCGTGCCATAGCGGGCATCGGCCGCCTTAACTTCCTTTTGCGATTCATCGAGCTGAATCTTCACCAGTGCATTCATATACTTGGCAGTATCGGCATAGAGCGGTCGAATTCTTTCCCGGATCAGGCGCCCAGCCTCTTCTTTGTTGCCAGACTTCAATGCTGCCACTGCGGGTTTAAGCCCTTCCTGCACAAACAGCGCACGGGCGTCGCCAAAGCCTTTGGCGCTTTGTGCCTCCGCGGGCGTCAGTGTGGTGGCCATGTACTCACCCCACTCCTTGTTGATGGCAGCAACATTGCCGTCAAATTCCTCAATGGCCTTGGCCACGCCTTCTGGTGTCGGTTCATTGACCGCGTTTGCCACCGCCAACTGGTTGCGCAGCATCAGGCGCTGAACCGGAACCAATTGACCCAAGGCAACTACCCTGTCTGCATAAACCGTCTGCAAGGCATCATTGGATTTACCGATGCCGTTGAGCCCCATCCAGCCAATGAAGGCCACAATGGCCGCCAACGTGCATACAAGCAAAAGAATCCGGGTTGAAATTTTCAGATTGTTCATAATTGATGCCTACCCAAGTTGGTTTCCAAATGGCGGAAGTTACCAGCGTACGGTAGACCTCAATTGAACGTTGACTCATGGGGAATACCCTTAAGACAACCACCAAAACGTTAGCGCCGCGACCGGGCGCCAACGTCATTTGGTCAATAAGTGATGCTCAGCGTGTCGGCATCCACATTGATCACCTGCTTGCCCAGCACAGCGCTGGCCGACTGGGCAAAGGCCAGCGCCCATACAGGATCGGCAAACTTGGCGGGACCGGCCGCTTGGGCCACTACCACCACGCGATCAGCCATCAGCAACTTGCCCGTGGCGCGCAGGGGCTCACAGTCCATTTCGGTGAACTGCGTGTCCAGCCATTGGCGGGCTGCTTCACGGTCTAACGCCTGCTCGGGCCCCAGTTCGATACGTACTGGGGGGACGCTTTTAAAGGTGACACTAACTTGGCTTCGCATGGTTTACTCCTGTTGGCACAATGATAGAACCAAAAATGCAGGAGTCGTGCTGAAATAGACGCCTGATCCCAACTCCGTTTGACCTGTAGCAAGGGGACTCGACTATGCGACGTATCTTTATCCAGGCTTTGATGGTCACCGCGACGATGGCGTCTATGGCACCCATGGCAACGTGGGCCCAGACACCCAAGCGCGAAACCGTGCGTGAGATTGCGCGCGACCTGACCGTAGAACTGCGCCAGGTGAAGGACGGCGAACAAGACAGCCCCACCGCAACGGGCGGCGCATACAGCGTGGGCACCGCCAACCGCGCGGTGGACTTTGCTCCACAACTGGTGCGAGTGCGCAATGGTGAAAAAGCCAGCCTGCAGATCAACCAGTCCATGCCCATGCAGTGGGTGCGAAAAATTGAATCGCAAAGCGCCACACTCAGCGCCGCGAGCGCCTCGGCCAGCAGCAATGCGGGTGGCGTGACCCAGGACATTACCTGGATGGAGTCGGGCCAGAGCTTCACCGCCACCCCACGCTGGCCAGGCGGCAGGCAAGCCGTGAAGGTGGAAATTGAAGTGCAGTCTTCTGCGGTAGAGGAGCGCACCAGCTCCGACCTGCCAACCACCGCCCGCCAGCGCTACAGCACCACCGTGAGCGCGCCACTGAACCAGTGGGTCACCATTGCCACCAGTGGAAACATGTCGCGTTCTGGCAGTTACAGCAGCGCCGGTACATCCGATGGGCGCAGGCTGGTCCAGATCCGTGTTACTGCGGACTGATGCTGGCCGGGTGCATGGCAGCGAAGATGCCCATGGCCACCAATGACAGCAGGCCCGCAAGACTAAATGCGAGCTCGGGCGCAACCGTCCACAGCGCGCCTGCAATCAGCGAAGCAGGCAGGTACAGCAAACCGGTCACAAAGTTATAGACCCCCATTGCGGTGGCACGCCGGTCACGCTCCAGGTCAGCAATCAAGGCCTTGCTTTGCGAATCCTCCACCGCGTAAAACAGTCCGTAGAACGCAAACAATGCAATGATTTCCCATCTGCTGCTGGCAAACACCAGCGCCAGGTTGATGGAGCCATACAGCGCATAGCCCAGCAACACGACACGGCTACGGCCGACGGTGTCGCCCCACTTGCCCGCCAGCGGCGCTGCCACCACGCAGGTGGCGTTGAACAGTGCATACAGCAGCACGATCTGGCTGGCGCTGAACCCCGCGGCATGGGCCTTGAGCAACAAGAAGCCCAGGCTGAAATAGCCCAACGCGAAGATACCGGCCGGAAGCAGGAACCGCTTGAAACCCGGGCTGAGCAATTTCCAGTTATCGCCCACACTCTCGCGGGCATGGCTCGCACCCGGTTTGTCTTGAATGAAACCCAGCACCACGACAGCCAGCACGGCCGGAACAAACGCCACCCAGAACAGCGTGCGGTAGCCCTCAGGCGTCTCGCCCAGCCAGGACAGCAGCGCGTAGGCGACCAGCGGGCCCAGCACCGCACCGGCCTTGTCCAGCGCCTTGTGCACACCAAACGCATAACCGCGCTTGTGCTTGGTGGCAATAGAAGACAGCCAGGCATCGCGCGGTGGGCCGCGAAAGCCTTTGCCCAAACGCTCGATCACCCGAAACAGGCTCAAGCCCACGATGGACGTGCTGACCAGCAATATCGTCTTGGCCAGTGTGGAAAAACCATAGCCTGAAATGGCAAAAATCTTGCGCTTGCCACCCCGATCCGATAGCCATCCGGCCAGGTAATTCAACGACGAAGCCGAGAAGTCGGCCAGGCCCTCGATCAAGCCCAGGAGGGATGCAGATGCCCCGGCCACGGTAGTGAAGAAAATCGCAAACACCGAAAACACCATCTCCGAGCTCAGGTCGGTCAAGAAGCTGACCAGCCCGAGCTTGAGGATGTCGGGGTGCAGGCGCTGTTTCAGACCTGTGGGCGGCTCGGGTGGGGTGGGCAGTGGCTGGGCCTTGTTTGGGGTTGTCATGTTGGCGCCAGCGCCGATTGCGGCGACACGGCACAATGGTTTTAACACATAGCCCCACCCCAAGGAACCATGACCGACACCACCACCCACCACCGCATCTGCCCCCTGTGCGAAGCCTGCTGTGGTCTGGAAATCAAGGTACAAAGCAGCAAAGTGATCAGCATCCGTGGCCACGATGCCGATGTCTTGAGCGCTGGCTACATCTGCCCCAAGGGCGTGGCCCTGAAGGATCTGCACGAAGACCCCGACCGCCTGCGCACGCCGCTGATCAAGCGCAATGGCGTGTTTGCACAGGCCAGTTGGGAAGAAGCCTTTGCGGAGATTGAGCGCCGCCTGCCACCGCTGATGGCTGCACACGGACGCAACGCCACCGCTGTGGTGGTGGGCAACCCCTCGGCCCACAAGATCGGTCTGCTCACCTACTTTGGCAAACTGGCACGCGCCTTGGGAACCAAGAACGTGTTTTCGGCATCCACGCTGGACCAAATGCCCAAGCAACTCGCCAGCGGTCTGATGTTTGGCCATTGGCTGTCGGTAGCTCTGCCCGATATCAGTCACACCGATTACCTGCTGGTGCTGGGCGCCAACCCGCTGGTTAGCAACGGCAGCATGTGGACCGTGCCCGACTTCAAGGGCAAGGCCAAAGCGCTGCAGGCACGCGGAGGCAGACTGGTCGTCATCGACCCGCGCCGCACCGAAACCGCGGCCGTGGCCGACTCCCACCACTTCATCCGCCCCAACGCCGATGTGTTTTTGCTGGCTGCGATGGTCCACACGCTGTTCGCCGATGGTCTGGTGAATCTGGGCGCAGTGCCGGACTCGGTGAACGGTGTGAGTGAAGTGCAACAGGCGGTAGCGCCATTCACCCCAGAGGCGGTGGCTACCCGTTGCGGCATCAGCGTTGACACCATCCGAACGCTGGCCCGCGACCTGGCAGGCGCGTCCCGGGCCGCCGTCTACGCACGCATTGGCACCTGCACGCAGGAGTACGGCACGCTGGCTAGTTGGCTGGTGGATGTGCTCAACACGCTGACCGGCAATCTGGATCGGGAAGGCGGCGTGCTGTTTGCCAAGTCGGCCGCGTTCGCTGCCAACACGATCGGCAAACCCGGTATCGGCAAAGGCGTCACCACCGGGCGCCACCATGCGCGCGTCAGCGGCGCCCCCGAGGTCTACGGCGAACTGCCCATCACCTGCCTGGCCGAGGAGATTGAAACCGCTGGCGAAGGCCAAGTCCGCGCCCTGTTCACCGTGGCCACCAACCCGGTTCTCTCCAACCCGAACGGCCCGCGCCTGGCGAAAGCGCTGGATTCGCTGGAATTCATGGTCAGCATGGACATTTACCTCAACGAGACGACCCGCCATGCTGACGTGATCCTGCCCGGACTGTCGCCGCTGGAAGAACTCCATTTTGATGTCGCCTTTCCCCAGCTATCCTGGCGCAACCACGCCCGCTACAGCCCGCCGGTACTGCCTTCCGCACACGACCAACCCGAAGAATGGCAGACTCTGCTGAAGCTGGCTGCCATCGTGCTGGGCAAGGGCGCACAGGTGGACGCCAACGCTCTGGACGATGCGCAGTTTGCCGAAGACGCGCAACGCCTGTTTGGCGCCCATGCCGACGCGGTGATCCATGCCACCAAGGGCCTGCAAGGTCCGCAGCGCACACTGGAAGTAGCCCTGCGCGCAGGGCCTTATGGCGACCAATTCGGCCGCAATCCCAACGGCTTGACCTTGGCCAAGGTGATGGCATCCAACCACACGGGCGGCATCGACCTGGGTGAACTGCAGCCCCGCATACCCGAAATGCTGCGCACGCCCAGCGGCAAGGTGGAATTGGCACCGCCCTCTTTGCTACAAGATTTGCAGCGCGCTACGCAGGATCTACTAAGGCTAGCGCCCGATTTGGTCATCATCGGCCGGCGCGACGTGCGCACCAACAACAGCTGGATGCACAACCTGCCGGTGCTGGCCAAGGGGCCATTTCGCTGTACCGTTTTGGTTCACCCCGAGGATGCGGCGCGTCTGCACCTGCAAGATGGCGCCATGGTCGACATCCACAACGGCCCGCGCAGCGTGCAGGCCCAGGTGCATATCAGCAATGAAATGATGCCCGGCGTGGTAAGCCTGCCGCACGGCTGGGGGCACAACCTGCCCGGCGCCAAGTTACATTTGGCAGCAGAACGACCCGGCACCAACCTGAACGCTCTGCTGGACGACCAGTTGCGCGACCCACTGTCGGGCAATGCGGTGCTGGGTGGGGTGGCGGTTACGATGCGTCCAGCCTCGGCGCAGGCCCTTGCACCGACCGCGGGTCAGACCTTTTCGCGCGCCACAATGTGACTGCGCAGCCAGTTGGCAAAGGCTTCCTCGCTGACCTCGCCGGCGGCTACGCCAAGCACGGTAAGCACGCAGTCAGTATCCGTAGCCACCAAGTCATGTCCATTCAGATTCAGGAATAATTCTGCCGCCACGAAACCGGTGCACTTGTTGCCGTCGATGAAGGGGCGGTTGCGTGAGATGCCCCAGCCATACGCAGCAGCGAGGTCAGCTACGTCGGGTCGCCCGTAGGCGGCCAGGTTTGGCGCGCGGGAGAGTGCGGAATCGAGCAAACCCGCATCCCGCACCCCCGCCAAACCACAATGCTCCGCCAACTGCATTTCGTGCACCGCGACGATGACCTCACGGTCGGGCCAGACCCAATCGGTCATTTGGCCAACTCGTGCAACACCGCACGCCTGCGCTTCATGATGTCCTTCGCCGCTTGCATTTGCTGGGCAAACTCGGGGTTGTGGGTGGTAATGCGCATTCCGTCAGGCGACTCGGTCACGTACAAGGCATCGCCCTTTTCGAGCTTGAGTTGGGTTAGCAGTTCACGGGGGAAGACAGCCCCCACCGAATTACCGATTTGTGTGAGTTTGAGTACATGCATGGCGCGACTCCAAATGTTATTACAAGTGTAATACTAACTCGAAGTACTCCCGTGTGCAAGCAGATAGCGGGTCGGGGCGGTACCAGTGCCCAGAGCGCCGAGAAATCCAGAAAACATGCGGCCACAGGTGTCGGCGTGGCTTTGTCGTAATGGCTAGGTAGCGGACAAGTTGATTGAGACAAATAGGCCTACAGCCCTTGAATAAACTGCGTTGGCAGCTATAAAATAAATAGCAGTCAACCCTGGCCTGGTGTTTTAAGGTTTACACCGCCTTGACACACCGTCATGGGCCGAAGGTTTTACACTCAGGCAAAGTCATTCGGCCACTGAAACGCTGGACCTTGCGCGTGCCCTGTCAAAAGGGGTCGCGCTGCAAGCCAGCGTTTTCTCTATTCTCAAGAAGGAAGTTTCATGTCCTCGTCCCAGCGCGCAGTTAACCCACGCCCATTTCCCTTGCGATTGGTCCGCCTTGCCGGCGTGACCTTGCCAATTGCGGCGTTGCTGGCCGCCTGTGGCGCCAAAGACGCTGCACCCGGCGCGGGTGGGGGTGGCGCTCCCGCTGGCCCACCACCAGCCACCGTGGGTGTGGTCACCGTTGCCAATGAAGCGGTGGCTCTGCAAACCGAGTTGCCCGGTCGCGTAAGCGCGGTTCGCGTGGCCCAGGTACGGGCGCGGGTGAACGGGGTGGTGCTGCAACGACTGTTCCGCGAAGGCAGTGAGGTCAAAGCCGGCCAGTTGCTCTATCAGATCGACCCTGCGCCCTACCGCGCCGCGTTTGACAGCGCACAAGCCAGCCTGGCCAAGGTTCAGGCCAATCTGGCCCAAGCCACCGCCCAAGTGGAGCGCTACAAGCCGCTGGTGGAAGCCAACGCAATCAGCAAGCAGGAGTTCACAACCCTGGTCACCGCCGAGAAGCAGGCGCAGGCCGACGTAGCCACCGCCAAGGCCGCCGTGCAAACTGCCCAGATCAACCTCGACTACGCCGCTGTAACTGCACCCATTTCTGGCCGCATTGGCCAGGCGCTGGTCACAGAGGGCGCACTGGTGAGTGCCGCAGAGGCCACGCAACTGGCAGTCGTTCAGCAAACCGGCACGGTGTATGTGAACTTCACCCAGTCCAGCACCGACGTGTTGCGCCTGCGCAAGGCGATTGCCGCCAAGCAGTTGCGCAGCGCCGGTGACGGGTCGCTGGCGGTGCGTGTGGTGCTGGAAGACGGCAGCGAATTGCCGCGCCCTGGCAAGCTGCTGTTCACTGACCTGACGGTAGACGCCACCTCGGGCCAGATCACACTGCGCGCCGAAGTACCCAACCTCGATGGCCTGCTGCTGCCGGGCCAGTTTGTGCGCGTGCGCCTTTCGCAAGCCGAGTTACCCTCAGGCATGCTGCTGCCACAACAGGCCGTGACCCGCACCAACCAAGGTGACACCGTGCTGGTGGTGGGTGCCGACGGCAAACCAGGGCCGCGGTCGGTCAAGGTGGGCAGCGCGCAGGGCAACCAATGGGTGGTGCTGGACGGCCTCAAGCCCGGCGAGCAAGTCATCGTGGATGGTTTCCAGAAGATGATGGTGCCCGGCGCACCGGTCAAGGCGGTACCTTGGAAGACAGGCGCTTCAGCAGCAGCCCCAGCGTCGGCTGCGGCCAGCAAGTAAGAGACACACCACATGGCACAATTTTTTATCAACCGACCCATCTTTGCGTGGGTGATTGCGCTGTTCATTCTGGTGGCGGGCGGCGTAGCCATCACGCAGTTGCCCATCGCGCAATACCCGCCGGTTGCGCCACCCTCCATCGTGATCTCGGCCGGCTACCCCGGCGCTTCGGCCCAGACGCTGGAAGACAGCGTGCTGAGCGTGATCGAGCGGGAAATGAATGGTTCGCCCGGCCTGATCTACATGGAATCGGTCGCGCAGGCCAACGGCACCGGCACCATCACCATCAGCTTTGAGCCCGGCACCAGTCCGGACCTGGCTCAGGTGGACGTGCAGAACCGTCTCTCACGGGCAGCACCCAGACTACCGGTCGCCGTAACCCAGTCTGGAGTGCGGGTGGACAAGGCGCGGTCCAACTTCCTGTTGTTCACGATGCTATCCAGCGACAACCCGGACATCAACATCGTGGCCCTGGGCGACTATGCCTCCCGCAACGTGCTGCCCGAAATCCAGCGCCTGCCCGGCATTGGCCAGGCACAGTTGTTCGGCACAGAACGCGCCATGCGGATCTGGATTGACCCCGCCAAGCTCAACGGATACAACCTGTCTGCCGCAGACGTGAACAACGCCATCCGCGCACAGAATGCCCAGGTGTCCTCAGGCAGCATTGGCGACCTGCCCAACATTTTGGGTCAATCGATTGCTGCTACCGTAGTAGTGGACGGGCAACTCAGCGACGAAACCCAATTTGGCAATATTGTGCTGCGCGCCAATACCGATGGCTCCACCGTGCGCCTGAAGGATGTCGCACGCATAGAACTGGGCGCCCAAACCTACGCTACGTCCGCGCGGCTCAATGGCAAACCGGCCGCCGGCATTGGCGTTCAGTTGTCGCCCACCGGTAACGCGCTTGCCGCCGCCCAAGCCGTGCGAAACCGTATGGCCGAACTGCAGCCCTATTTCCCCAAAGGTGTGAAGTGGACCATTCCCTACGACGCCTCGCGCTTCGTCAAGATATCCATCTCGCAGGTGGCCGAGACGCTGGTCATCGCTGTCATTTTGGTGTTTCTGGTGATGTATCTGTTCTTGCAGAATTTTCGCTACACCATCATTCCCACCATCGTGGTGCCAGTGGCCTTGTTGGGTACCTTTGCCATGCTGCTGGCGATGGGCTTCTCTATCAATGTGCTGACCATGTTTGGCATGGTGCTGGTGATCGGCATTGTGGTGGACGACGCCATCGTGGTAGTCGAGAACGTCGAGCGCATCATGAGCGAAGAAGGCCTGCACCCGATACCGGCAACACGCAAGGCCATGGGCCAGATTTCTGGCGCCATCATCGGCGTGACGGTGGTTCTGATTGCGGTGTTTGTGCCACTGGCGTTCTTCAAGGGCTCGGTGGGCAATATCTACCGACAGTTTTCGGCCGTGATGGTGTGTTCCATCTCCTTCTCTGCCTTTATGGCACTCTCATTGACGCCCGCTCTGTGCGCCACACTGCTCAAGCAGGTGGATGCCGGCCACCACCACGCCAAGACCGGTTTCTTTGGCTGGTTTAACCGCGGCTTCTCCAGCACGGCCAAGAACTATGAACGTTGGGTGGCGCGGATTCTGAAACGAGCAGCCCGCTACCTCATCATTTACGTCGCCATCATTGCAGTGGTCGGTGTGATGTATGTGCGTCTGCCCACCTCGTTCCTGCCCAACGAAGACCAGGGCACCATGCTGGTCAACGTGCAGTTGCCACCGGGTGCGACCCGTGAGCGCACGCAAAACGTGATGGAACAGGTTGAGGGATTTCTGCTCAAACAACCCGAGGTGCAAAGCATGGTGGGCGTGCTGGGCTTCAGTTTCTCGGGGCAGGGGCAGAACGCCGCGCTGGCCTTTGTCACACTGAAAGACTGGTCAGAGCGAGTTGGCCCCGAACACTCGGCCCAGGCACTGGCAGGGCGCGCCTTTGGCGGCCTGATGGGCATTCGCGATGCCTTCATCTTCCCGTTGAGCCCACCCTCCATTCCCGAATTGGGCACGGCCTCGGGCTTTACCTTCCGCTTGCAGGACCGCGGTGGCAAGGGCCATGACGCACTGGTAGCGGCGCGCAACCAGTTGCTCGGCATGGCGGCCAAGAGCAGGGTGCTGACCCAAGTGCGCCCCGATGGTCTTGAGGATGCACCCACGCTGCAGATTGATATTGACCGTGACAAGGCCAGCGCCCTGTCGGTCGGTTTTGATTCCATCAACAACACGATTTCCACCGCACTTGGCTCGACCTATATCAACGATTTCCCCAACCAGGGGCGCCTGCAACGCGTGGTGGTGCAGGCGGATGCCACGTCGCGCATGCAGCCAGACGACATCCTTAGGCTCACAACACCCAACGCCCAGGGCAAGCCGGTGCCGCTATCCGCCTTTGCCAGCACGCGCTGGATCAAGGGTGCGATGCAGACCGTGCGCTACAACGGCTACCCCGCCATGCGCATAGGCGGGTCGGCCGCACCGGGCTACAGCACGGGCGAGGCAATGGACGAGATGGAAAAGCTCGCAGCGCAGTTGCCCGAAGGCTTCGCCTTTGAATGGACAGGTCTCTCGCGCGAAGAGAAACTGGCAGGTTCACAAGCCATGGTCTTGTATGGCTTTGCCATACTGGCGGTTTTCTTGTGCCTGGCCGCGCTGTATGAGAGCTGGTCGATCCCGATGGCGGTGATTTTGGTGGTGCCTTTGGGGGTGCTGGGGGTGTTGCTGGCCACCGTGCTACGAGGCTACGCCAACGACGTGTACTTTCAGGTCGGCCTGATCACCATCATCGGTCTGTCCGCCAAAAATGCCATTTTGATCATCGAGTTTGCCAAAGACCTGCAAGCGCAGGGCAAGACGGTGGTCGAAGCGGCGCTTGCCGCCGCCCACATGCGCTTTCGCCCGATCCTGATGACCTCCATGGCGTTCATGCTGGGCGTGCTGCCACTGGCTATATCCAGTGGCGCGGGTTCAGCCAGTCAGCGCGCCATCGGCACCGGTGTGATTGGTGGCAGCATGGTGGGGACCCTCCTGGCCGTTTTCTTTGTGCCCATCTTTTTCGTCATCGTGCGCGGTCTCTTCAAAGTCAGCGAACGTCAACACCAGTTTGATGCAGAGCACGCCCACCAGATCGGAGTCGACAGCCACCATGAATGATCCGCATATGAACCCCTCGCGCCTGTTTCGTCTGGCCACTCTGTCGACTGCTGTGGCCCTGGCAGGCTGTAGCCTGACTCCCACCTACGAGCGCCCGGCCGCACCCGTGGCATCGCGATTTGACAACGTGATTTCGGGCGGCATCAGCACAACCGAAGCCGCTGCAACCGGCTGGCAAAGCTTCTTCAAAGACGCACGCCTCAAACGCCTGATCGAGTTGGCTCTGCAAAACAACCGCGACCTGCGTGTGGCCATGCTCAGCATCGAGCAAACCCGCGCGCAACTGCAAGTGCGCCGTGCAGATGAGTTGCCGACGGTCAACGCTGGAATCAACGGCACCCGTGGCCCGGCCACCAGTGGCGCCATAGCCAGCACCTACACGGCGGGACTGAGTGTAACCGCCTACGAACTGGATTTCTTCGGCCGTGTGCGTGCCCTGAGCCAGGCGGCCCAAGCCCAGTTGCTGGGCACAGAAGAGGCGCGCAAGACGGTTCAGATCAGCCTGATTGCATCGGTTGCCAACACCTACCTCAGCCTGCTGGCCGATGACGAAATGCTGCGCGTGACGCGTGACACGTTGATCACGCGCCAGGAGTCACTCCAACTGACACAGCTCAAGTTCAATAATGAGGCAGCGTCCAAGCTGGAGCTGAGTCAGGCCCAGTCATTACACGAAGGCGCAAAGGTAGCAATGGCGCAAGCCTCGCGCCAACACGCGCTGGACAAAAGCACCCTCGTGCTACTGGTGGGCCAGAGCCTGCCCGCCGATTTGCCTGCCGGCTTGGCAATCACCGCGCAGGGACTGGTGCCCGACCTACCCGCCGGCGTGCCATCTGAATTGCTGACCCGCCGCCCCGACATTCGCCAGGCCGAGCAAGTGCTGCTGGCCAACAACGCCAACATCGGTGCGGCACGCGCCGCATTCTTCCCGCGCATCAGCCTTACGGCCAGCGCTGGCGTTGTCAGCAACGATCTGGACACGCTGTTCAACAGTGGCACCACGGCCTGGACCTTTGTGCCACAATTGCTGATTCCGGTCTTTGACTACGGGCGTAACTCCGCCAATCTGGAATCGGCCAAGGTGGCTCGTGACATTGCGGTAGCCCAGTACGAGAAGGCAATTCAGACCGGTTTCAGGGAGGTGTCAGACGCCCTGGCCGGACGCGCCACGCTGGGTGAACAATTGCACGCGCAGAACGCCCAACTGGCCGCCGAGCAAACCCGCGTGGAGCTCACAAATATGCGCTTCAAACACGGTGCTGCCAATGCCTTTGAGGTGCTGGACGCACAGCGCTCGGTGTTCGCGACCCAGCAGGCAGCCGTGCAGGTGCAGGTGCAGCAGGTGCAAAACCTGGTGACCCTGTACAAGGTTCTGGGCGGTGGATGGAACGAGTAGCGAGCGCCCTACTCCACCCGCGCCACACTGTTGGGCTTGAAGCCCAGGTCGGCCGCCTTGCCCTTGCGGGCGCGCGCCGCGCGCGCGTTGTTCAGGCTGCGAATCTCCAGCGTTTCTTCGCGCTCCTTGCCCCCCCGACCTACGCCTCCAATGCGCACGCTGCGGGTGTAGGCGGCTGCACCGGCCAGGGTGTCTATGGCTTCCAGATCGATCAACATCAGGCCACGCCCGCCATTGGCCATCAATTTGAGTTCGGCGATCTCGAACGAGAGAATGCGCCCGCCTGTGGATGCACAGGCCACATGGGTCGCTGGCGGCACCATGGTTGCCGGGGTGCCGGCCACCGTGACCTTGCCATGCGCCCCCGATACCAACGAGGGGCAACACTGGGTTTCCCCCGCGTTGCAGGTCACAAAGGCTTTCCCGGCCTTCTGACGCGACACCATGTTGTCCACCGTCGCCATGAAGCCATAGCCCCCCGTGCTACTGAGCAACAAAGTGGCGGCTGCAGGACCAGCAAAGTAATACAGCAACTGCGTGCCGGCTTCGAGCTCCAGCAAAGTGGTTACCGGTTGGCCATCCCCACGACCACCCGGCAACAGTGACACAGCGACTGAATAAATGCGCCCGTTGGAGCCGAACACCAACAGCGTGTCCACGCTGCGACACTCAAACGTGCCATACAGGCCATCCCCCGCCTTGAAGGCGAAACTGGAAGCCTCGAGTCCGTGACCGGTGCGCGTGCGCACCCAACCCTTTTGGCTGACCACGACCGTAACCGGCTCGTCCACCACCTTGATCTCAAGCACGGCTTTCTTTTCGGTCTGGATCAACGTGCGGCGCGGGTCAGCAAAGGCCTTGGCATCTGCCTCTATTTCTTTCACCATCAGGCGACGCAGAGCCGAAGGGTTGCCCAAAATCTCTTCCAGCTTGCCCTGTTCGGTACGCAACTCTGATAGCTCCTGCTGAATTTTGATAGCTTCCAGCCTGGCCAGCTGGCGCAGTCGGATTTCGAGTATGTCTTCGGCTTGCCGTTCAGACAGTTGGAAGCGCTCCATCAGCGCCGACTTGGGCTCGTCCGACTGGCGGATGATGGCAATCACTTCGTCAATATTGAGCAGAACGGTCTGGCGACCTTCCAGAATGTGAATACGGTCAAGGACCTTGGAGAGGCGGTGCTGCGAGCGCTTCTCGATGGTGGTCTGGCGGAACGCAATCCATTCCTGCAGCATTTGACGGAAGGATTTTTGGGTGGGCCGGCCGTCCAGCCCGATCATGGTCAGGTTAATGGGCGACGAGGTTTCCAGGCTGGTGTGTGCCAGAAGTGCGGTGATGAGCTCCTGTTGTTCGATCCGGCTGGTCCTGGGCTCGAACACCAAGCGCACGGCGGCATTTTTGTTCGACTCGTCGCGCACCACGTCCAGCACCGACAGAACGCTGGCCTTGAGCTGATTCTGGTCCTGCGACAGGGCTTTCTTGCCGGCCTTGATCTTGGGGTTGGTCAGCTCCTCAATTTCTTCC
The DNA here is from genome assembly GCA_947508055.1 of Burkholderiales bacterium. GTDB lineage: Bacteria > Pseudomonadota > Gammaproteobacteria > Burkholderiales > Burkholderiaceae_C > Allorhodoferax. Next base: position 32,654 of record CANNRR010000004.1, read on the forward strand.
AGTACACGTTGGCTGCTGACGCCGGGCGGCAACTCGGTCACCACCAATTGCCATTGGCCGCGGGCCAGGTCCTCAATCTTCCAACGTGCGCGCACTTTCAGCGAACCACGGCCGGTGCGATAGGCATCGGCAATGTCGGCTGCGCTGCTGATGATTTGCCCACCACCGGGAAAATCAGGTCCAGGAACCAGAGCTGCCAGTGCGTCATCGGCGAGCGCCGGCGTCTTGATCAGTGCCACACAGGCGTCGGCAATCTCGCGCAGGTTGTGGCTGGGGATTTCCGTAGCCAGACCGACCGCTATGCCGCTGGCGCCATTGAGCAAACTGAATGGCAGGCGCGCGGGCAACTGGCGCGGCTCTTCGGTGGAACCATCATAGTTGGGCTGGAAGTCGACCGTGCCCATGTCGATTTCATCGAGCAGCAGGCTGGTGATCTTGGCCAGGCGTGCTTCGGTGTAACGCATCGCGGCAGCACCGTCGCCATCGCGTGAGCCGAAGTTGCCTTGGCCGTCGATCAGTGGGTAGCGCTGGGAAAAATCCTGCGCCATGCGCACCAGTGCGTCGTAAGCGGCCTGGTCACCGTGGGGGTGAAAGCGGCCCAACACATCGCCCACCACGCGAGCACTTTTGACGGGGCGCGCACCGGTGTTGCCGTTCGGCCCACCAAAACCCAGCCCCATGCGGGACATCGAATACAAAATGCGCCGCTGCACGGGCTTTTGGCCATCGCACACGTCAGGCAGGGCACGACCTTTGACCACTGAAAGTGCGTACTCCAGGTAGGCGCGTTGGGCGTAGGTCGCCAGATTCAACTCGTCGTCGCCAGGTTCAGCGGGTGTCAGAAGTTCGAGGTTGGATTGATCCATATATTTAAGGAAAATCAGGGTCTAGCCCCTGTTGATAGTGCACGGATAGCTATCAAATTAATAGCATTCTTTAAACATCAATTTCAACGGAGTCGCCGTGCAACTCCATCAATTCGCGTCGAGCCGCGGCCTCACCTTTGCCCATGAGCTTGGTGATCAGTGCTTCGGTCTGGCCGAAGTCAATCGCCCCCAGCATCACCGGCATCAGTCGGCGCGTGTCGGGGTTGAGGGTGGTGTCCCACAACTGCTCGGCGTTCATTTCGCCCAGCCCCTTGAAGCGGCTGATCGTCCAAGCGCCCTCGCGCACGCCTTCTTTGCGAAGCTTGTCCAGGATGGCAGTCAACTCGCCTTCATCCAGCGCATAAGCCTTGGAGGCTGGCTTCTTGCCGCGCGCGGGGGCATCCACCCGAAACAGCGGTGGGCGCGCCACATACACATGGCCGGTCTCAATCAACTTGGGAAAGTGTCGGAAAAACAGGGTCAGCAAGAGCACTTGGATGTGGGAGCCATCGACATCCGCATCACTCAGAATGCAGACCTTGCCGTAGCGCAGACCGCTCATGTCAGGCGCGTCATTGGGGCCATGCGGGTCAACCCCGATGGCGACCGAAATGTCATGGATTTCGGTGTTGGCAAACAGTCGGTCGCGGTCGACTTCCCAGGTGTTGAGCACCTTGCCGCGCAAAGGCAAAACAGCCTGATTTTCTTTGTCTCGTCCCATCTTGGCGCTGCCACCGGCCGAGTCGCCCTCAACCAGGAATACTTCGTTGTAGGCAATGTCCTTGCTCTCGCAATCGGTCAGCTTGCCAGGCAAGACTGCCACGCCAGAGCTTTTGCGCTTCTCCACCTTCTGACCGGCTTTTTGGCGGCTCTGCGCCGCCTTGATAGCCAGTTCGGCCAATTTTTTACCGTACTCCACATGCTGGTTGAGCCACAACTCTAGTGCGGGTCGTACAAAACTGGAGACCAGGCGCACGGCATCACGGGAATTCAGGCGCTCCTTGATCTGGCCTTGAAACTGCGGGTCCAGCACCTTGGTCGACAGCACGTAGTTGGCGCGCGCAAACACGTCTTCAGGCATCAGCTTCACGCCCTTGGGCAGGAGCGAATGCAGTTCGATAAAGCCCTTGACGGCCGTGAACAGGCCGTCTCGCAATCCGCTTTCGTGCGTGCCCCCGGCACTGGTGGGAATCAGATTCACATAACTCTCGCGCACCGGTTGACCATCTTCAGTAAAGGCCACGCACCAGGATGCGCCCTCGCCTTCTGCAAAGTTGTCGCTCTGGGCATCTGCAAAGCCTTCGCCTTCAAACAGGGGAATGACCGGATCGCCATTGAGCGTTTGCATCAGGTAGTCGCGCAGTCCACCCTTGTAGAGCCAGGTCTGGGTTTCCTTGGTCTTTTCCACCAAAAGCGACACGCTGACGCCAGGCATCAAAACGGCCTTGCTGCGCAACAAATGCGTGAATTCGGCCATGGGCAAAACCGCAGATTCAAAGTATTTGGCATCCGGCCAAACGCGCACCGTAGTTCCGGATTTGCGGTCGCCTTCTCCGGTCTTGCGGGTTTGCAAGGCCTGGGTCACATCACCGCTTTCAAACACCAGTGCTGCAACCATTCCTTCGCGGTATGACGTAGCTTCCAGACGCGTGGCCAGCGCATTGGTGACGCTCACGCCGACGCCGTGCAAGCCGCCGGAAAAACTATAGGCCCCCCCTTTGCCCTTGTCGAATTTGCCACCCGCGTGCAACCGGGTGAATACCAGTTCTATTACTGGTGCTTTCTCTTCTGGGTGCATGCCAAACGGAATACCACGGCCGTCGTCTTCAATGGTGACAGAGGCGTCGATGTGGACGATGACCTTGATTTTTTTACCGTAGCCACCAAGCGATTCATCGGCGGCGTTGTCCAACACTTCCTGAATGACGTGCAGTGGATTGTCGGTTCGGGTGTACATGCCCGGGCGCTGCTTGACAGGCTCCAGGCCCTTGAGGACCCGGATGGAACCTTCGGAATATTCGGGGGTGGGTTTGGCTGACATAGGGCGGCATTGTAATCGCGGATGGCTACATTTGCTGTATATTTAAACAGTATTTCTAGGCCAAAAATTGCACTTTCGTCAGCAAGGGCCTCCTAGATTGACGACAATTAGCGCCATGCACCCTGCCCACAAACCGCTTTCCACTCTACAGGTTCTAGCCTGTGGCGCCACCATCGTCACACTGTCAATGGGCATACGCCACGGATTTGGCCTTTGGTTGCAACCCATCACCCAAGCGCAAGGCTGGACACGCGAGGCTTTTGCCCTGGCGATTGCCATCCAAAACCTGGCTTGGGGGATTTTCGGTGTGTTTGCAGGAATGGCCGCAGACCGTTTTGGCGCCTTCAAAGTCATAGTCACCTGCTCTATGCTGTATGCGCTCGGACTGATTGGCATGGCCAATGCCGATACGCCGCTGTTGTTTGCGCTCAGCACCGGAGTGCTTATCGGGATGGCACAGGCGGGCACCACTTACGCCGTCATATATGGCGTGATTGGACGAAACGTCCACGCCGACAAGCGCTCCTGGGCGATGGGCGTGGCCGCCGCTGCGGGATCTTTCGGACAATTCCTCATGGTGCCAACCGAGGGCTTCCTGATCAGCAACTTTGGATGGCAAGAGGCGCTGGTCATTCTGGGGGTCGCTTCTTTGTTGATGATTCCGTTGTCCTGGGGACTGAGGGAACCCGGTTTTGGCGGCGGCGCCGTCATGGCGCGAGACCAAAGCATCGGCCAGGCTCTTCGCGAAGCCTTCAAATACCCCAGCTTTCAGTTGTTGATGGCGGGTTATTTTGTCTGTGGTTTTCAAGTGGTATTCATTGGCGTGCATATGCCCAGCTACCTGCGAGACAAGGGTCTATCGCCCCAGGTGGCCAGTTATGCACTGGCGCTGATTGGCCTTTTCAACGTTTTTGGGACTTACGCGGCTGGCGTGATGGGGCAAAAATTCCCGAAGAAATACATTCTGGCATTCATTTACCTGGCGCGTGCGGTGGCCATTAGCCTGTTTTTGCTGGCCCCGCTGACGCCCGCCAGTGTCTACGTGTTTTCCAGCGCCATGGGCATTCTGTGGCTTTCTACCGTGCCACCAACCAACGCCTCGGTCGCACAGATATTTGGTGTGGCACACCTGTCCATGCTGGGTGGTTTTGTATTCTTTAGCCACCAGATCGGCTCGTTCATGGGTGTGTGGCTCGGCGGCTACTTGTATGACCAAACCGGCAGTTACGATATCGTCTGGTACATCGCCATTGGATTGGGCGTGGCGGCGGCCCTGATCAACCTGCCAGTCAAAGAGACTGCAATCGAACGCCGCTTACCGCTAGGAGCCGCCGTGCAATGAATCTGCGAAAGAGTCATTTACTACTCGCAGTTGCCTCGATTGTGCTGGCCGGGGTGTTCCTCATGTACACCCAACCGGACTTCATGGTGCAAATGGCCAACCAAGTCTGGGCCTGCTTTTGAACCCATCAGACTGGATTGTCCGGTGGTCGCACCTGCTGGAACCTCAAGCGACCGTGCTAGACATAGCCTGTGGATCAGGCCGGCACCTGCAATGGTTTGCCGAGCGCGGCCACACCGTGACGGGTATTGACAGGGATATCGATCAGGCGCGCCATCGTGTGCCGAGTGCTGAACTGGTAGGCGCGGACATCGAAAGCAACGAATGGCCTCTCATGGTAGATGGCCAAGCGCGAACTTTTGGTGCCATAGTCGTTACCAATTATCTGTGGCGGCCTTTGGTCCAGACCGTACTGAAGAGTTTGGCGCCCGGTGGCGTACTGTTGTATGAAACCTTTGCGTTGGGCAATGAAACGGTCGGACGCCCGACTAGGCCAGACTTCCTCCTGCTGCCGGGGGAACTGTTGCAAATTTGCGCAAACCTGGATGTGGTCGCTTACGAGAATGGCTTTCTGAAAAGACCGCCGCGTTTCGTGCAACGGATTGCAGCCATTCGGTCCAATAATCCGGCGGCCCATCCATTCGAATCGGTACGGTGTGCTCTCTGAGTAAAATGTCCAATTACCGAACCAATAACTGACATGAACTCACCTCAAGGCCCCATCACTGGCAGCATCGTCGCGCTGATCACGCCGATGCAGGACGACGGCTCCGTAGACTACCCGGCGTTGCGCAAGCTGATCGACTGGCACATTGCCGAAGAAACTGATTGCATTGGGGTGGTGGGCACCACAGGCGAATCACCCACCGTGAATGTTGAAGAACATTGCGAGATTATCCGCGTGTCAGTGGAGCAATCCGCTGGCCGGGTGCCAATCATGGCGGGATGTGGCGCAAACTCGACTACTGAAGCCATTGAACTGGCACGCTTTGCTAAAAAGGTTGGTGCAGACTGCCAACTGCAGGTCGTACCCTACTACAACAAGCCCACCCAAGAAGGGCAGTATCTGCACTTCAAGGCAATTGCCGAAGCGGTAGACCTGCCTGTCGTGCTGTACAACGTGCCGGGGCGTTCGGTCGCTGATATGGCTCACGATACGGTCCTGCGCCTGGCACAGGTGCCCGGCATTGTGGGCATCAAGGAAGCCACCGGCAACATCGAACGAGCCCAGTGGCTGATCAAGGAAGCGCCTAAAGGCTTTGCCATTTATTCTGGCGATGACCCCACGGCCGTTGCCCTGATGCTGTGCGGCGGGCACGGCAATGTGAGTGTGACGGCAAACGTTGCGCCGCGTCTGATGCACGAGTTGTGCGTGGCAGCGATTGCCGGCAATGTGCAGCGCGCAATAGAAATTCAGTTTCAGTTGTTGCCGCTGCACAAGGCGTTGTTCATAGAATCCAACCCCATCCCGGTAAAGTGGGCCGTTGCCAGAATGGGGCTGTCCGGCCATACGCTTCGTTTGCCACTAACGCCACTGACCCCAGCCAATCAGCCAATTCTGGAACGTGCGATGCACGCCACCGGACTGATTTAAGTACTCCTTCCATTTCAAGGATTTTCGTGAACCCAATTTTCAAACTAACGCTCGTATGCGTAGCGATTTCACTGATGGCCTGTGGCACTACCCTGGAGGCAGACAAGGTGGACTACCGCAGCGCCACAAGCGTGAAGGTCCCGACACTGGATGTCCCGCCGGACCTGACTCAGTTGTCAAAGGATACACATTACGCCGTCGTAGGGGGCTCAGTTTCCGCTTCGGCATTGAAATCCGGCCAGCCAGCAACTGCCACCATCGCCACCGTTGCGCCGGCTGCGATCGGCGATGTCCGCGTTGAACGTGCAGGCAGCCAACGTTGGCTGGTGGTCAAGAGGCCCGCTGAGAAGCTGTGGGACCCCGTCAGGGACTTCTGGCAGGAAAACGGATTTTTACTCGCCATGGACCAAAATACTTTGGGCATCATGGAAACCGATTGGGCCGAAAACCGTGCCAAGATCCCTCAGGATTTCATCCGGGCGACGATGGGCAAGTTGCTTGACGGGTTGTACTCGACCGCCGAGCGCGACAAGTTTCGCACCCGTTTGGAGAGAAACACCAGCGGTGAGACCGAGATTTTCATCAGTCACCGCGGCATGATCGAGACGCTCAACAGCAGCAAGGACAATACCTTCTGGCAACCTCGCGCGGCGGACTCCGAACTGGAGGCCGAATTCCTGCGGCGATTGATGGTCAAGTTGGGCGCAACGGAGGTGCAAGCCAAAACTTTGGTGACCGGGACCGACATCGCGAAAAGGACCGCGCTCATTTCTAGCGAAAACGGTCAACAGGTGGTTCGCCTTGAGGACGGCTTCGACAGCGCTTGGCGCCGCGTCGGTCTCGCACTGGACCGCACAGGATTTACTGTTGAGGACAGGGACCGCAAGCAGGGCGTCTACTTTGTACGGTACGTGCCCCTCAATGCAGACAATACGGAACCCGGCTTTTTCAGCAAACTGTTCAGCAGTTCTGACAAAAACTCGGATGCTGCGAAGTTTCAGATCGCTGTACGAACGACAGGCAGTGTCACCACTGTCTCCGTACTAGATGCCAAAGGTGCCGCAGAGACATCTGTCACTGCGCAGCGCATTGTCAAAGTCATTGCTGACGACATCAAGTAACTCTGAAATCAGAGGAGTCGGCTTCTCTGATTAGCCGCACACACAAAAAAGCCACCTGACGGTGGCATTTTTTTGAGCGTAAAGAATTACTTCTTTGCTGGCTCGGATGCAGCAGGAGCAGCGGCTGAAGCAGCAGCAACAGGAGCAGATGCCTCCACAGCAGGAGCAGATGCGGGAGCAGCTGGTGCGGGTGCTGGAGCAGCAACTGGCGCTGGAGCAGCAACAGGAGCAGCTTCTTCTTTCTTACCGCAAGCAGCCAAGGCAGCGGCAGCGATAACGGCTGCCAAGACGAGTGATTTGTTCATTTTTAAAAACTAGAGTGAGTTAACGAAACAATTTTTGGAAATTGTCAAAGCAGCGCGCCGCCCAGACTCAGACAAAAAGCATTCGATCTCTTTTTGCCTAACCGGAAATTATACAGGTATTTTTCAGAACACGCGGGAAAACCCTGTAACTGCTCTCTATAGACCTAAAGTCGTGGCAGCAAAACCAGGTGAACTCTGTCGTCGACACTCATCCAGTTCTTCCTTTAAATGGACACGCCGCTGGGGTTCCAAATCTGCAATACCAGTACACCGGACCGGGTCAAGCCGCCGCATGGCCCAATGCGGACTCCACAGCGCACTAGGCATTTCACTGGCGTCCAGTGTCTTACAGATTCGGCATTCGATAATGTGATCCCATGTTTTGCGCCATGCGATGAACCTCGGTTTATGCCGTAGAACGCTGTCATAGCGGTGTGCCAGCATCAGCAAATGACGACCCTTGCCAGCCCACGCCTGCAACGACTCAATCACTGCACGCTCACCCAACGGCCAATCTTCAAAGCTGGGGTCGCTCCATACCATCGCTGGCCAGTCCTCACGTGCCGCGCACGCAAGCGCATCGCGCACGACATTGGCAAACTCGATGGGGCCAGAGAATGCCCCACCCATTGAACTACCCACAGATTCATGTTCCAACATACATCCACCCCGCTGCACACCATTCTTCAACCAGAACACGCGCCAGTCTACCAAGGCATCTGACTTCAGCCGCACCTAGATGTCGCCGGTCCGCCAGACGATGCATCAACTGCACGTCCCGCCCTGTTGCCAAAAAGCTTTCGCCATTCACAAACACATGGTGCAAGTCATACATCATCCTGGTGCGGCGATCCAATGTCAATGCGCCTACCAGCCCCTGATGTTGATGCGCTTCAAAACTGACATGTCCTTTGGGTTCGGAGAAATACTCACCCAAGACACGCCGCATTGCGAGCGGATCACGCAGAGCATCGTCAAGAGCCTTGCCTGCAAACTCGACCAACGCATCAGGAATCTCGCCGCTGCCTTGCACAGCTACCTGTCTGGGGTCCCGGTACAGCGCGCTACCCACGGTTTCCTGAGCATCCTCCGCCAAGCGCTGTAGTAGTTCACACGCGAGTTCGCCCCGACTAGGGGAACGAAATCCAAAGGAATAGGTCATGCACTCCCCAACTGCCATACCGTCATGTGCGTAGCGTGGCGGTAGATAGAGCATGTCTCCCGGATCGAGGACAAACTCCATTTCTGGTTCAAAATGCGCCAGAATTTTGAGCGGCAAGTCCGACATCAGACCCAGATCCTTCTGACGACCGATGCGCCATCGCCGCTGACCGTGGGCCTGCAATAAAAACACGTCGTAACTATCGAAATGCGGGCCAACGCCGCCGCCGTCCGTGGCATAGCTGATCATCACATCATCGAGTCGCGCATCCGGCACGAAACGGAACTGATTCATCAGCGCATGCACACCGTCATCCAACAAATCCACGCCTTGCACGAGCAAGGTCCAACCCGCCTGTCTAAGTGGTGGTAACGCATTTCGGGCGAATGGTCCGTGCCGAAATCGCCACCCGTGGGCGCCATCCGCGCTCGCCTGAACCACCAACCGTGACTGCACCTCCTCCTGAGTTGCAAGGTCAAACAGGGCTGTACGGTCCAATGGGGGAGTGAAGCCGGGCATGGCCTGGCGGATCACCATCGGCTTCTTGTGCCAGTGGCGTCGCATGAAAGTCTTGGGCGTCAGTCCACCCAGAAGTTGCAGTGGTTCTTCAGTGTTCATGGGACAATTCTCGCTTATGGAAATCAATCAACAATGCGTCGTTGCCCTGACCTGGACGCTGAAAGACACTTTGGGCGAAGAGTTGGACGTTTTGGACGAACCAGTGGATTTTCTAGTAGGTGGCAATGATCTTCTGCCTGTTCTGGAGGCTGCCTTACAGGGCTATGGCGCTGGTTCCAGCCTCCTATTGCAAGTAGAGCCCGAACAGGCATTTGGTGACTTCAATGACCAATTGCTGTTTCTAGCGCCGCGACACCTGTTTCCCGACGATTTACAGGCGGGGTTGACGATGGAAGGTAGCGCCCTGCCTGAAGGCTGTAACCCGAACGTGCCCCGCGACACGCTGTACACCATCACCGACATATACCCTGAACATGTGGTGCTGGATGGAAATCACCCGCTTGCCGGCATTGCCATTCGCATCAGCATCCAGATCGAGTCCGTTCGGGCGGCGACTGAAGAAGAAATAGGGCGCGGCAGTTGTGGCACCGGTTTCTTCAAGCTGCATGTGGCGTCCGACGAGGTGCCTCCGGGCGGCCTTCTTCACTGAATGCACAAGACACCACCCAGCAAAGGGCATGGGGTGCGTACTGTAGTGAGGTAAAGGGGGAGCCCGCAGGGCGGAGGACACGAACGAAAGTTTGTACCCCATGCACTTTACAGGCGAGGGCGAAAATCTGGAACGGCTACTGCTTCCCCGTAGACCCGTAACCGCCTTCGCCGCGCTGACTCGCCTCAAAATCCGTCACGATATTAAACTGGGCCTGCACCACCGGCACGATGACCAACTGTGCGATTCGCTCCATCGGCTCAATCGTAAATGGCACATCGCTGCGATTCCAGGCGCTAACCATGAGTTGCCCCTGATAGTCACTATCAATCAACCCCACTAGATTACCCAAGACGATCCCGTGCTTATGGCCAAGGCCCGAGCGCGGCAGGATTAACGCTGCATAAGCCGGGTCTTGCAAGTAAATGGCCATGCCCGTTGGTACCAACTGCCAGGCATTTGCAGCCAACGTGAGCGGCTCAGTCAGGCAGGCCCGCAAATCCAGCCCAGCGCTTCCCGGTGTGGCGTAGGCGGGTATCAGGTCGTTCAGACGGTTATCGAGAATCTTGGCATCAATTTTCATTTTGAAGGATCACTTGGCAATGCGCCGCGCAATGTCGGCAACCAACTGGCGCGACAGAGCCAGCTTGGAGTTTCTGGGAATCTCGGTAGCACCGGTGGCATCCACCAGCAGCAAGGCGTTGTCGTCCTGCCCGAAGGTATCCGGACCAATATTGCCCACCAGCAGCGGAACATTTTTGCGGATGCGCTTGGCGGTGGCGTGGGCAAGCAAGTCATGGCTCTCAGCCGCAAAGCCGACACAAAACAAAGCACCACTCAAGGCGCGCGGGCCGCTGGCCAGCGTCGCCAGAATGTCGGGGTTCTCGACAAAACTCAAAACAGGCGTTTGCCCGGATCCATCTTTTTTGATTTTTTGATCCGCCGCCAGCGCCGACCGCCAGTCGGCGACCGCAGCAGCCGCTACAAATATGCTAGCTACCTGCGCATATTCCATGGACGCTGTGAGCATATTTGATGCAGATTTCACATCCACCCGGCGGACACCCCTCGGGGTGGGCAATGCCACAGGACCCGCCACCAGCGTCACCTCGGCCCCTGCCTCCTGAGCAGCACGGGCAATGGCAAACCCCATCTTGCCACTGGACAGGTTGGTGATACCGCGCACCGGGTCAATAGCTTCATAAGTTGGGCCCGCCGTCACTAGCATATGCTGCCCGGCAAGCAGTTTGGGTTGAAAAAATGCCACCACGTCCTGCAACAATTCCTGCGGCTCCAGCATGCGCCCGTCGCCGGTTTCACCGCAGGCCTGGTCGCCGCTACCCACACCCAGCACCGTGCATCCGTCTGCCTGCAACTGCGCCCGGTTGCGCCGCGTCGCCGGGTGATCCCACATTTCACGATTCATCGCGGGGGCAATCAGCAAAGGCACCGTGTCAAGGGGCCGCGCCAGACACATGAGGCTTAGCAGGTCATCGGCGCCACCGTGCAGCAGCTTGGACATGAAATCGGCACTGCAAGGGGCGATCAGAATCGCATCGGCTTCACGGCTGAGATTGATATGCGCCATATTGTTGGGCTCACGTGCATCCCACTGCGAGCCGTAGACCGGCCGGTTGGACAGCGCCTGCATAGTCACCGGTGTAATAAATTGCATCGCTGCTTCAGTCATCACCACCTGAACGGTCGCACCCTCCTTAATCAAAGCGCGGCACAACTCGGCAGCCTTGTAACAGGCAATGCCGCCAGTGAGCCCCAGAACAATGTGTTTTCCAGCAAGATCTTTCATCGTCCGCAATGTAGCAGAGCCGGACCTTTATAATCTCGCTTTACCACCTCCCCGAGCTTCTATTGCTCCCCCCGACATGACCAAATTTGTCTTCGTCACCGGCGGTGTGGTGTCCTCCCTTGGCAAGGGAATCGCCTCAGCCTCCCTTGCTGCGATACTGGAATCGCGGGGCCTGACAGTCACCCTCATTAAGCTCGATCCCTATTTGAATGTAGATCCGGGCACCATGTCGCCATTGCAACACGGCGAAGTTTTCGTCACTGACGACGGCGCTGAAACCGATCTGGACCTCGGCCACTACGAGCGCTTCATCGAAACGCGCATGCGCAAAGCCAACAACTTCACCACCGGTCAAATCTACAAAAGTGTGCTGGACAAGGAGCGCAGGGGCGACTACCTGGGCAAGACCGTGCAGGTCATTCCCCACGTGACCAATGAAATTCAGGAGTTTGTCAAACGCGGCGCACGCTTTGGTGAGCCAGATGCGGTGGATGTGGCCATTGTCGAAATTGGCGGCACCGTTGGCGACATTGAATCGCTGCCATTCCTGGAAGCGGTGCGCCAGATGAGCCTCAAGCTCGGCCCCAACAACACCGCCTTTGTGCACCTTAGCTATGTACCCTGGATTGCTGCCGCAGGTGAACTCAAGACCAAGCCAACCCAGCACACGGCGAAGCAATTGCGCGAAATCGGCATTCAGGCTGACGCCTTGCTGTGTCGGGCTGATCGCCCGATTCCGCAGGAAGAGCGCTCCAAAATCTCCCTGTTCTCCAACGTCCCAGAATGGGGTGTTATCAGCATGTGGGATGTGGACACCATTTACAAGGTGCCTCGCATGCTGCATGAGCAGGGTTTGGACGGCCTGATCTGCGACAAGTTGCGCCTGAACACACCGCCGGCCAACCTTAAACGCTGGGATGAACTGGTCTACGAGACCGAGCATCCGCAAGGCGAAGTCAGCATCGCCATGGTCGGCAAATACGTCGATCTGAGCGACAGCTACAAGTCGCTCAATGAGGCGCTGCGCCATGCCGGCATGAAGAATCATGCCAAGGTCAAAGTCGAATACATTGACTCCGAAACCATCACACCCGAGAGCGTGTCGCGCCTGGCCAAATTTGACGCCGTTCTGGTGCCCGGCGGCTTTGGCAAACGCGGCATTGAGGGCAAAATTTGTGCAGCCCGTTTCGCCCGCGAGAACAAGGTTCCGTATCTGGGTATCTGCCTGGGAATGCAGGTCGCCACAATCGAGTTCGCCCGCCATGTAGCCGGCCTGAAAGACGCCAACAGCACCGAGTTCGAGCCGGATTGCCCCAACCCCGTCATCGCCCTCATCACCGAGTGGAAAGACGCAGATGGCACCATCAAGACCCGTAACAAGAACTCCGACCTGGGTGGCACCATGCGTTTGGGCGCACAAAGTTCGGATGTAGCCCAAGGCACGCTGGCCCACGCAATATATGGTGACGTGGTCACCGAACGCCACCGCCACCGATACGAAGCCAACGTCAATTACCTGGATCAATTGCGTCAGTCGGGTTTAGTGATCTCTGCACTCACCCAACGCGAACAACTCACTGAAATGGTTGAACTGCCGCGCACCGTTCACCCTTGGTTCATCGGCGTTCAATTCCACCCCGAGTTCAAATCCACTCCGTGGAATGGCCACCCCCTGTTCAACGCATTTATCAAAGCCGCGCTGGACCACCAGACAGCGGGAAAAAACCTGAAGGCAGTTGCCTGATATGAAATTGTGTGGTTTCGACGTTGGACTGGAGCACCGCATCTTTTTGATCGCTGGCCCCTGTGTTGTCGAGTCAGAGCAATTGCAAATGGACACGGCGGGGACACTGAAGGAAATCACTTCAGCCCTGGGTATCCCCTTCATCTTCAAAAGCAGTTTTGACAAGGCCAACCGCACCGGCAACAGCGCATTTCGTGGTCTTGGCATGGAGAAGGGCCTGGAGATTTTGGCCAAGGTCAAGCGCGAATTGAACATTCCCGTTTTGACCGATATCCACTCCGAAGATCAGATTGCGCAAGTCAGTGCAGTGGCTGACATATTACAAACACCGGCTCTGCTAAGCCGGCAGACAGATTTCATTCGTGCCGTTGCACGTTCAGGACGACCCGTCAACATCAAGAAGGGCCAATTCATGGCGCCCGGCGACATGAAAAATGTCATTGACAAGGCGCGTGCCGCAGCGCGTGAGGCCGGTTTACCCGAAGACAACTTCATGGCCTGCGAGCGCGGTGCCAGCTTTGGTTACAACAACCTGGTGAGCGACATGCGGTCATTGGCCATCATGCGCGACACCGGTGCGCCCGTTGTGTTTGACGCCACACACTCTGTCCAACTTCCCGGTGGTGAGGGCACAAGTAGCGGTGGCGTGCGCGAAATGGTACCCGTGCTGGCCCGTGCCGCCGTGGCGGTAGGCGTAGCCGGCCTGTTTATGGAAACCCACCCCGACCCTGCCAAAGCCTTGTGCGATGGTCCCAACGCGGTGCCACTGCACCACATGAAGGCGCTGCTGGAAACTCTTGTGGAGTTGGATTTTGTGACCAAAAAAAGACCTTTCCTGGAGAACTGCTTCAACTGAACAAGCTCAGCGTCCCCGCGCTGATCATTCCCTCACCCCACACCGATCTAGTTTTGTATTTTTTGAAAGAAATGAAATGAGTGCAATTGTTGACATCGTAGGCCGCGAGATTCTGGATTCGCGCGGTAACCCCACTGTGGAATGCGACGTGTTGCTGGAGTCTGGCACCATGGGCCGCGCTGCAGTACCATCGGGCGCATCCACCGGTTCACGCGAAGCCATTGAGTTGCGAGATGGCGACAAGAAGCGATACCTGGGCAAGGGCGTGCTGAAAGCGGTGGAGCATATCAACACAGAAATATCTGAGGCCGTGCTGGGTCTGGACGCCTCCGAACAGGCCTTTCTGGATAAGACCCTGATCGATCTGGACGGCACCGACAACAAGAGCCGCCTGGGCGCCAATGCCATGCTGGCCGTGTCAATGGCCGTGGCTCGGGCAGCCGCCGAAGAATCTGGTCTGCCGCTGTACCGCTACTTTGGTGGCATGGGTCGCATGCAAATGCCGGTGCCCATGATGAACGTCATCAACGGTGGCGAGCATGCCAACAACAACCTGGATATCCAGGAGTTCATGATCATCCCCGTCGGCGCTCCCAGCTTCCGCGAAGCCTTGCGTTACGGCGCAGAGGTATTCCACGCCCTGAAAAAAATCCTGCACGACAGGGGCATCAGCACTGCGGTGGGCGATGAAGGTGGCTTTGCCCCCAATGTGGCCAACCACGAAGCGGCCATCCAGATGATTCTGGAAGCCATCGACAAGGCCGGTTTTGTCGCCGGCGAGCAAATCGCCCTGGGCCTGGACTGCGCGGCCTCTGAGTTCTACAAGGACGGCAAGTACCAGTTGACAGGAGAGGGCCTGACCCTGAACGCTGAAGAGTGGACCAACATCCTGGCCACTTGGGTCGACAAATACCCCATCATCAGCATTGAAGACGGCATGAGCGAGGGGGACTGGGATGGCTGGAAGCTGTTGACCGACCGCTTGGGCAAAAAAGTTCAGATCGTGGGTGATGACCTGTTTGTTACCAACACCAAGATCCTCAAGGAGGGCATCGATAAGGGCATTGCCAATTCGATCCTGATCAAGATCAACCAGATTGGCACCTTGACCGAAACCTTTGAAGCCATCGAGATGGCCAAACGCGCGGGCTACACTGCCGTCATCAGCCACCGCTCGGGCGAAACGGAAGACTCCACCATTGCGGACATCGCTGTGGGCATGAACGCGGGGCAAATCAAGACCGGATCACTCAGCCGCTCCGACCGCATGGCCAAATACAATCAGTTGCTGCGCATCGAAGAGGACCTCGGTGATGTGGCCAGCTACCCCGGTCGCGCCGCCTTTTACAACCTGAAATAGTTTTCAGCGTGGGCAATCGCATTGTTCCTGCCGCCTTGATCGCCTTGCTGGTCATCCTGCACGGTCAGTTGTGGTTTGGCAGGGGCAGCGTGCCCAATGTGTCACGGCTGGTACGTCAGTTGGACGAGCAGCAATTGAGCAACATGAATGCAGCACGTTTCAACGAGCGACTGGCCGCTGAGATCAGTGATCTCCGAGAAGGTCTTGAAATTGTGGAAGAACGCGCGCGCGCCGAACTGGGCATGGTTAAAGCCAACGAAATTTACGTCCAGATCGCACGCTAGGAGCCAGGGCGACAGAGCGTTCTGCTCCGTGTCCCCCGCCCGCTGTGCGGACTCCTCCTTTACCTGCGCAGAACGCTCTGTCGCCCTGGCTTCTGGTGCCTGACGATTGTTTCAGTGTGGCCCCGGTCCAACGTCCAACTGCTGAACCGGGGCCGTAAAAAGTTGCGCTGCATCCACCGCATCAAAGCGGTATTGCACTCCGCAGAACTCACACCCGACTTCAATATCAAGGCGTTCACTCAAGATGCTTTCAGCTTCCGCGCGCCCTAAACTGACAATCATGCGACCTACCCGCTCGCGACTGCAGGAACATTCAAACCGGGGCGCACTGGCGCCCTGCAAAGGCTCGAACCGGGTGATCTGCTCCTCCCAGAAAAGGCGATGCAAAATGGTCTCGACATCCAGGGTCAACAACTCATCACGTTTCAGACTGCTGGCCAAAATGGCGATGCGGTTGTAGTGCTCATCCAGACCAATTTGATCCTCATTTTCTTTGCTAACCAAGCTGCCTGACAAATTGCCGGATCCTTGTATTGGCAGGCGCTGGATCAACAGCCCCGCTGCCACCTGTTCATTGGCGGCAAGCACCAGCGTGGTGTCGAGTTGCTCGCTTTGCAGCATG
This sequence comes from Burkholderiales bacterium, assembly GCA_947508055.1. GTDB lineage: Bacteria > Pseudomonadota > Gammaproteobacteria > Burkholderiales > Burkholderiaceae_C > Allorhodoferax. Next base: position 48,926 of record CANNRR010000004.1, read on the forward strand.
TAATGTTCCAGCACCTCGCTGATTTTTTCAATTTTGTGCTTGCGGTCGTCAAACAGCGGCACGACCCCCTGGTAGGGTTGCTGCCCCGGAAACTTGTTGTTTGGGTCGAGCGTAATAGCGCAGCGCCCTTCATTGTTCGCATTCACCATCTGGCTCAGTGTGACCGGGGCATCCACTCGACCCATCACCGTCGCTGTAGCACGCAAAGCCAGATCGGGCTGCACTTCCACCACGACCAACTTGACCGGGCCATCGCCAAAAATCTGCAGCACCAGCGAACCATCAAACTTGATATTGGCCTGCATCAGCGCCGCTGCGGCCACCATTTCACCCAGCATGTCTCGTACCGATGCGTCATAGGCCCCGGTGGTGGTATTCGATGCGCGCCTTCGCAAAATCTCGGTCCATGTGTCGGTCAAGCGGACCACCATGCCTCTCGCGGGCAAGCCATCAAACAAAAATTTGTGAAGTTCTGACACACCCTGCCCCAATGAAATATGGCGCCGCTCCAGCGCTCGCCGATCTACGCAATTTTCTTCAACCCACTTTTAAAGCGGCGCGCATTCTCGCTGTAATTCACAGCACTCATCTTGAGTGCATCCTTTTGCTCCGTACTGATTTGACGCACCGCTTTGGCAGGACTGCCAATGATCATGGAGCCATCCGGAAATTCTTTCCCCTCGGTCACCAGTGCACCCGCACCCACAATGCAGCCCTTGCCAATTTTTGCGCCATTCAAAACGACGGCACCAATACCAATCAGGGAGCCGTCTCCGATGGTGCAGCCGTGCAGCATCACCTTGTGACCAACCGTTACATACTCTCCCACCGTCAATGGTTTGCCTATGTCAGCATGCAGCACACTGCCATCCTGGATATTGGAACCGCGCCCGATCGTTATAGTTTCGGTATCGCCCCGAATGATGACTCCAAACCAGATGCTGGTGTCGTCTGCCAGTTCGACATTACCCATGACCTGGGCACTGTCGGCTATCCACGCCGAGGTTGCAACACGGGGTGCAATAAGGTCAAGTTCGTAAATTGCCATAGTTTCCAAATTCCAGATTAACAAGCGAGTTTCTTAGCGCAGCATGCGCTCTGTCGTACGTAGAATTGTAAGTATGCAACTTAGACAACGCGCCCTTGAGGTCTTTTGCCTGCCGCAACCAGACATGAAAGTCTCCGCCGTGCGGGCCATGGAGCGAGACGCTGTATCCGTAGTGGATTGTCACGCCCAACTCGCACATAACGGCCCCCCCGGGCGTCCAGACCAACCGGAGCTGGTGCATCCCCAACAGGTTCCCCGACGCTCCCCGTTTACGGTGGAAGGCCATTGTGCTTTGATCCACTCCATCGCCCACATCGAATTCAACGCCATCAACCTCGCTCTGGACGCCGTCTGGCGCTTTGCCGACATGCCAGACGCCTACTACCAGGATTGGTTGCGTGTGGCGCAGGAAGAGGCCAAGCACTTCACGCTGCTGTGTGAGCACTTGCAGCAACAGGGCCATGCCTATGGCGACTTTGTAGCCCATGACGGTCTGTGGACCATGTGCGAAAACACCCGCCACGATGTCACCGCACGCATGGCCCTGGTGCCCCGCACGCTAGAGGCACGCGGACTGGACGCCACTCCCATCATTCAAACCAAATTACGCAAGGTCGGGACGCCACGCGCGATGGAGGCGGTGGCCATTCTGGACATTATTTTGTCGGAGGAAGAAGGCCACGTTGCCATTGGGAACCACTGGTACCACTGGTTGTGCCATCGCGACGGGCAAGACCCTATGGCGTTCTATGCAATGGTCGCGGCACAACATGGTGCGCCGCGTCTGAAACCGCCCTTCAATCTGGCAGCGCGAAGGAGGGCTGGATTTACCCAGGCTGAAGTCGATGCACTGCCACTGCCGAGCGTGAACCGCCCTCAAGGCAAAGCGGTTCCCGGCATGGTCCAGCCACACACAACACGGGTACGCAGGACGATGTAGCATCAGCCAACGAAGCCAACCGCGACACACGCCCATCATGATTCAGTGGCAACCCACTGAGCTGACCCCGACCGCATGCCCAATAACACTATGTCCGACAACCATTCGACCAGCACAAGCCCGGTATCGGGCCCTGGTGCACCCATCGCGTTTGCCCACCAGGCCATTCTGGATGCGAAGCGCGCCATCATCGGTTACGAATTATTTGACCGATCCGTACTCTCCAGCAAGCATACCGCCGCAAGCGACGCGCAGTTACTGTTCAATGTGCTCAGCGGTACGGACGTCGAGTCGCCCATTGGCAAGAAAGATCTGTTCATCAATTGCACCCATGACAGCCTGTCCGGCGGGCATCTGGATTTGGTCGCGCCGCAAAGGGTTGTTCTGGAAATTCCGCCTTTGACAGTCTCGGATGTCGACCAAATCCTGACCCGCCTGCCAAATTTGAAAGAAATCAGGCGACGGGGATTCCGTCTGGCGTTTGACTACTCAGTGCTTACCCAGCCATACGCGCGTTGGCTGGAACTGGCGTCCTTTATCAAGCTTGACCTCTCGGTTATACGCCCGCAATCGATAGACTCCTACATCAAACTGGCTGATGCCAAGTCCACAGCCCAACTCATTGCGGAAAAAGTGGAGACCCCGGCGCAATATGAAATGGTGGCCAGCCTCGGCGTGAAACTGTTTCAGGGCTTCTGGTTTGCCAAACCAGTTTTGGTGCAAGGACAGTCGGTGCGTCCGGCACAGGCCAACATCCTGCAGCTGATCAATCTGGTGCGTAAGCAGGCCAGCACGGCCGAGATTGAGGAAGTTCTCAAGCGCGACCCAACACTGTCATTTACCCTGTTGCGCTTCATCAATTCCGCCGGATTTGGTTTGCGCACCGAGGTCACCTCATTCAAGCACGCCGTGATGCTGCTGGGATTAAACCGCTTGTTCAAATGGGCAGCACTGCTGCTGACCACATCGCATGGCGACGAGACGCCGCCCGCGGTGGGCACGACCGCGGTGGCACGGGGCCGCCTGATGGAATTGCTGGCCGCAGAGTTGCTGCCCCCCGAAGAATGCGACAACGCATTCGTGGTGGGTGTGTTTTCCCTCTTGGACACCATGCTGGGCCTGTCGATGGAGACCGCACTGGCAACCGTGTCCCTGCCAGAATCTGTCACGCACGCCCTGTTGCACCAAGCTGGCCCGCTGGCACCTTTTCTGGAACTGACGGTCGCCTGCGAAACGGGTGACGACGAAGCCTTTGGCCGCACGGCCACGCTACTCGGTTTGAACAACAACCAGGTCAACTGGGCCCACGTGCAAGCCCTGGTATGGGCCGAGTCCATGGGCATGTAGAGGCACAGAGTCGCTACGGTGAAAAGCTCTATCCGCGCGGGTGGTGCTGGGCATGCAGGGCTGCCAACCGCTCGCGTGCGACGTGGGTGTAAATGGTGGTGGTGGAAATATCTGCATGTCCCAGCAACAGTTGCACGGCACGTAAATCGGCTCCGTGGTTCAGCAAGTGTGTGGCAAACGCATGGCGCAGGGTGTGGGGCGACAGTGGCACCCGGATACCGGCGGCCAACGCATGCTTCTTGACCACCATCCAGAACATCACCCTCGACATGGCGTTGCCCGCCGTCGGACCACGTGCGGTGATGAATAAATCATCTGTTTGTTTGCCGGCCAGCAACTCGGCGCGCGGTGCGCCTATGTATTGACCCAACCACTGGCTGGCAACCTCGCCAAAGGGCACCAGGCGCTCCTTACTGCCTTTGCCCATGACCCGCAACATGTTGTCTTTCAGGCTCACGTTCAACGTTTTCAGCGTCACCAGTTCGGTCACCCTCAGCCCGCTGGCATACATCAATTCCAACATGGTACGGTCACGCACTCCCAGTGCGTTTGAGGTATCAGGTGCGGCCAGCAGAGCCTCAACCTGTGCCTCCGTTAGTGTCTTGGGCACCCGAAGCGCCTGCTTGGCGGATTGCAGCTTCAACGTCGGATCAATATGGACGATGCCTTCGCGCAGAGCCCACCGGAAATAGCGCTTGAAGACGGTCAAACGGCGGTTCGCCGTAGTAGCTTTGGTGGCAGCATGCCGCTGTGCAAAATACGCGTGCAAATCCAGCTCGGTGGTCTGGTGCAGGCTGCGGGTTTGGACCTGAAGCCAAATGGTGTACAGCGTCAAGTCGCGCCGGTAGGCAGCCAGCGTGTTGGGTGACAGTCCTTCTTCCAGCCAGAGTGCGTCGATGAAGGTGTCAATACTGGTCATTCCAGACGCAGCTTGGCCGAGTCGACAACCTTTTTGTAGACCTCGTACTCGGCCTTGATCTGGGCGCCAAATTGCTCGGGCGAGTTGCCCAGAACGATGGAGCCGGTGTCTTCAATACGCTTCTTCACGGCCGGGTCTTCCAGCACCTTGCGCACAGCGGCATTGATCTTGTCGACCACATCCTTGGGCATGCCCTTGGGGCCGTAGATGCCGTAGAACGCCATGCGATTCACTGGCTCCAACCCCACTTCCTTGAAGGTGGGTACGTTGGGCAACTGCGCCAGACGCTGGGGTGCGGCCACCACAATCGGAATCAACCGGTTGGACGCGATGAAGGGCATGGCCGATGGCATGTTGTCAAAGGTCATGGGCACCTGCCCGGCCACGGTGTCATTCAGCGCGGGTCCCGCGCCGCGGTAGGGAATATGGGTGATGAAGGTGGTGGTCAGATTCTTGAAGAGCTCCATCTGCAGGTGGCCAATGCCGCCGGTTCCTGACGAAGAATAGGAATATTTGCCCGGGTTTCCCTTGATCTCGGCAAGAAAGCCCTTGAAGTCTTTGGCCGGAAAGCTGGGGTGCACGGCAATGACGTTGGGCGTGGCTGCCACGTTGATCACCGGGGTGAAATCGGTCAGCGAGTTATAGGGAATTTTGACGTTGATAGCCGGGTTGGCCGCCACCGTCGACACGGTTGCCATACCGAGCGAATAGCCATCCGGAGCCGCCTTGGCCGTCTCATTGGCACCCACCACACCGCCACCACCGGCCTTGTTCTCAATGATCACGTTTTGCCCCAATATCTTTCCCAACGGGTCGGCAATGGTGCGTGCAATGATATCGGTTGTGCCGCCGGGCGCAAATGGCACCTGCAATTTGATGACCTTGTTGGGGTATCCCTGTGCCAGCGTAGCGCCAGCGGTAAGGTAAAGGCTCATGGCAATTAGCTTGACGGTTCGCATATTCGCTGTTCTCCAGGTGGTTGTGACTTACACGCAGGCCAAATGGTAACCGCAGCGTTGCGGCGTTGTGCAGCATGTTCGCTGGTATTCTCCACCGGTGAACTACGCCCAACTGCTCTTCCCCGACTTTTCGCTCATCCTGTGCGGCTACCTGGTGTGCCGCTACACCGCACTGAACCGTTCGGTGTGGGAGCAGGTGGAGACCCTGGTCTATTTCTTTTTGTTCCCGGTACTGCTGTTTCAGTCCATCGTCAAAAGCCCACTCGATGTGCATGCCGCTTCACGTTTAATAGGTGCAGGCTGGGCATTGGGCCTGACTGGCATCACGCTGGCGTATGTGCTACCGCACGTGCCGTTATTAAAGCGCTGGATCGACGCACGTGACCATGCCTGTAGCGCTCAGATTGCGTTTCGCTTCAACTCCTTCATTGGCTTGGTCATCGCCGAGCGCCTCGCCGGGTCGCAGGGCGTGCAGTTGATCGCGGTGTTGATAGGCGTGTGCGTGCCGCTGTTCAACGTCGGCGCAGTGTGGCCTATGGTTCGCCACGCCAAGCGCAGCCTGGTGCGCGAAATGTTGCGTAACCCCTTGATCATTGCCACAGCGTCCGCGCTGGTCGCCAACCTTATGGGATTCACTATTCCACGTTGGCTGGAGCCAACTGTCTCGCGCATTGGCGCGGCGTCCATTGCGATGGGCTTAATGGCCGCTGGTGCGGGCATGCAGTTGGGTGCACTGGTGCGAGCCAAAGCGCTGGCGGTCTCTCTGCTGTCCATCCGCCACCTGATGCTGCCATTGGTGGCCTTTGGGTTGGCACAACTGTTCGATCTGACTGCCTCAGAAACCACGGTTCTGTTGGCCTTCTCTGCCCTGCCTACGGCTTCAAGTTGCTACGTGCTGGCAGCCCGCATGGGCTATGACGGCGCCTATGTGGCCGCACTGGTGACCCTGTCAACCTTACTGGGCATGCTCAGCCTGCCGCTGGCACTGGGGCTCTTGCGATAGAAACGCCACCCCCTGCCCACATTGGGTAAAGTTAGTGCCGTAAAGGCACGCTATACGACCGATGCCCCCTGCGCTAACGCCCACAGGACGTGCTCACGCACCAGAGCGCTAGGGTGCTCCATATGGCGCAGCAGCGCGGTACGCACATCGGCGCCCTGCCGCAATGCATTGCCCAAAGCCACGGCTATGTTGCGCTGCCAGCGCTCGTGCCCGATACGCCGAATCGGACTGCCCTCGGTGTGTTTCAGAAATTCTTCTTCCGTCCACTCAATAAGCGCCACCAACTGCTGGCCGCTCATACCCTCACGTGGGTCAAAATCAGGCAAGGCACTGCGTTGGGCAAACTTGTTCCACGGGCACACCAGTTGGCAGTCATCGCAGCCGTAGACGCGGTTGCCAATAGGCACCCGGAACTCCAGTGGAATAGCCCCCGCATGTTCAATCGTCAAATACGAAATGCAGCGCCGCGCATCCAGGCGGTGCGGCGCAACAATGGCTTGCGTGGGGCACACGTCAATACAGGCCATGCAAGTACCGCAATAGGCCTGCACCTGCTCACTGACTGGCAAGGACACATCGACATAGATCTCGCCCAAAAAGAACAGCGACCCGGCCTCGCGGTTAATCAGCAGCGTGTGCTTTGCGCGCCAGCCCTGTCCGCTGCGCGCCGCGAGTTCGACCTCCAAAACCGGGGCCGAATCGGTGAACACGCGGTACCCAAAGGGGCCGATCAGGGAGGCAATGCGGTCACTGAGCTGCTGTAGTCGGTTGCGCAAAACCTTGTGGTA
>CANNRR010000005.1 GCA_947508055.1 Burkholderiales bacterium
CGAACATCGTAGCGTGGCGCCAGTGAATTGGCATACATCAGCGGCACAATCGCCATCAAATCACTTCGCGTCACCAACTCCGGCAGTGCACCGTAGTGTCTGGCTCGCAGCACGGTACGATCATTGAGTTTGAGTTTGGTCAGCATCAACTCGACGCTGCCGTGAAATGTCGCAGATGGAGAAGCGACGGCCAGCGATGCCGTTGCCAACTGACGTGCGCTCAAGCTGGTGCCAACCCGACCGCAGCCGGGACGCCAGCCGCTGCCAGTGATCGCCACAAAGTTCTCCTGAAACAGAAGTTCGGCAGCAATCGAACTATGCCTGGGCCCCAAAATGCCAATGGCCAAGTCAATATCGTGGGCATCCAGCGCTGAACTTACTTGCAACGCATCCACCGATACGTTTGAGACCTGACTACGCGGTGACTGGGCCCGCAGTGCCTGCGCCAACGGGGGCAGGAACATCATCTCACCCAGGTCGGACAGGGACAACCGCCAATGCACGTTACTGCTGGCAGCCTCAAAGCCTTCGGTGCTCATGACCGTCGACTCCAGCAAGTGAAGCTGCGCGATCACAGTCGGCACAATGCGTTGAGCCTTTCGGGTAGGGTGCAAGCCATGCGGCGAGCGAACAAACAACTCATCGTCAAAAAAAGCGCGCAGACGTGCCAATGCATTGCTGGTGGCTGGCTGCGACAAAGCCAGTTGACGGCCGGCAGCCGTCACCGATCCGAGGCGATAGACGGCACATAAAACACGCAGCAGGTTCAGGTCAAGCTGTCTGAAGTTCATCACCGATCACCTTTTTAGTATTTGTTTGGTGAATGTAGCAAATTTCAACAATCAATTTGGCGAATGAGCGTAGACGGCGTACATTGCGTTGCAGTCAAGTCCCTCCGGGGAACACAAGCATAAGTAAATCTGCTTTGCGTTTTAGCGAGCAGCGGATGTACCGACAGGAGACGACAACGTGCTAGAAATCATCATCCAGGGTCGTGGCGGCCAGGGTGCCCAAACCGCAGGCAACTTGTTGGCTGGCGCTTTCCATGCGCAAGGCTTGCACGTTCAATGTTTTGCCAGCTATGGCGGAGCGCGCCGGGGTACACCGGTCAACTCCTACATCAGGGCCGACCACAAACCGGTGCGGGTACGTTGCGATATCGAGCGCGCCGACGCCATTTTGTGCTTTGACGCGAGCTTACTCGAAGGTCGCTTGCTGGCCAGCGCAGACGCCACCACGCTGATCGTGGTCAATTCAGCCCGCAGCGTGGCCGAATTTTCGCAGGCGTTTCCTGGCAAGCGGGTGATTCCGATTGATGCACTGACCATTTCGCGCCAGCAAGGGCTGGGACGCATCGTCAACTCGGCACTGTTGGGGGCGCTGGCCCGCGTAATTCAGTCCCCCACGCTGGATGTGCTGTCGCAAGCGCTGGTAGACAACGCACCAAAACAACACGACGAGAACGTGGCAGCCTGCGTCGAAGGCTATCGCTGCGCCAACTTGCAACTGCTGGGGAGTGCCATATGAGCGTTCCGATACCCCTGCCCATCGCGGCACTTATTCCGACCATCTGGACCACCGGCAGCACCACCGCAATCAAGACCGGTACTTGGCGGGCATCCCTGGCCAAACACATCAAGGCACCGGCCCCTTGCCACGGTGCCTGCCCGGTCAATGGCGACATTGCCGAGTGGATTGGTTTGGCACGCGGGCGCGACTTTAAAGCAGCATGGCAGGTACTGGCGCGCCACAACCCGTTCCCCTCGATTGCCGGGCGCATTTGCCACCACCCCTGCGAGACTGCGTGCAACCGCGCTGGCTTTGACGACGCCTTGTCAATCTGCAAGTTGGAACGTTTTGTCGGCGACCAGGCATTGGCACGGGGCTGGGCATTTGAACCTGTGCCCACGCAACAACGTGGCCATATCGGCATCGTCGGCGGCGGCCCTTCCGGCTTGTCGGCGGCCTATCAACTGCGCCGCCTGGGCTATTGCGTGACCTTATACGAGGCGCAAGCTGAACTGGGTGGCTTGATGCGGTACGGCATCCCCTCGTACCGACTGTCACGCGATGTACTCGCCGGTGAAATTGATCGCATTGTTGCCATGGGTGTTGTGGTGCATTGCAATCACCGTGTCGAGAGTGCCGAGGCATTTGAGCGCTTGCGTGAGCAACACGATGCGCTCTACCTGGCCCTCGGCGCGGCTTGCAGCAAGCGCTTGCCGATGCTCGACTACAGCCAACCCTGGGTTTGCGACGGCGCCATCTATTTGGCCAAGGCCAACGCAGGCAATCCAGCTTCTTTGGGTAAACGCCTGATTGTGATTGGGGGTGGCAGTGCTGCGCTGGATGCCGCGCGCAGTGCACGTCGCCTGGGCCATGAGGTGACCCTGCTGACCCTCGAGCAGCGCGGTCAAATGCCCGCGCAAGCTGAGGAAGTGCACGAGGCCCTGGAAGAAGGCATCGTTCTGGTCGACGGAACACGCCTCGATGGCGTGGTCGATGGCGGCACCGAAGGGTTGACGCTGCATTGCACCAAAGTGATGTTTGTGGCTGGGGTCAAACATGGCCAATTCACCCTAAATCCGATTGCCGACAGTGGGTTCGACCTAACGGCTGACGCCGTCGTCACCTCCATAGGCCAGGACCCAGACCTGTCGGCGCTGGGCGAGAAATATGCCAGCGCAGGGGGCTTGCTGACCACCGACGCCCAGTTCTCCACCAGCCGCTCCGGTGTCTACGCTGGAGGCGACATGGCCAGCATGGCGCGGTTCGTCACCGAAGCCATTGGCATGGGCAAGCGCGCGGCGCAGGCGATTGCGCACAGCTTGCAGCAGGTCCAGAGCGGAACCACCCCAGCAGCACCGCCGCATTATGACAACGAGCCACCGGTGCCCTTGACTGCCATTAGCACCTTCTATCACCCTAAGCGAGAACGCGCCCATACATATTTGCTTGACGCCGCAGAGCGTCTAGGACGGGACACCGAGGTTCAAATGGGTTTGGAAATTGACGAGGCGCTGCTTGAAGCCGAACGCTGCTTTTCATGTGGCACCTGCACCAGCTGCGACAACTGTGTCGTGTACTGCCCCGATATGGCGGTCAAGGCGGTGGGGAGTGGTTACACAGTATTGACCGATTACTGCAAAGGTTGCGGTGTCTGCGTTAAAGAGTGCCCAACCGGCTCCATGACGATGCAAGAGGAATTGCGATGAATGCACAAAACAAGGCCGTGTTGTTGACCGGAAACCAGGCAGTAGCCTGGGGCGCACGTCTATCACGGCCAAAGGTGGTGCCGGTCTACCCGATTACTCCGCAAACCCCCGTATTGGAGCAACTCACCGAGTTCCAGGCGGAGGGCAGCTTCGACGCCGAGATCATTACACCAGAGTCCGAGCACTCGGTGATGTCGGCCTGCATACCTGCTTCTCTGGTGGGAATGCGGGTATTTACCGCCACGGCCTCGCAGGGGTTGCTGCTGATGCATGAACTGTTGCATTACGCCAGTGGCGCTCGCGCGCCCATTGTGATGGCCAATGTAAACCGTACCGTCGCCTCACCTTGGGCTTTTTGGCCCGACCAGACCGACAGTCTGGCGCAACGTGACACCGGCTGGATTCAGTACTATGTGGAAAGCGCGCAAGAGGCCTTGGACACAGTGATTCAGGCCTACCGAGTCGCCGAGCAGGTGCTGGTACCAGCCATGGTAAACCTCGATGCCTTCTATGTATCGCATGCGATGGAGCCAGTGCAGATCCCATCCCAGGAAGTGGTAGATGCATACCTGCCAGCATTCGACCCTCCGCACAAACTCGATACAGACAAGGTGGAATCCTGGGGCAACGTGATTTCTCAAGAGATGTTTTTTCGGCACCGGCAGGACCTCGGCGAAGCGATGGCACGTGTTCCAACCCTGACCGCCCAGGCCGATCATGAGTGGGCGCAACTGACCGGACGCAGCTATGGAGTGATCGAGCGCTACCGGTGCGATGGGGCGCGCACCGTCATCGTCACCATGGGTAGCATGTGTGGAACTGCACGTGACGCTGTCGACATGCTGCGCGAAGCCGGCCAAGACGTCGGACTGGTCAAGGTTCGATTGTTTCGCCCGTTGCCAGCGGCAGCATTGCGCGAAGCATTGGTAGGGGTAGAAGACGCCGTGGTGCTGGACCGCAACTACTCACCCGGCCACGGTGGCGTGTTGCATCAAGAACTGCGAGCTGCCCTCTACGGTGGAGACGTTACACCACGCGTCCACGGCCTGCTGGCCGGCGTTGGAGGCGTCAATGTGTCTCCAATAAAAATCGTCGAATTCGTCAACCAGACCCGTCATGCTGAACCGCTGGCCGAGTCACAATGGGTAAGGTGAGCAGTATGATTCCGATCGCATCCGCCAACCAGGACCCGATGCTGTGCTCGGGGCATGCTGCGTGCCCCGGCTGCATTGATGCGCTCTCCGTGCGCCACGTGCTGACAGTCATGGGACCCAACACCATGGCCGTGATTCCGCCATCGTGCATGGCCATCATCGCCGGGCCACAGCCTTATAGTTCGCTGCGCATTCCGGTGTACCAACCCACGCTTGAGTCCAGCGCTGCTGCGGCCACCGGCATTCGCCGCGCACTCGATGCCAAAGGCAAACACGATACCCAGGTACTGGTACTGGCGGGTGACGGTGGTACCTACGATATTGGCTTTCAGTGCCTATCATCGGCAGCCGAACGCAACGAGGACTTCCTCTACATTTGCCTAGACAACGAAGGCTACATGAATACTGGGGCGCAGAAGTCCTCATCCACCCCGCATTTCGCCAAAACGGGCTCGACCCCGGCGGGCAAAACCTCACGCAAAAAGAATCTGACCGAGATCATGGCGGCGCACCGGGTGCCCTATGTGGCAACTGCGAGTGTGGGTCACCTTCCAGACATGCTACGCAAGGTCCAAAAGGCCAAGTCCATGCATGGCACCCGCATCATCACGCTCTTGATTCCGTGCATGGACGGTTGGGGCGTTGCCGACGACGCAGGCTTGATGACCGCACGGTATGCCGTGGAATCTGGTGCATTTCCTCTTTATGAGGTTGAAGATGGGCATCGTTACACACTGAACCACGACACCAAGACCAGGCCAGTAGCTGACTACCTCGCGCTGCAACGGCGCTACCGGAATATGGCGGACAACGACATTGAAACTCTGCAAGCCGAAATTGATGATGGTTGGTCTACGTTGCAAGAGCGTGCCGCGGCAAGTCAGGCCAAAAGCAGCGTGCGGACAACGGTCCCAATGTGATCGGGTCATGGTCAATGATGCACGAATTTTTACCATGCACATGGGTGTTGGCAACATTACCAGGTCAATCGGTCGCGACCTGCACTCTACTTTTTGACAAGGATTCCACATGAATCTTGAAACCAAGGACGTGCGCATAGTTCCAACCTATTGCTACCAATGTGTGGCCGGACCAGACTTGCTTACAGTGAAAGTGGAGCAGGGGGTGGCCACCGAGGTCCAACCCAACTTCTGCGCGGCTGACATCCATCCAGGCAACGGCAAGGTCTGCGTCAAGGCATTCGGATTGGTGCAGAAGACATACAACCCTCACCGCGTGCTGTCCCCGATGAAGCGCACTAATCCGGAGAAGGGCCGCAATGAGGATCCCGGATTCACGCCCATATCGTGGGATGAAGCGTTCGAACTGATCACCGAGCGCCTTGAACACGTGCGCGCCGAGGGGATGACCGATGCATCGGGCTATCCTCGTGTGGCCATGAGCTTAGGCGGCGGTGGCACGCCACAGTCCTACATGGGTACGATGCCCGCCTTTCTCTCTGCTTGGGGCTCGGTGGATTTTGGCTTCGGGTCCGGCCAGGGCGTGAAGTGCTATCACGCGGAGCACTTGTACGGCGAGTTTTGGCATCGGGGTTTCACGGTATCTCCTGACACACCAATGACCAACTATCTGATCTCCTGTGGCGCCAATGTTGAGGCGTCCGGTGGCGTAGTGGGCGTTGCACGCCACTCCAAGGCGCGCATACGCGGTATGAAGCGTGTACAGGTGGAGCCCCATTTGTCCGTCACCGGCGCCTGCTCAGCCGAATGGGTGCCGATCAAACCCAAGACCGACCCGGCCTTCCTGTTCGCCCTGATGCATGTGCTACTGCACGAGGTTCCTAGGGAGCGTCTGGACGTTGGCTTTCTGGCGCGTAGTACTGCTTCGCCGTATTTGGTGGGGGACGGCGGTTACTACCTGAGGGAGCGGGTGAGTGGAAAGCCGCTGGTGTTTGATTGCATTCGCCAGGCCGCCGTGCCATTTGATACGCCAGGCATCGAGGAAGCGCTGGAAGGCGAGTATGTAGTGGAGGGGGTCGAACACGGCCCCGACGGTGACATACTGGGCAGCGGTCAACTGCGCGGACACACCGCTTTCACCAAGCTGATTAACCATATGGCGCAATTTTCGCCAGAGTGGGCAGAGAAACTGTGTGATGTGCCGGCGGCCACCATACGCCGCATCGGCAACGAGTTTTTGGACCATGCCTGCGTCGGTCAAACCATCGATATCGATGGCAAGACCCTACCATTCCGACCGGTGGCGATAAGCTTGGGCAAAACCGTCACCAATGGCTGGGGCGCCTACGAATGCGTCTGGGCACGCACCATGATGGCGGCCTTGGTTGGGGGCCTTGAGGTTCCTGGCGGCACCTTGGGCACTACGGTACGTCTTCATCGCCCCATGTCACAGCGACACGACAGTGTTCGGCCCGGTCCAGACGGTTTCATGTGGAGCCACCTTAATCCAACCGACAAGGAGCACTGGTCGCCCAGCCCCAACATCCGAAACGCCTACCGCTCGATGATTCCTCTGGCCACCGACGGCCCTTGGAGTCAAGCACTCGGACCGACCCATTTCTCCTGGATGTTTCTGGACGAGACTCCCAAGGGCTTGCCGCGGGTGACCTTGCCCGACGTATGGTTTGTCTATCGGACCAACCCGGCCATATCTTTCTGGGATACCGACGGCATCACCAAAAAGATGACGCGATTCCCGTTTGTAGTGGCTTTCGCCTACACCCGCGACGAAACCAACCACTTCGCCGATGTGCTGTTACCCGACGCCACTGACCTGGAAAGCCTGCAACTGATTCGCATCGGTGGCACAAAATTTGTCGAGCAGTTCTGGACACAGCAAGGCTTTGCGCTTCGACAACCCGTTATCAAAGCACGTGGCGAGGCCCGCGACTTTACTGAAATTGCAACCGAGCTTGCACGACGCACCGGCCTATTGGAGAAATATAACGCGGCCATCAACAAGGGCGCAGCGGGCATGCCACTCAAAACAGTCTTCGGAGATTTTTCACTGGAAAAGAGCGTAGCGCACACGCGTGACCAAATCTGGGACGCCATTGGTCGTTCGGCCAGTGCCGAGTTGACCGAAGGTGCACAGGTACACGGCCTTGATTGGTGGAAAGAAAACGGCATTGCCACCAAACCGTTTCCACAGTCTGACTGGTACCTGTACCCCACCCTGGCGAAGCAAAACCTGCGCTTTGAGTTGCCCTATCAGGAGCGACTGCAAAGAGTTGGCGCCGAGTTGGGACGACGACTGCACGAGCACGACATGCACTGGTGGGACGAACAGTTGCACGAATACCAGGCCTTACCTATAGCGAAAGACTTCAGCGAGATGTGGACCGCTGAACTATCCAAGCAGGTCACCCCCACGGGTGGAAAGGTGGCTGACTTCCCATTCTGGATGTTGACGGCGCGCAGCATGCAGTACGCTTGGGGAGGCAATGTGGGCATGCAGATGATCAAGGAAGTCGCCAACAACATCGCTGGTCACCGAGGTGTGATCATCAACACGGGCCGCGCCCAGCAATTGGGTATTGAAGATGGTGATGATGTGGAAATCTCCACGCCCATTCGCAGCGTGTTCGGCAAGGCGGTGCTGCGCCAAGGCATTCGCCCCGACACCTTATTGCTGATTGGTCAGTTCGACCATTGGGTGACTCCGTTTGCCAAGGATCAGGGCGTGCCGAGCATGAACGCTCTGGTACCCATGTCGATGGCACTGACCGACTCGACCGGGTCCGGCGCTGACATCGTGCGTGTGAATTTAACGAAAAGCAAAGCCGGGGTGAAGCCATGACGCGCTGGGCTATGACCGCAGATCTGCGTCGCTGTGTGGGCTGCCAGACGTGTACCGCAGCGTGCAAACACACCAATGCGACACCACCAGAGGTGCAATGGCGCCGGGTTATCGACATGGAGTTTGGCGAGTTTCCGAACGTGAAACGCGTCTTTGTTCCGGTCGGCTGCCAGCACTGCGAAGACCCACCCTGCATGGAGGTTTGCCCGACCACAGCCACCAAGAAGCGGCCCGATGGCATCGTCACCATCGACTACGACCTTTGCATTGGTTGCTCGTACTGCGCAGTGGCCTGCCCCTACCAGGCGCGGTACAAAACTGACAATGCCAAATTTGCCTACGGCGCACCAACGGAGAACGAAGCCAAACGGCACGACCCTTCACGTTTGGCAGTTGCCACGAAATGCACGTTCTGCGTGGATCGCATTGATGCCGGGCTTGAACAAGGTCTCACTCCTGGAGTGGACCCAACGGCCACCCCAGCCTGCGTGAATGCCTGCATTTCCGAAGCGCTGGCGTTCGGCGATCTGGACAACCCGCAAAGCAATGTTTCTCAATTGCTGACGAAGAATCAGAGTTTTCGCATGCACGAAGAGTTGGGCACCGGGCCCGGCTTTCACTACATCTGGGATAAGGTGGAACCATGAGCTTCGGACCCAATCCATGGCAGCAGACCAACTGGGACTGGCGCGCCGCTGGCAACTTCATTGGCGGAGGTGCAGGCACCGGACTGTTGTTTGCCTGCGCGTTTTTCGCAACACCACTTGCTGACCGAGCATGGACTTCAAATTGGCTGTTGTTGGTGGGGCTTGCCCTCGTCGGCTGTGGCTTGGCGTGCGTGTGGCTTGAGATCGGGCGACCCATGCGCGCCTTGCATGTCTTCTTTAACCCGTACACCTCGTGGATGTCGCGTGAGGGGTTTGTTGGGATGCTGCTATTCCCTGCGGGGCTGATGGCAGTTTTGGGCTTTAGCGGCTGGATTTGGGCAACCGCTGCACTGGCTCTGATGTTCCTCTATTGCCAAAGCCGGATGCTGCCTGCTGCCAAAGGCATTCCCGCCTGGCGATCCAGGCTGGTCACGCCGCTTGTCTTCGTAACCGGGTTGTGCGAGGGTTACGGTGTTTTCGTGTTGCTGGGCTTGGTTCACGGCAGGGCAACCGGGCCGGCAGTGTTTTCGTTTGCAGCCCTGGTGCTGGCCCGAATCACCGTCTGGATTCTCTACCGCCGCGCCGTCGACACAAGTCTCGTAGCACGCGCCCGCGCTGCACTGGATGTGGCGGGCTCCCGCTTGTTGATCATGGGGACCGTCGCGCCTGTCGTTCTACTAGGTATCAGCCTGTGGTTGCCCGCTGGTGCGGCTCAGGCTGGATTGATCGCCGCCGCTGGCGCAAGTGCGGCAGTCACTGGAGCTTTTGTCAAATTCACACTTGTCACCCGTGCCAGTTTTAACCAGGGTTTTGCCTTGAACAAGATCCCGGTGCGTGGAGTCAGAGTCAACTCGTAATTCCCGGCACCAATCTGCAATCAGGAGACCTCATGGGCGCGAGAACAATAACAGAAGCCGGAATCATCAAGAGCACCGACTTGGGCAGCTACTTTGACACCCACGCAGAAACAATGCCACGCGAGACACTGGCATTGTTGCAGTTCGACCGTTTGCGCAAGTCACTTCAAAACGCCTATGACAATGTCCTATTGCATCGACAACGCATGGATGCCAATGGTGTAGCTCCGCAAGACGTGAAGACATTGGGTGACCTGCGCCGATTGCCGTTTACCTTTAAGACGGATCTTCGCGATCATTACCCCTATGGCATGTTTGCACGCCCGGTTTCCAGCTTGGCGAGACTGCACGCCTCGTCGGGGACCACCGGCAAAGCAACCCTCGTCGGCTACACCAAATCCGATATCGACAATTGGGCTGACTTGATGGCACGTTCCCTGCATGCTTCCGGTGCACGTGCGGGTGACATTGTTCACAACGCGTATGGCTACGGCCTGTTCACGGGCGGTCTGGGTGCGCACTATGGAGCAGAACGTCTGGGCGCGGCCGTGGTGCCGGTATCGGGCGGTTCAACAGAGCGCCAAATTGAGCTGATCATGGACCTGAAACCACGGGTGCTATGCGCAACACCTTCTTATGCCTTGGCGATGGGAGAGGTGGCTGAGCAACTGGGCATCGATCTGCGCAACAGTGCCTTACAGGTTGGCGTGTTCGGCGCGGAGCCGTGGAGCAGCGCTATGCGCTATGAAATTGAAGAACGCCTGGGACTCAGAGCATTGGATATCTATGGCCTATCGGAGATTATGGGACCGGGAGTGGCGTGTGAATGCACCGCGCAAGCGGGGCTGCACGGGTGGGAAGACCACTTCTTGTTCGAAGTATTGGACCCAGAAACCCATGAACCGGTACAGGAGGGCCACGCCGGCGAACTAGTAATCACTACCCTCACCAAGCAGGCATTACCCATGCTTCGCTACCGCACGCGCGACATTACCAAAATCACCACAGCGCCTTGTGAGTGTGGACGCACCCATCTGCGCATTCTGCGCATCGCCGGTCGCAGTGACGACATGCTGATCATCCGCGGTATCAACGTGTATCCGTCACAAATTGAAGCGGTACTCATCGGTCGCCCGATGCTGGCACCGCACTACCAACTGGTGGTTGAGCGCCAGGGTGCGCTTGACAACGTCACGATCGAAGTCGAAGCTCAGGCCGGTGTAAGCGAAGAAGCGTTCACGTCTATCGCCCACGATGCTAGACATCACGTCAAGTCCATGATGGGTATCAGCACCCGTGTTATCGTCAAATTCCCGGGGGAAATTCCACGATCACAGGGTAAGGCTGTGCGCGTACGTGACTTGCGACCCAAGAGTTAAGATCGGGTCCGAGCGGCTACAAAAGCGGACGCAACTCGCGCGCTGCTTCAAACAGTGTGGTTAATAGATCTCTCTGCATGTCCGACACCGAGATCCGACTGTGCGACGCCACCGCATTGAGCGCAGCGACCGTCACACCCTTGTTATTGCGCAATGGAACCGCTAGCGCATGAACGCCCAGTTCGTGCTCTTCACTGGCAATACAAAAATCGTTCTCACGGACCTTCTCAATGAGCACACGAAACGAACGGACGTCAACGGTGGTCAGCGGGGTCATACGCTGCAAATACCGCCCTCTCATCCATTCGTTGAAGGCTGTTTTGGCCTTGGCAGCCAACAATACCCGCCCGGTAGATGTTGCATGGGCGGGCAGTCTTGCCCCCAGGTGAAGGCCGTAGGCAGTGACGCGGCCTCCCCCCGTAGCTGAGAAGTTCCGGTCGTCACCACTGCGCGCCACGATGACAACTTCATCGGCATCAAGAACCACTACTGAAAACGACTCCTGCATTTGAGCTGCCAGGCGGTTCAAGGTTGGTTGCAGCGCACGTGGTAGCCGAGCAGAGGCGAGATAGCTGCCCGAAAATCGCAGTACTTTGCTGGACAGCCAGAAATAGCTACCGTCGGTTTCAAGGTAACCGAGGTGAGCCAATGTAAGGAGATGGCGACGTGCCGCAGCACGTGTGATACCAGTCCGTCCGGCTGTAAGAGTGGCATTGAGCCGCTGACGCTCAGTATCAAAGCTTTCCAGCACGGCCATGCCTTTGGCCATGCCTTCAATTAAATCCGCCCTGGCAATAGTCATTGATTGATCCAAATCAAACTTAAACAAATGTGCGATTATCGCGCATTAAGTGCGATCATCGCACATTTGATCGACAGCCGGCTATGCAAATGGTGTACTTAGGACTAAGCTCAACGCATGGAATGGCCGAGTAGCGGGATGAACTCAGCTGATCACTATCGGGATGCGTCCATGTGGCCGAACGGCCGATATTTCCTAACCGCGTCAGGATCAATATTTCACTGATTGAGGAGAGAGCAGATGACGGTACATAGCGTGTCACTGGTCATTGCCGGAAGTGGCGGTGCAGGTGTAGTGACTGCCGGCTCGTTGCTGCTTGAAGCAGCAGCCAAGGCGGGATGGTATGCGATGATGAGCCGCTCATCGGGCCCTCAGATTCGCGGTGGAGAGGCCGCCACCATGTTGCGCTTTGCAACCGAACCAATCATGTCCCATGATGACAGCTATCACCTTCTGATGGCCATCGATTGGGACAATATTGGTCGCTTTTCAGCGGAAATTCCGTTGGTTGGTGCCAGCCTTATCGTCGGGGACTCGGCCCATGGCCCAGCGCCAGCCGCCCTGCTGAGCGGCCAGCCCCGCGAGGCTGCAATTGCGATGACTGAAATAGCCAGTCAAATCGAAAATGGCCGCCCCAACATGGTCGCACTGGGTGCCATCGCTGCATTGATAGGCTTGCCAACGGACGCCATGAAGATGGTCGTTGAACAGCATTTGCGACGCAAGGGGCAAGCTGCGGCCGATGCCAGCATGGCCGCCTTTCATGCAGGCGTAGCCGCAGCGGGTAACCTTCCGACCATTCCCAAACTACCAGCCGTCGTTGAGGTGGCGCAGGCGCGCTGGAGCATCACCGGTAACGAGGCAACAGGCCTTGGAATAATCCGTGGCGGTGTGCGCTTTGTTGCTGCCTACCCAATCACGCCCGCCACCGAAGTTCTTGAATGGTTGGCTCCGTCGCTGGCCAAAGTGGGCGGGGTGCTGGTTCAGGCTGAAGACGAACTGGCCTCCATCAACCAGATCATTGGCGCCTCTTACGGTGGCGTACCCGCCATGACGGCCACTTCAGGCCCGGGACTGTCCCTGATGATCGAATCGCTTGGATTGGCGGTTGCTGCGGAGGTGCCGATTGTCGTGGTCGATGTCATGCGCGTCGGGCCCTCGACCGGGATCGCCACAAAATCGGAACAAAGCGACCTCAATATTGCGGTATATGGCTTGCACGGCGATGCTCCTCACATTGTGGTGGCCGCCAACTCGGTCGCTGATTGCCTGTTCACCAGCCAGTGGGCCGTGCATTTAGCCGAGTCCATGCAGGTCCCCACCATTGTGCTGACCGATCAAGCCATGGGTCAGTCACGGGCGATTTTGCCGCGTCCTGCAAAATTGGCGTTTATTGGCCAGCGCATTACCGCGCCGGCAGCCACTGACGGTGAGCGATACAAACGCTACGCCGTGAATGCCTCGGGAATTTCACCGATGGCGATTCCGGGCACCCCAGGCCTGACCCACACTGCCGACGGATTGGAACACAACGAATTTGGTACACCGTCGTCGCAGGCATCGGACCACCAGGCGCAAATGGACAAGCGCAGCCGCAAGCTGACCCAGTTCAATTACGGGGAGCACTGGGCAGACATCACAGACGCCGACGATGGTCGGGGCGACACTGCGATCATCACATGGGGCTCCTCGACGGGACCAGCGCGTGAAGCCTTGCAGCGATTCTCTGCGGATGGCGGCAAGGCACGTTTGATATCGGTTCGCCTGATCGCTCCAGTTCAACCAGAAAAGATGGCCATGGCACTGACCGGTATCAAACGGGCTTTGATCGTCGAACAATCGCACAGCGGTCAGTTCTATCGCATGTTGCGGGCGTTCTACGATCTCCCTCCGGAGACGCACTCCTTGCACCAAGCAGGCCCGCTGGCGTTCGGCCCGGCTCGTATTCTTGAACACCTCAACACCTGGAGAGCGTAATGGAAACTGTCGTGCGCAAATACAAGGCAAAAGACTACAAATCCGAGCTCAAACCGATCTGGTGTCCTGGTTGTGGTGACTACACGGTGCTCAATGCCATTACCCGTGCCCTGGCTGAACTCGCCGTGGCGCCGGAAGATGTCGCTGTCGTCTCGGGGATTGGTTGTTCATCGCGCATTCCCGCCTATACCAGCGTCTACGGCTTTCACGGCGTTCATGGGCGCGCTTTACCTGTGGCAACCGGTCTGAAGCTAGCGCGACCAGACCTCACAGTGTTGGTCACCGGCGGCGACGGTGACGGCTTCTCGATCGGTGGAAACCATTTCATGCATGCGTGCCGACGCAATGTTGACCTGACCTACATCGTCATGGACAACCAGGTGTACGGCATGACCAAGGGCCAAGCATCACCGACCACCGCTCCTGACTGGGAAGGCAGCAAGCTGACGCCCGAAGGCACCGGAATCAATCCCTTCCAGCCACTGGTAGTGGGACTGGCATCTGGCGCAAACTTCATCGCCCGCGTTTCCAGCAGCGACCCTATCAATATGGCGCAAATTATTGTCGAAGCGATTCGCCATCCCGGATTTTCACTGATTCAGGTGCTCAGCCCGTGCGTCACATTCCGCCCGGAACAGGCCGACTGGCGCGACATCGTTCGCACTGCAGTGGTCGATTACACGGACGACGCTGCCCGCGCAGCGCGTCGCTTGATGACAGATGACGGTTTCAATGTGGGCAAGGTTCTCTTCAAGGGCTCGCGCCCTGCCTATCGCCCAGAATTCGAGCGTTCTAGTGGCTCCATCGCGGATCTGGAATCGAGGTTTAAGTTATGAGCGAAAAATTCACGGACGACACCGCTGTTCAAACCGTTCCGGAACTTCTGGCGCATGCGCTTGCGATGGAGACCGAGGCTGCCGAGCGCTACGGTGAACTCGCCGACCAGATGGAGACACATCGTAGAGCGGCGGTAGCGGCTATTTTTCGCCGTCTCGAAAACGCAGAAAAGAAACATTTAGTTAGCCTCGCTCAAATGTGTAAAGGCGTAGCGCTCCCACACTACGCACCATGGGACTTTAAGTGGCGCAGCAACGAAGGCCCAGAGACCATCGACATCGGCAGGGTTCACTACCATCTTTCCGTGCGGGAGGCCGTTCTGCTCGCACTCGAACATGAGCGCAAGGCAACGCAGTTCTATGCGGATATTGCAGACACGGCGCAAGCCGCAGACGTGATCGAGTTGGCTCGTCAGTTCGCTGATGAAGAACGTGAGCATATCGGTTGGCTGGAAGCCTGCCTGGAGAAATGCGGGGCCAACGACTCGAAGGCGGGCGAGGATCCAGATCCACCATTAAGTCAGGAATAGACCGGCATGAGCCAGGCGAACTGACCGTTGAAACACTTTTGAACCAATAGCAATAGAGGGAAAACACAAATGGCGCTACTCATCAATGACCTCTGCATCGCATGCGATGTATGCCTTGCACCTTGTCCAAATAAGGCGATCACCGCCGGTGAAGACATTTTCTATATTGATCCAACACTTTGCACTGAATGTGTAGGCCACCATGCAATATCCCAGTGCGTCAAGGTCTGCCCGGTACGCGCCATCGTGCCCGACCCGGCACACCGCGAAAGCAAGGACGAGTTGCAGAAGAAGTATGAAGAACTGAAGGCGAGAAAAGCCGCCTGACGAATCACAAACAAAAGGAGTTCAGGAAATGGCCATCAGAGACAAACTGGAGCGACTCGTCGCCCGCATGCACGACACGCCGCAGTACAACTCACAGGGTGCGGTGCTGTTCGTTGATCTTGAGCAACGCAAACTACAAAAAAAATACCTACCACTGGAGGTCCTCCGCAATTTCCTCGGCGGACGCGGCGCCAACATGTGGCTGCTCTATAGCCTGATGGAAGAAGAGCGGGATGCCCTTGATCCTGATATTCCCCTGATCTTCGGTTCCGGCGTTCTGACAAGCAGCATGCCATCAGCCACGCGCGGCAACATTTCCAGCAAGTCACCTGACAGCTATGCGATTCTCGATGCAAATGCCGGCGACTACTTTCCGTCCTTTCTGCGTTGTCACGGTTACGATCACATCGTATTGTTCGGACGCTCGGCAACCTGGACCATGCTCAAGATTTCCTATGAGACGGCTGAACTGGTTGACGCGGCACCCTATGTTGGACTCAACAATCTTGACATGGCTGCCGCCATTCAGCGCGACTTCAACTGCGTCGAACGCGAGGACATGGCGATGGCCCGCATCACCACCTCCGGGGAAAACCAGGTCCTGTGCAGTGGCATCATGGGCGGTATCAAGGCGATCTGGGCGCGAGGTGGTGGTGGCGCCAAAATGGGGTCGTTGAAGGTCAAGGCGATCATGATCCATGGTGCGCCGAAAGACCTGCAGCCCATGCAGCCGATGGCCAAATACAACAAGGTTATCGGCAAAAAAATCATCTCGACCAGCGTAATCAAGAATGCGCTGAAGATGGTTGGCACGCCATTTCTCTACAAGCCCAGTCGAGTTTTGTGCGCTCTTGGTACCAAGAATAACCAGCAGACAAGTTGGAAGTCGACACTGGATGCCGATAATTTTGACCCTTATCGACCTGGCATGGATGGCTGCTATCTATGCCCGGTGCATTGTCGCAACCAGAACGACATGACGCCAGAAGCCCAGGTCGGCTGGGGTGCCGCAGCCCTCAAGGGGCTGACTGGCAATGCAAGCTACGACAAGGACCAGGCGTCGGTCGAACACGGCAAGCAACGGACGTACAACGGCATCCACAATGACGGACAGTACGACAAGTACGACAAGGGCGATGGCCCCGAGTACGTCACAGTCGGCAAGTTCGGTCCGATGATCGGTATACAGGAACCCGAGCAGGTCCTGCGTCTGAACAATATCCTGAACGACCTGGGACTCGACTCCGCCTCCACAGGTAGCTCGATCGCTTGGGCGATGGAGTTGTATCAGCGCGGAATCATTACGCAAAAGGAAACCGGCGGCCTCGACCTGTCGTGGGGCAAGTACGAGACGATAGAAAAGCTTCTGTTTATGACCGCCAAACGCGAAGGCTTCGGCGACACCATCGCCGACTCAGCGCGAGCGGTTGAACGCGGCAAGTATCCAGCGCAAGCGCTCGACTACCGCATGACCGTGAAGGGCCTGTTTCAGTCTGACCCACATGATGCGCGCATCCTGAAGGCCTTCGCCCTCGGACTTTCAGTGGCCACCCGCGGCATGGATCATCTGCGCAACCGGGTTACGCTGGAGATCAATGCCCGCATCAACGATGACCCTGCGTTCAAGACTGCCTTGTACGGAGGTACGGTTTCGGCAGCGCCGAACAGCTACGAAGGCAAGGAATATGCCGTGCGCAAGTGCGAGAACAACTACGCAGTCGGTGACTCGGTTGGCATGTGCCGCTTCAACACTAAATTGTTCAACTCGCCGACTCTGCCCGATCTGACCGATTTCGCAACCCAACTTGGCTCGTTAACCGGTCAGATTTTTGACGAGGAAGAGCTAAACGAGATTGGTCGTAATGTGACAGGGGTCGAGCGAATGTTGAACTTTCGCTTCGGCCTGCGTGCCAAGGACGACACGCTGCCCGAGCGATGGTTTGAGGAAGCCCTGACGGAAGGTCCCTTCACAGGTGAAAAGATCGACCGCACTGAGTTCGATGCCATGAAAAAGCGTTTTTACAGCCTTACCGGTTTGAATGCTGAAGGCACGCCGTCAGTGGAATGGCACGAGAAACTCTCTCGACTGATTACCGGCTTTTCTGTACGTGTCGATTTACCCAAACCACTACCCGGTGCGCCGGAGAAGGTGGTGATCATTGATGAGAGTGTCAGTGATGTGACAGCTTTGCGCCTTGCCCTGCTGCGCAAACTTCCCGAGGCAGCCGGCGATCTTAACGACAGTTCATGGAATATTGCGGTCAATGGCAACATGGTGCTTTCGGGTGAGGCATCGGTACCGATCGTGAGCGGTGATCGAGTGATACTGGTGCCAACCATCGTCGGAGGATGACATGAGGCGGTCAGACAGGGCCGCGCTGTGTAGGAGGCGCGTCCAAAAAGGCCGGTGGCTGATCTGCAATACCAGCACCACCCGCCAAAACAAATTGAGGGATTGTCCTTCAACGCAACTACGGTAACTGTCAAATGACCTATTTCGACGAAGCGACGGAAACCCTGCCGCGTGAGCAACTGGATGCCCTGCAATTGAACAAGCTGCAAATGATGATCTCTCACCTGTGGGAAAAGAACCGGTTCTACACCGAAAAGTGGAAAGCCGCAGGTGTGCAGCCATCTGATATCCATTCTCTGGGTGATCTGGCCCGGCTGCCGCTTACGAGAAAGACCGATCTAACGAACGACCAAGCCACCCACGGCCCCTTTGGCACCAACCTAACCTATCCACTCGAAGCCTACGTCCGCATGCACCAGACCTCTGGCACCACCGGGACACCGTTGAAAGTGTTCGACACCATCGAATCCTGGGATTGGTGGGGTCGCTGTTGGGGACATGTTCTGGCGGGCGCGGGAGTCACCGCGTCGGACCGCGTTTTCCTGGCCTTCGCGTTTGGCCCCTTCATTGGTTTCTGGGCCGCAGTTGAGGGTGCCCGCAAGATCGGAGCCTTGATGATTCCGGGCGGTGGTCGCGATTCTCAGCAACGGCTTGAGATGATGCGTGCGGCAGGAGCTACGGTGCTGTGTTGCACGCCATCCTACGCACTGCGCATGGTGGAGATCGCGCACGAAATCGGCTTCGACATCCGATCGATACCCTTGAAAGCCACGGTCCACGCGGGCGAACCAGGTGCCAGCGTTCCCGCCGTCAAACAACGCATCGAAAGCTCTTGGGCCGCCAAATGCTTCGACCATGCAGGCGCTTCGGAAGTCGGGGCGCATTCTTTCGAATGTCATGTCCAGCCAGGTGGTACACATTTGATCGAAAGCGAATACATCGCTGAGGTGCTCAATCCTCTTACGGGCGAGGCAGTCTTGCCGGGTGATCGTGGCGAATTGGTGATAACCAACCTGGGGCGTTGGGGGTTCCCGGTAATACGCTACTGCACAGGTGACCTGGTGCAGGTAAATCTGGATCGCTGCCAATGCGGACGAACGTTGCTGCGTTTTGAAGGTGGCGTCTTAGGGCGGGCTGACGATATGGTGACGGTACGCGGTGTCAATGTTTTTCCGGGTGGGATCGAGAACATCATCCGCAGTTTCACTGAAGTGGACGAATTTCGTGTCACCGTGAATAAAGTAAAACAAATGGACGAAATGGACATAGAAGTTGAGTTGTGCGCTGGTACTGACCCCGAACTGGTCCACGCGATCGTCAGCAAGCTCGATTCCATGCTCGGATTTCGTCCACGAGTGAAGCAAGTTCTCCATAACGCATTGCCTCGCTTTGAGATGAAGGCCAAGCGTTTTTATGTCAAGCTTGACCCAGACCTGCCGGATATCGTTTGATGTTCTCAACCATAGCGAAATCTCTTTTAGAGACACGAACTGAATCGGTCCACCGATGCCGATTTGTCAGAACCTCAACGCTACCAATGAGATTGATGGAACGAACACCAGCAGCAGAATTCTGAGGCAATCTGATACCAGAAATGGAACAATCCCTTTGAAGGTTTCCTTCATCGGAACATCCTTGGCCATGCTGCTGATGATAAATACGTTCATCCCAACCGGCGGTGTGATCAGGCCGATCTCAACCACCATCAGAGCCAGGATACCGAACCAGATCGCCTTTCCTTCTGGATCAAGTCCCCAGTAGTCGGTGCCCATGATGATGGGAAAGAATATCGGTATGGTCAGTAACAGCATCGACAGACTGTCCATAATGCAGCCAAGAAAAAGGTAGATGCCGATGATGACGGCGAGAATCACCAATGGCGAGTATCCCAGGCCGACCACCCATTTGGCTAGTTCAGTCGGCATTTGTGTCAGGGCGAGAAACACGTTCATGATGTCAGCGCCAAGCAGGATGAGGAAGATCATCGCAGTTGCCTGAGCGGTGCCAAAGAGGCATGCGAGGAAACTTCGTCTGTTAAGTCCACCTGATTTCCAAGCTACAAAACCCGTTGCAAGTGTGCCGATCGATGCCGCCTCGGTGGGGGTAAAGTAACCACCGTAAATGCCTCCGATAACGGTGATGAAGATCAACAGAACCGGCCAAGTGTTAACCAGCGCCTCTAGCCGGCCGGCCCATGACACGCGTTCGCCAGCGGGTGCCGCCATAGGATCAAGGCGTGCGACGATTGCGATGACCAGCATGTAGCCAATCATGGCTATGATGCCCGGGATGAACGCTGCGACAAATAGTTTGGCAATATTTTGTTCGGTCAGAATGGCGTAAATCACCAAGGGGACGGAAGGCGGTATCAAGATTCCAAGCGTACCACCGGCCGCAATGGCGGCGGTTGCCAGTCGCGGTGAATACTTGTGCTCGCGTAACTCGGGCAGGGCGACTTGCCCCATCGTCGCAGCCGTCGCCAGCGAGGAACCGCAAATCGCGCCGAAGCCGGCGCAGGCACCCACTGCGGCCATGGCCATGCCGCCGCGCCAGTGACCGATCATCGAGTTACCAGCACGAAATAGTGCCTTGGAAAGACCGCCGTGGGTTGCGAACTGACCCATCAACAGGAATAGCGGCACTACAGAAAGGTCATAGACAGAGTAACGGGCAAACGCCGCATTCTTCATATGATTCAGCAGCGGATCGAGCCCCGCCACCCAAATGTAGCCAATCGAGCCAGCCACCATCATGGCCATCGCGATATGCATGCGCAATGCCAGCAGCAAGATCATCAAGCCGGCAATCAACATCCCCTGTTCGATGCCGGTCATGGGTGCGCTCCGGTGATATCAGTCCAGGCCGTGTAGAGCGCGGCGCAGCCTAGCAAAAAGAACGACGGAACCATCGGAGCATAGCCCCACCAGGTGGGCAAATTCAACAGCATCGAGGCATCGCCGCTGTCCCGTAAGCCGACCATGCCAACCCAGATGCGCCAGGAAAAAAGAAACCCGGCAACGGACAAAACCAGACTGGCAACGATATCGAGTTTGCCGTTCACGCGGGCCGGAAAACCTGTGGTAAAAAAATCGACAATGATATGGCCGCGAATCATCTGACAGAACGGCAGCGACATCGCCACCGCAATGGCTGACATCGTTTGTACCAGTTCGTAGTCGCCCAGGATGGGTCTATCGAATACCCAACGACCGACGATGCTGGCCAACGACATCAGCGACATCAGGATCAGCATAACGCCGGCACAAACGGCGAATACTCGACAGGTCTTGTTAAGAACCTTTCCGACCGGGTCGCGCGGCCCCGATTCAATGTCGACATAGACGGCATCAGCCATGGGTATCTCCTGGATTGGGAACGGCATTGCCCCCATTTGTTGTAACGATCGGATAGGCAGGACCAGGCACCGACAGCGATCGGCTTGCGGTCCTGTTTCCTCAATACCTACTTGGTGTTTTTCTTGATCAAGTCACGTGCTGCTTGCAGCAACTTCGGACCGTCATGCCCGAGCTTGGTCATGTTGGCAGCCCATTCGTCATCCAAACTGTCGGTGGCCTTTTTCCACTTTTCGAGTTCAGCCGCTCCGATCATGTTGATCACCACACCAGATTCCTTGACCTTCGCCCGTCCTGGGGCGTCATCGGCTTCCTGAATTCGGCCCATGGACGCGGACAACTCACGGCCGGAATTGGCATCGAGCACCTTTTTCAGGTCGGGTGCAAGCGACTCGTATTTCGCCTTGTTCATCGCAACGATAAACACGGTGGTGTACAGAGCGTTGAAGGCGGGGTCTGTCTCGGTCGCGTACTTCACCAGCTCGTTGACCTTGATGCTGGGCACTACCTGGTACGGAATCACCGCTCCGTCAATAACACCCTTCGACAACGCTTCAGGAACCGCTGGAACCGGCATTCCTACTGGGGTGGCGCCCAGCATGCCGAGCATCTTGTTGGTCAGGCGGGTTGGCGCGCGAAACTTCATGCCCTTAAAGTCCGCCAATGTGTTCATCTGCTTCTTAGTCGTGAACAAGTAGCCAGGGCCATGCACATGGACCGCCAAAATGTGTGTGTCCTTGAACTCATGTTGGGAATGGGTCTGCACAAAGTCCCAGGCGGCCCGACTCGTTGCCTCTGCATTCGTCATCATGAAGGGCAGTTCAAATACCTCTGACATCGGAAAACGATTGGCCGAATAACCTGCTACCGTCCACACGACGTCGGCAACGCCGTCCTTCGCTTGGTCGTAGAGTTGCGGGGGAGTACCTCCAAGCTGCATTGCCGGGTAGATCTGGCACTTGATCCTGTTTGCCGACTCCTTAGCCAACTTTTCACACCAAGGCGCGAACACCCCGACCTGAATGAAGGTCGTCGCCGACAGGAAGTGGTGCACCTTGAGCGTGACCTCCTGTGCATGGACGGCCAAACCAAAGCTGGCGATGGACGCCGAGATCAATGTATGTACTAGCAACTTCTTCATTCGATTCTCCTCATGTTCTATGTCAACTAACGCTTGCCAAGAATACCCAGTCGTGCGACACGATAAGCCCCGAGCGAATGCTCGGCTTTCAACCCTGCCGTACCGGTTTTTGCTTATGAAATAGTGGTTTCAACGATTTGATTTCTCTATAGTTCGTCCTTTCCTCAAACTAGGCCGGATGACTAAGGAAAGCCACCAAAAAAGTTGACACGAAGTTGGTTTGTATTGGCGACTTCAATCGTTCCGATTCAGACTATCAAACACAACGAATTCGGAAACCTACTGCAGCTTTTGATGCAGTTTGGAGAGAAATGTGGTCACCTGGTCCTTCAGATGATCGTCGCACATGGGGTACAGAATGTTCTCTTCCTTCATGTTGTGTTGCTGCAGCATGATGAGCAGGGTCTCGGCATTGCCTGAGTAATCGTCGGCGTCTTTCAGCGCCAACGTATCACGTGCCGCGGACATCAATTCACGCATTTGAACGTGCTCATCGCGCATCACCTGTGTCGGTCCCATCGTCATTCCGCTCGCGGCCTCGAATGCAGGAAAGAGGAAGTCTTCTTCTGCGGTAAAATGTCCCGTCATTGCTTCGAAAAAACTTGCGAAAGCTACGATGGCGCGATCCCATTCCTGCGCAGCAACCGCCTGTTCGACATCGGAAAAAATGTCGTCACAACGGCGATGGTCATCCGTCATGGCGTTCTTAATGTTGTTCATAGACATAAATAAGTTCGTTTAGAGGGCTTGACCGCCTCTGCCGGCAGTTCACAAAGTTGCTCCATCGCAGGCAACTAGTGAATGGTCATGCCGCCGTCTGCGGCGATGACCTGACCGGTAACGTAGGATGACGCATCTGAGGCAAAGAATACAAAAACGGGAGCTACCTCCTGTGGCTCAGCCCAACGGCCCAGCGGTATCCGGTCCAAATATTTTTCCTTGAATCGCTCATCTGTCCTGATCGTTTCCGTCATGGGCGTAGCGGCTCCAGGGGCGATGGCATTTGCCGTGATATTGAAGCGCGCCAACTCCTTGGCGGTACTCTTGGTCATGCCCAGAATGCCCGCCTTGGCCGCGCTGTAGTTGATTTGACCGATGGTACCCAACACTCCAGCGGCTGAGGTGACATAGATGATGCGGCCATAGCGACGCTCGATCATGCCGTCAACCACCGCTTGCAGACAGTTGAAGCTTCCGCTCAGGTGTACCGAGAGCACATCTTGCCACTGATCCTGGGTCATTTTGTGCAACATTGCGGTGCGTGTGACACCGGCGTTGTTCACCAGGATGTCCACGCGCCCCCAAGTCTGCGTTACCAGTTTTGCCATGGCATCGACCTGCTCACGGATGGCCACGTTGCAGGCCACGGCAATCGCCTGGCCACCTGCCGCGTTGATCCCGGCGGCAACACTTTGTGCAGACTCAATGTTCAGGTCGACGACCGCAACACGGGCGCCTTCCCGGGCATAAGCCCTGGCCACGGCCGCGCCAATACCCTGACCGGCGCCAGTGACGATCGCAACCCTGTCTTTGAGCTGCATGCTGTCAGGCCTTGGGCTTGGCCAGCACCTGCTCGGCGAAGCTGTCGTCGAACAACGCACCTTGCGCCACCAACTGCCGATATTTGACGAAATCGATCACGTCCTTACCGGTGACTTTCTTGGCATCGAAGGCATTAAAGCCGAGATAGGCCTCATGATTCATATTGGCCGCCAACCAATGGCGATTGGCCAGCTTGAACTGATCCCAAAAAAACTTCTTCTTGCCACGAATTCCGTCAATGGATTTGATCAGGCAATGGGGAAAGAGGTTGGTGAACTTCCAGATCAGTTCGTTCACTGCTGCATCGAGCTTGCTGAAGTCGGTCGTGCATTGGGCCATCAGGTCCTTTGCCGCCTTGACCTGATCGGGAGCCACTGCTTCGCCATAGACCAGTTCGCCGTCATCGACGTAGACATCGGTACGCACCAGAGGATTGCGCACCCACTGGCCGTCTTTCTTCAGAACAGGGACAACTTTGGTCACCAGGTTCTTGGCCCGCATCTTGTAGGCACTCCAGGTCTCGCAGGAAACGCAGTTATACATGGCGTCCTCCATGTTGAGCATCCAGGGCAAGAAGTCGGTGGAACCACCATCGGGCGCGCTGCCGTGCTTGGGTCCGGCCTGACCAAATATTGCCATGTCTGAGGTGACGGTCAGGTCGGTCGCCATGCCGATTTCCTGACCACCGGCAACACGCATCCCGTTGACCCGGCAGATCACCGGTTTTTTGCAGTTGAGAATGCCGTCTACCATGGCGTTGAAAAGGTCCATGTACTCACCGTACTCATTGGGCCTCTTCGAATAGTAAGCAGAGTACTCGGCGGTGTTGCCGCCGGTGCAGAACGCCTTGTCGCCTACGGCGGTGAATACGACGGCAACAATCGAGCGGTCGCTGGAGGCACGCTGAAATCCGGCAATCACCGCCTTCACCATTTCGGTGGTGTAGGAGTTGTACTGCGATGGATTGTTGAGAATGATCCAGGAAGAAAACAACCCGTCAACAGTATTGCCTTGTGGGTCGGTTATCGGGCGCTTTTCGTAGATGACAGAGGGCGCCTCAGTGCCGAAATGTTCCTCGCCAAGCAGGGCGTGGTCCTTGAGTTCATTGTCGCGGCGCAACCATTCGAGTGACATAGTATTTCTCTCTTTCTGTTGGTTAGTTGAAATCGGGGGTGAGGATGACGCGGCGCTGTAGTTTGCCGTGGTGGGCCTCGTCGAAGACCTGCTCGATCTGGCTCATGGGCCGTGTCTCGACGAAGGGTTCGAGCTGGATGCGCCCGTCCAGGCACATTTCCAGAACTGCCGGGTATTTGTCAGGCGTGCAGCCCCAGGTGCCAATGATCTCTGCATCGAAGGCCATGAGCTTGGAAAGCATGTAGCTTGTCTCCTCGGTGCCATAACCGACAACCACCAGCATGCCAACAAAGGAAAGCAGTGACAAGGCTGTCTCCTGACCGGCCTTGGTGCCGGTGCATTCGAAGATCTTCCAACCGGCATTGGTCGAGACACCGGCTTCTTTGGCTATCGCCTTGAATCTCTCCTTCAGCTCCTTGGTGCTCAGGCCGCGCGGGTTGATCGTCGCATCAGCGCCAAAGCTTTCCATCTTCTGCAACTTCTCAGCGTTGACGTCGATACCAACGACCATTTTGGCACCCATGCCCTTGGCCACCTGCACCATGAAGCTGCCAACGCCGCCGGCCGCTCCAACCACAACCACCAGATCGCCACTGCCAATCTTTGCACGAACGGCAGCCTGGTAGGGCGTGGTCACCGCATCAGCGATTACAGACAAGTGCTCGAGCGGAATGTTCTTGCGGTCACCGACCACGCAGAGAAACTTGGCCTGGACGACGATGTGGCTGGAAAAACCGCCGTATATCCCCATGGAGTTTCCCGGCATCTTTTGACTCAGGCAACGATTGCCTCTGCCTGACTTGCATAAGTCACATTCCCCACACGGAATCACCGCAGGGATGATCACTTCTTTGCCGATCATGCTGGCATCACCACCGACGGCCACGCCACTAATTTCATGTCCCAGCGAAAGAGGTGGCTTTTGAACGGTCGCAACGCCCATGTAGTAGTACGAAAGGTCGGTGTGGCAGACGCCGCAGCCACTGATCTTTACCACCACGTCGCCGGCTTGCAATGCCGGCATGGGGATGCGTGTTTTAAGCAGCTTGCCTGGCTCAGGCATTTGCCAGGTATCAATGAATTCTGGAACCATGTTCTATTCCTCAGTAAATGAAATTTGTTGCCGGATCAGCTATTGCGCCAAGCCGGTTGACGCTTTTCCAAAAACGCTGCCAAACCCTCTTTTGCGTCATCGGTGCGCATCAATTCCTTGAGGTAGATGTGCTCCACAGTATCCAGCGCGGTGTCAAATGGTTTGTCAGCGGCTTCACGTATCGCCCTACGCGTGCTGAGCAGTGCGACCCGGGAGAGCTTCATGAAAGGGGCTAAAAAAGACTGCACGTCAGCGGCGAAAGTCTCTCTTGGGAAGACGCGATTCACAAGCCCGATCGCCTTGCCCTCTTCGGCCAATAAGTTCTCGCCAGCCAGCAGTATCTCCATGGCCCGGGCGGGGGGTATCAGTCGCGGCAACAATACTGCGGCCACCGGCGGAAAGACCGCCAGTTTGATCTCTGGTTGGCCGAACTTGGCGCCGGCGACGGCTACGATCATGTCGCACGCGATGGCCAGTTCCATGCCGCCGCCCAAAGCCGCTCCGTTAACGACCGCAACTGTGGGCGCGGGCATCTTCTGCAGTCGACGAAATATTCCGTGGAATACATCGATCATCTGGTCGACCTTGTCCGGGGTGTGATCTGCCACTTCGACCCCGGCGGAAAATGCTTTTTCTCCGACGCCCGTGATCACCAGCAATTTTACCGTCCCATCGTTCAGACACGTATCGAGCGCTGCGTTAATCTCGCCCATTGTCGGAATGTCCAGTACATTGAACGGA
Organism: Burkholderiales bacterium; assembly: GCA_947508055.1. Taxonomy (GTDB): domain Bacteria; phylum Pseudomonadota; class Gammaproteobacteria; order Burkholderiales; family Burkholderiaceae_C; genus Allorhodoferax. The sequence goes on from CANNRR010000005.1 coordinate 26,862, forward strand.
GGACGACTGATGGCAAGCGTGGCCAACCCATCGGCTACCCCGTACTGAATGAACTGAAATTGATGCGATGTAGTCATGGGTCTCTCTCTCCTTAAAACAAGTCATCCAACTCATCTGAACCGCCCTCTGGCATCTTCCCGTGCTCCTGCAGGTAGGCCTGTATCATTTGAGACTCGCGCGAGGTATACATCGCAGCTTCTTCGAAAACAAAAAATTTCGCGCCGTTGTCACTGTTCCCGGCTTTATCAAGCTGCTCTTGCAGTCCGGCCTGGAGGTTCTCAACGCCCTTGATCATCGTCACCTTCTTGTCGGCATCGAGCAACTGAAAAACACCTGCCTCGGTACTGACGGCGGCCACGACCGCAGCAGATAAGTCGAGCCAGGATTCCGGGGGTAAGAGCGAGTCTGTGATCTGGGTCGCGAGGTTGCATTTAAAACAGCGTGCTGCCTCGGCCCGCGCCGTCCCATCATCGAAGCCCTTTTCAACCTCTTCCCAGCCGCTGCGTTGCACTGGTGCGAGCATGATTGGGTGATACTTGTGCAGCGTATTGAACCCATCCTTACGACCAATGTGGGGTGAAGTCTCCCAACCGTCACGCAACAGTGTTTCCGAGATATCGCCATCGCCGCCGAGTTCTTTGTCCATTGCCTGCGCCGCGATGCGGCCCTGGGCAATCGATTCGATCAAGGTGGATGGCCCCAACACGCAGTCACCACCTGCATAGACGCGGGGCCGACTCGATAGCATGGAGTCGGCGCGCACGGTGATGCGGCCCCTATTATCGGACTGAACGCCAAAACCTTCAAAGTGTTTTGGATATTGACCGACTGCGGATACCACGAGGTCGACACCTTCGCTGATCTCGTCGCCCGTTTCGACCGGGCGGCGGCGACCCGAGGCGTCGGGCTCGCCGAGCACCATGCGTGAATAAGTGATGCTTAGACGCTGGCCATTGAGTCCGACGTCGATCCTCTTGGGTGCCAGCAAGTAGCGGATGTCAACGCCCTCGTCGACGCAGCCATCGAGCTCTTCTTCACGTGCCGGCATTTCTTCGCGTGTGCGGCGGTAGACCATGTCGACCTCAGCGCCGAAGCGACGCGAACTGCGCGCGTTGTCGGTGGCGACGTTTCCGCCACCGATGACTGCAACTTTGGCGCCCGTCTGGATCCCGTTGGGTGTATTGACCAGGCCCATCGTCACGGCTTGCAGATAGGTCGGGCTGTCAATAACGCCTGGCAGGTCGTCACCGGGTATGCCGAGTTTGTCGCCTCCCTGACAACCGATACCGATGAAGACGGCCTCGTAGCCCTGACTGAACAAGTCGTCGGCATTCTCGATCCGGCTGTTGTAGCGGAAGTCAACCCCGAGCTTGACCAGTTCGTCGACCTCATTGTCAATAACTTCGACGGGAACGCGGTAAGACGGAATGCCGTAGCGTGCCATGCCGCCGGGCGCCGCATGGGCATCAAAGAGGGTAACTGCATGACCCTTCTTGGCGAGGTAGTAAGCCACGGTCAGCCCGGCTGGGCCGGCTCCGATGACCGCGGCCCGTCTGCCACTTGGTGATAGTCGCACAGAATGCTGGCGCCACAGGCCGGTATCATTGTCAGCGGCAATCCTTTTCAAGGAGCGAATCGACAACGGGTCGTCGAGCTTGCCGCGGCGACAGGCGGCCTCGCACATTGCGAAACATGCGCGTCCGACAATGCCGGGAAACGGCAGCTTCTCGCGAACAACGGCGATAGCTTCACCATACTTGCCCTCAGCGGCGAGTTGCACGTAGCGCGGTACGTCGATGCCGGCAGGGCAGGCGGATTTGCACGGAACCATGGTCTCCTCACGCCGTGCGGGGTCGAGCGTGCGGTCAGTCAACGCGCCAGTTGGGCAAACGGTGACACAGGCCTGGCAGAAAGTACACCCGGATTCGATCAGCGTCGCGGCAATCGTTCCAACGTAACGCCGTATTCCCTGGGGCGTCTGGACTTCCTTGATCTCCAGGCAGCCAACACCGCGAACGTCGTTGCATGCGACAAGGCAACGACGGCAATCGATGCACAAGTTGTAGTCACGGTCAAAGAATGGCTCGTCCTTGATGATCGGCAATTGGACGGGCTTGTATGGCGGCGTTGAATTTGGAATACCGATGAAGTCGGCGACTTTGCGCAGTTCGCAGCTTGAAAATATCGAGCAGCAACGGGTGTCGGGTGGGTTTCCGTAGGAGCATTGTGTGCGCGAACAACCTTCGCGCTGCGGACACACGAGGCAGACATGGGGATGGGGGCCGAGGATTTTCGCCAGGTGATCCTGGCGCGCTTTCTGGGTTTGCGTTGTATTGGTACGCACCACCAGACCGGCTCTTACCGCCGTTGAACAGGCTTTACTCATGCCTGGAATGCCCTGAATCTCGATCAAGCACAAATTGCAACCGCTATCGCCCTTATCGGCGCAACCGCGTTGTTGAGCGGGCGGGAGGTCAGGGTGCGCGCACAGTGCCGGGATGTAGATACCCGCGACTGATGCTGCGTTGAGAACGGAAGCACCGGCTGGCGCTTCAACAAGCTTGCCGTCGATCGTCAACTCCACAGGCGAACCGAACTCAGTCGTGCCCGCTGCCCGACTGGATTTCCACCATTTGATAACTGACGTCTGTTGCACTTGCATCGCTTATATCTCCGAATTCTTCTGGCAGTATTTGTTGGTGCTGGTCAATTTGTCGACTGATCAATTCTCATGTGCGTGGTTCGCGTTCTCTGGAGTAGCCGGGGAAATACGCGCCGCGACAGACTCCGGTGCGTACTGCGGAAATGAAATCGGCCATACAGGTGATCGGGTCCTGGAATTCCGTGGCGCAACGTCCGACTGCCTCCGTCTTGTGGCAATCACTGCCCCCCAATGTCGGCAAGCCCCTTCGTTCTGCGGCCTGCATTGCCAGTTGATTGTCGCCCTCACAGTTGTTGCCGTTGTGTGATTCAACGCCCGCAATTCCCTGCAGATCGTGTATTCCTTCAAGCAAACTGGCAAGGCCAACCTCGCGAAAAGGATGTGCTGGAACACAAATACCCCCCAGGGAGTTGACCCGCTCGATGACATCTTCCAAGGGCAGGTAGTTGTCGCGTCCCCACGTATTCCAGCCATCGTCCTCAACTCCATAGACCAGCAGGTGCCCGCGGTTGGTGGAAATCTCAACACCACGTAAAACAAGCAACCCCTCGTCTCGACCAATCTGTTCGACTGGCTCAGAGGCTTCGTAAGAGTAATGCTCTGTGATGCACACAGCGTCGACTCCAAGAAATTTTGCACGTCGAATCAGATTGACCGGTTCAAGCCAGTTGTCGTACGAATATTTCGTATGGCAATGCGTATCGATCCACATGGCTAGTCCTGGCGCGCCAAAATGACTACGGCATAACGTACTCAAGGTTGATCCGCTTGGACGGCACGAACTTCTGGCGGGAGAAGAATTTCTCCAGCGCAAAGTCGTCCCAATTCACCAGCGTATAGATTTTTCTGACGCCAGCGGCCTTCATATTCATCACAAACTGGTCCAACATTTCGCTGGCAACACCAAATTTGCGAAAATCCGGATGAACGCCTAAGGCATCAATCGTCGCTGTTGCGTCCGAGATACCAAATTCACCAAAGAATACGTAACCCATCATGAAGCCGACAACCTTGCCATCTACTTCACAGACGATTGAACAGTTGATGTTGGTCTTCCTGTTCAGAATACTGGCAATTTTGCGCTCGTAGTACTCACGCCTGGACTGCTTGCTTGCGGTTTCGTCAATGCTGACAATATCGTCCAGATCGTCTTGTCTGAGGACGCGCATGATGCGTTGCTTGTTGGCCATTTTTTTCTCCATGAATACGGGCCCATCCCTGGGATAAGCCTTGATGTTGCAGAACTAAAACAAATCGTCGTTTCGATCAGGCGTTTTCCCGGGACGGACATAGACCGAGCCCCATGTCTGGCTTGGCACGGATCGGTCGGCTGAGTCAAAGCAGGTCGTGCAGGTTTCGCCGTCACCGCTATGCTGTTCATCAGCGCGGATGGTTCCGAAGTGTTCGACGTGGACTTCGTATCCCATGGACCGATAGTTGTCCACCACTTCTGAAAGACGGGGCTCGCCGATCGTTGTACGCAATATCCACCCCGCCTGCGCAAGCTTCACTGAGGGATCATTGCTGTCTGCAGCAGCCCCACCAGAGGAACATGAGCTTCCAGACGAGCACGAAGATGCGGCTGAACAAGCCCCGCCAACGATGGTGACCTCGCCGGTAGAGCACGCTGAACCGTTGGTGCTAGCCTGCACAATTGGAATAAAGACTTGACTATTCGCCATGGGTTCGCCCCCTACCAGGAGTGCTTGACCGCGCCCGGCGTGCACGCTGTGGTGCAGGGCAGGCTGTTATAGCCGGACGCAGGCTTGCACTCCGAGCAATCGTACGACAGCGTGCGGCAGTTGGGCTTCTTCACCCAGACCACTTCGTCATCGTAGTCGTCCACGAGGGTCTCGAACATCTGCTTGGGGCAGGCGCTAATACAGGCCCGAGCGACAGCGCAGTTGATGCATTTGTCGGTGTCGATGCTGATGTAGTACTCGCCCGAACCGTCCTTGTAACCGTAGTTGGCAATCATCTGACAATCCTCAGTGTTGGAGCCGCAGCGCGTGGAGTTCAGGCTGCCTTGGCCTGTTTCTGCATCAGTGTGTAGCCAAAGAGGGCGGCCCCAAGGGCACCTGCAATCTGGCTGTCTACCTTGGTTTCCAAGGCCTTGATGCCCAGAATTTTTTCGATACGCTTGACCACCCCCGGGTTTTTAGCTATGCCGCCGGTGATAAAAAAGCCCTCTTCAACGCCGATTCGCTCCAGCAGTGAGACCACACGCTCAGCCATGGCCTGGCAGTAGGCGGCGATCACCTTGTTCTTGGTATAGCCCGCCTTGAGCAATCCAAGAGCCTCGGATTTTGCGAAGACGACACAGACCGACGAGACCGCTTCCGGCTCCACGTCGACGTCAAATGAGCGCGGACCCAGTTCAGCAATCGGGATCTGCATCAGGTCTGCAATCACCTCCATACCGCGACCCGTGCCAGCGGCGCATTTGTCGTTCATCAGGAAGTTGGTGACTTTGCCTTTTTCGTCGCAATGGATGGCCTTGCAGTCCTGACCACCCATGTCAAGAATGGTGCGAACGCCATTGCCACCCATGTAATTGGCACCGCGTGCATGACAGGCGATTTCGGTAATCGCCTTGTGTGCAAACGGCACATTGACCCGGCCATAGCCGGTGCCAACAACATAGTGAATGTCTTCGAGCTTCATGCCGCACTTATCCATCACACCGGCCAGGGCGTTGGTAGCGGAGTCTGGCGAATTGTTGCCCGTGCGCATGCTGTTGAAGCCATACAGTTCACCGTCGATTACCAGCACGGCCTGCGAGGAGACCGAGCCGACGTCGATGCCGCAGGTAATGATCTTGGCGTTCTTCCAGTCCTTGGTTTCGTCAACCCAGACGTTTTCTTGCCAACGCCAAAATTCCTTTTTGGTGGGGACCGTTTCTGCGGCTACTGGTGCAGTGATTGAGTTCATGTGTTTGCTCCTGTTACAACGGTGTTCAGTGCTGCCGCTCTGCGGCAATCAGGGCGCAGCCCAGCGCGCTGATGTATTCGGGCATGTCGGGTAGGGAAATGGTGTCGACGCCCATGGCGTTCTTCAGCGACTGAACAAAACCGGCGTTGTGCACCATGCCGCCAATCAGGACCACCTCGCCGTCGATACCGACACGACGCACCATCGCACAGACGCGACTGGCCACTGCATCAAGCACCGCTTTGGCGATGTCGTTTTTGGGGGTTGCCGAGTGAATCAGAGACACCACCTCAGACTCCGCAAAGACGGTGCATTGGGCGTTCATCGGAATTGACTTGTCCGACAGCAAACTGGCGTCGCCAAATTCCTGCAGCGTCATTTGAAGTGCCCTCGACATGGCCTCGGCGAACGAGCCGGCGCCGGCTGCACACTTTTCGTTACCCGCAAAGTCGATAGCTCGCCCCTGGGCGTCGGTCTTCATGCCGCGACCCTCTTCGGCTCCCACGTCAACCACGGTGCGTCCCTGCGGAAACATGAAAGACGCTCCTTTGGCGCCAGCGGTCATCTCAGTAATTCCCTCACTGGCAAATGCAACCTGCTTGCGGCCTGCCCCGGTCGCGAACACGGCTGTGACCTGATCGCGTGTCAAGCCGGCCGCGAGCAAAGCATCATCGTAGACTTTTTCGGCAGCTTGGTCCGGGTCGAGATCGCCCGGCATCATGATGTGCGTTTTCTTGACCGCGTATTTGAGCTGCGGAGCGCCCTCCACCTGGATCTCTTCGAGTAGGACCACCTTGACGGTGCGCGAGCCCATATCTATACCTGCAGTAATCATTTTCGTCTCCTTCCAAATGTCCGGTTCAAGCAGCCTGGCGCCTAAGCCCCAACTGCTCCATGAAGGCGTCCACGCGCGCTTGTGTACGCACTTCGTCGAACTCCCGCTCATCACCCATATTCCCCTCATAGGTCATGATGGGTACGCCCGCTTGGGCGATGCCCATGCGGTTTTCCATGATTCCCAACGACAGCCCTTCGCAGCCGCGGTTGAGGTGCAACATGACACCATCAACCTGCCACTCCTTGACGATGCGCAGCATCATCTCGGTCTTGAGGCGCGGATCGTAGAAATGCTGCCACTGGGGCTTGGACAGGTTCCAGTCGGCGTACAGACGCAAGGCGGTCTGCCGGTCATTCATTTCTATGCCCTTGTTCCACGGTAGCGTGCGACCGCCCCAAGTGCCATCTTCCTTGACTTCCCAGATGCCTTCAAGTGCGAAGGTGTAGAGCGAGCCTACCGAGACTGCTCCGAAGGTCTCGAGGTAACGGAATATCTTCAGAAATGACCATGGAGGCTGCGTATCCGACATCATGCGAACCGTCTCGTTAGGTACAGCGGCGATACCCCGCGCGACGCGGTCCTTCACTTCATCGTATAACTCGTCGTAAAAATCAGCACACCACTGCGAGGACTTCGACAGGGTCGCCAGCACGTACAGCGAGTACATGGTCTTCTCGTCCAGCGGTGCCGGCTTGACCTTATTCAAGGCACAGATATCGGCCCAACGGCTGGTCGATCGCATCTCATTCTTCACGGCCTTGATAAACAGTTCGTCATTGAACGTGCGCCCGGTCGACTTCTCCAGGAACTCGATACTCTCGTTGAGTTGTCCGACGACGTAGTCAAGGCGTGCATCGGTCATGTCCTTGTAGGGACCAACGCCCACATCAACATAGAACTGCGGCACCTGCTCAGACATTGCTACATGTTGGTACCACTTGGAGTGGGAGCAGCAAATCTGCGTCTGGAAGATGAAGTCTGGCTTGGGAAACTTGCCTCCAAACAGGTACTTGTCCAGATGCATGCCGCCCCAGTAAATGCGCATGTAGGAACACAGGTCGCGGGCAAATCCGTAGGACTCAGCTGCATCCATGCATTCCTTCGCAAACTTGCGATCATGCGAGATGGCAGCAGCGTAGGGCTCGCCAGTCAGCGAGTAGACGTCTTCGCCGAGTCCGGCCGGCAACGCATCAAGGGCCCAAGCAGAGCCAGACCAGCGCAAGCCGCCGTTGTCTTTTGCCTTGGCGTAATTCAGGTAGTACTGCTCACGGAGTTCTTTGGCTTTTTTCCAGAGCTTCAACGGCTCGGTGGGGTATTTGTTGTGCATGAAATGTGTCTTTTCGTCAAATCAGAAAAGGTCTTCTTCGCTCATCGTTTCGAGGAAGGCCTCGACACGAATCCGGAAGGGGCCAATCGGGTTGGTGATGTCAAATTCAAGGAACAGCGTGGGAATGCCATTGGCTTCCAGATGCCGCTTCAGGTCCGGGTAGTCGCCCTCGTGCGGGTCGCAGAACTTCTGCTGCAGGAAGATTGCGGCACGCGCGTTGAACTCCTTGGCAAGCCCGAGCACATGGTCAAACCGCGTGTGGCTTGGATAGTCCTTGGTCGGGCAAGCCGGTCGGTCGCAGTAGCGCTCGGCAATCGCCTTGATGACGTCATCATCAGGCTTGGATTCGTTCCAAAAATAGCGTGTACCAGAGCATTGGTCGTCAATGACAATGGTGGAACCAACCGACTCGACCATTGCCATGAAGGCGATGTCGTCGTTCTCGGAACCAATGGTCATGAAGCGAACGCCTTCTGGTCGTACCAAGCCGCGCGTGGGTAACGTGGCCAACACCCTCTTGAGTTCCTCATTGTGTTCGCGCTTGTCGACAAACTGCGCCGTCAGCGAGGCATAGATCGCTTCCACGCCGCTGACCTGGGGGTCGGTGGCCTTACGGTATTCAAACAGTTCACGCAGTAGGCGGCGATTCTCATCGACCACGGCAAGCGCTTCTTTCAACTTGGCGTCTGTCAGTTCCTTGCCGGTCAAGGCCTGTAGGAAGATGCGAAAGGATTGCAGTTCCGCATTGTGCGCCTTGCGGGCATGGACTGACTGGACTTCGTTGGGCATCGGCACGTAGTAGTCCCATTGCACACTGGGTACGTTGCTGCGCCAGGAACTGAAGGTTTGACGGTACTGGATGCACGATTGCGTCAGCGTCACGCCGTCGCAGTAATCAAATCGACCAAGCAGGCCCTGGGCCAGAGAGTCGCGGCAGAAGGGGCAGAACATTCCAAAGATATGCGGCTCAGTGACGTTCTGGGGTTCGTGCGCTCCGAGAACCCGAACCGGCAGCATGTCCGCGGCGATCAGCAGTTCCTCCGCCGTGTAAGTGCACATGGTCGCCACCACTTGACCACCCGTGCGTTGTTTCCAGGCACGCGCGTAGTCGTGGCGCTTTTCGTACCAGTCCTTGAACTGATCAAATAAACCGTCGCTCATTGAGAGATCTCCTTTATCACTGGGTATATCCAAACCGGGGATTGACTCTTACGAAAAATGCACTATATCGCATGTAGTGAACTATGCCGCATTTTTTCAGTTGTTTTATATTTTTTTTTTGCATTTGATATTGCTTTGATTTACATCAACAAAATGCTTATTTGCACCGGTTTGATCATTCGACGGCCAAAATTATGTTATTCACTTTCCCCTTCGCAATCGATTGCCGCCACGGAAGACTTTGGGATCGATCGCCCAAAGAGGCTTAGGGCGACTGACGACGACAGCCTGTCCGATGCATCTTGCGAAAATTGGAATGGGGTTTGCCTCAACGCGAGTCGGTAGCGCTTGGCCATCCAATGTGTTTTAGGGGCAATTCGTGCCAAACCACATAGAATTTCAGGTGAGCACGGGATGTTGCTATCTGCAACATATTGCATACAATGTGTAGAGACATGATGACCAACAAGCTTTCAGAAAAGTCCAAACAGCCTCGGTTACATGATGATGACCGCGAATACCTGCATGCCCTTGGCGAGCATATTCGTGATTTGCGTGTGCGCCGTGGAATGACCCGCGCCATTTTGGCGCGCGATTCAGGCGTGTCGGTGCGGTACCTGGCGCAGCTAGAAAGTGGTGATGGCAATATTTCCATCCTTCGCTTGCGCCAGGTTGCCCAGGCCATAGCGATGCCGTTGGAGGAGATCATCAGAGTAGGCCCAGAGCAGGCTGCAGAACTGACGCTTCTCAAGCAGTTTCTGTCGCGATTGTCATCCAGCCAACTGGCCGAAGCGGGGGGGCTGTTGCGCGGCACATTCGAAAATCGAACTCGACGCCAGCGGATAGCCCTGGTTGGCTTGCGCGGCGCAGGTAAGAGCAGCCTGGGGAAAATGCTTGCGACGCAATTGAACGTTCCGTTCATCGAACTAGCCGATGTCATAGAGCAGACGGCAGGTACGCCACTGTCAGAAGTTTTTTCGCTATACGGGCAAGCCGCTTACCGGCGCTACGAAAGGCGCTCGCTGGAGTGGTTGATCGAAAACAAGGACAGTTTCGTACTCTCCACCGGCGGTAGCATTTCTACTGAACCAGCAACCTTCGACCAACTACTTTCATCCTGTTTTACGGTTTGGCTCAAAGCGAGTCCGGCTGAGCACATGGCCCGAGTCGTGGCACAAGGCGATCGACGCCCCATGGGAGATAACCGCGAGGCAATGCAAGATCTCGAACGCATTCTGATCGGACGCGAACCCATGTATCGCAAGGCCGATGCAACGGTCAACACTTCGGGACTTGATATTGAACAGAGCCTAGCAGAGCTTCTCAAGAATGTTTGCGCCTGAGAATCAACGCCGTTCAAGCCCGGGCTGCACGGGAGCGCACTGCAGAGAGACACGACTGTGCAACTTCGTCACACACAACCAACATTAGGGGGGGTCGCATGACATTGCCCACTCAAACTCCGCACCAAGCGGCAAACGCCTCATCGCAAAGCCGGCAAGCTGACTTACTGCTTGACTACCGCCTGGATGACAATTTGACATCAGAAAGCGGACGCATCCTGATTTCAGGCACACAAGCATTGGTACGTCTGCCACTCATGCAAGCACGCCTGGACCGTGGCAACGACTGGAATACTGCGGGATTCGTCTCAGGCTATCGGGGCTCTCCATTAGGCGCGGTAGACCAAGCCCTATGGAAGGCACAGGCCTTACTCGATGACCACAAGGTGCGCTTCATGCCGGCCATCAATGAGGAACTGGCGGCGGCGGCGGCTTTGGGCACCCAGCGCGTAGCCAGTGATCCGCAGCAACGAGTGGAAGGTGTCTTTTCTCTTTGGTACGGTAAAGGTCCCGGGGTCGACCGCGCTGGCGACACGCTGCGCCATGGCAATGCGTACGGTTCATCACCGCGCGGTGGAGTGCTGGTCGTGGCTGGGGATGACCACGGTTGTGTGTCGTCGGGTATCCCATTCCAGAGTGATCTGGCGATGCAGGCCTGGAGCATGCCCGTACTGCACCCAGCCAACGTGGCTGAGATGATCGAGTTTGGTTTGTATGGTTGGGCACTGTCGCGCTTTTCTGGCGCCTGGTCGGGCCTGATCGCATTATCAGAAACGGTCGAAGGCACCGCCACCGTTGACCTGGACCGCCTGCGCACACGGTTTGATCAACCGGTCGACTTCACAACACCGGTGGGAGGGCTGCACTACCGAATGAACGATCTGCCTGGACTTGGAATCGAGGTACGCTTAAGCGCCAAACTGGATGCGATACGGGCTTTTGCTTACGCGAATCCGATCGATCGACTGATCGTGTCGGCGCCCAAGGCATCGATCGGCATCGTAACCTGCGGCAAGGCCCATCTGGACCTGCTTGAGGCCCTTCGGCGACTGGATATTTCATTGGAAGCCTTGGCCAAAGCAGGCGTGCGGGTCTACAAAGTTGGTTTGGTGTTTCCGTTGGAACCGAAGCGAATGCTCGAATTCGTACATGGTCTGGACGAAGTTCTGGTAGTGGAAGAAAAAGCCGCCGTGGTCGAGAACCAGTTGCGCGCACTGCTCTACAACAACCCGACAAGCCATCGTCCTCGTGTTCTTGGCAAACTTGATCCAGACGGAAAATCCATGCTTTCGGCGCTAGGGGAGTTACGACCCTCACGTGTCATGCCCGTATTGGCACAATGGTTGGCTGGGCACTTTCCGTCCCTCGATCACCGAGAAAGCGTGCCAACATTTGTCGCCACGGCTATGCTCTCCAACGCATCTGACGCTGTGCAGCGCATGCCCTACTTTTGCGCAGGTTGCCCGCATAACCTGTCCACCCGCGTTCCGCAACACTCCGATGCGAGCGGAGGCATCGGCTGCCATGCCATGGTTGGCTGGATGGACCGTGCCAACACGTTTCCCCAAGTGCCCATGGGCAGCGAGGGCATTGACTGGGTGGCGCAATCTTTCTTCTCCAATACCGTGCATCGGTTTCAGAACATGGGAGACGGAACCTACTCGCACTCGGGCTACTTGGCTATTCGCCAGGCCGTGGCTGCCAAGGCCAACATCACCTACAAAATTCTGTACAACGACGCGGTTGCTATGACGGGTGGCCAACCCGTTGACAGGCGCCTGTCCGTGCCTGAAATTGCACGGCAAATTGAGGCTGAAGGCGTCACCCGGGTTGCTGTCTTGACCGAAGATGTTGATCGTTGGAAAGCGAAGCGGGCGCAATTTCCGGCCGACACCACCTTTCACGTCCGCAGTGATTTGGACACGGTACAGCGTACGCTGCGGGTAACACCCGGAGTGACGGCTCTCATTTTCGATCAGGTCTGTGCCACCGAGCAGCGACGACGCATCAAGCGTGGGGCCGCCAGCGCACGGTCCACGCGCGTCTTCATCCATCCAGACCTGTGCGAAAACTGCGGCGACTGTACTGAGTTATCCAACTGCGTAGCCATTCGCCCGCTGGCCACAGAGTTGGGGCGAAAAAGGCAGATCGACCAAACAGTCTGCAATCAGGATCTCTCGTGCCTCCAGGCAATCTGCCCGGCGATGGTAACGATTGAGGGGGCTCAGTTGCGGAAAAAAGTAGGGGCTGGCGCAGCCAACCCGGCCTTGACCAGTGCCATTGCACAATTGACTGAACCGCCGGCCTGGAACTGGAACGCACCTTACGACCTCGTTATTACGGGGGTTGGCGGCACGGGCATCATCACCGTTGGTGCATTGGTCGCCACTGCCGCCCATCTCGAGGGCAAGAGTGCTTCCGTGCTGGACTTCATGGGTTTTGCACAAAAAGGCGGCGCAGTCATCGCTTTCGTGCGCCTGGCCCGAGATGCTGGCTTGCTCAACCAGGCGCGCATCGACACCCAGCAGGCGGACGCCATGATTGTCGGCGACTTGGTCGTGGGAGCCTCAAACAATGCATTGCAGTGTGCCTCTCGCGGACGCACCCGAGTGGCCGTCAACCTCAATCAGATACCGACGTCGGCTTTTGTGTCCAACCCCGACGCCGATTTGCACGGTAACGACTTGCTGGCAAAGATACAGCATGCCATCGGCAGTGATTCGGTCGCGGCCTGCAATGCGCAAGCACTGGCTGAGCAACTCTTTGGTGACACGCTGACCGCCAACGTGCTGTTGCTCGGTTTCGCATGGCAACATGGACTGGTACCGATCAGCCGTCAGGCTATCGAGCGTGCGCTGGAGCTCAATGAAGTTGCGGTGGAAGCCAACATACTGGCCTTTGCCTGTGGTCGACTGGCAGCGCACTCTCCAGACACATTAGATGGTATTTTGGGGCCGACAAAAAGCACTCGGGAACTGAGCGACGTTGACAAACTCGACGCAGTCATCGACCGATCGTGTGAGCACCTGACCAACTATCAGGACGCCGGCTACGCGCAGTACTACCGCGACTTGGTTGATCAAGTGCGCCGTGCTGAGCGCGAAGCCCTACCCCCGGGTTCGCCCCTGGAGTTGACTCGGCAGGTTGCCTTGAACTACGCCAAGCTGCTGGCCTACAAGGACGAGTATGAAGTCGCACGTCTTTATTCCAATGGTAGCTTGGAGCGCGCGCTTGGCGAACAGTTCGCAGGTGACTATGCAGTGCACTACCACTTCTTGCCAGAGTACTTGGCCAATAGGTCTCTGAGCGGGCGCAACATCGCAAAACGCCAGTTCGGTCCGATGGCCAGAACATGGCTCAAATTGCTAGCCAGGTTGCGTATTCTGCGCGGCACTTCATTCGACCTGTTTTCCCGGTCGCCGTCGAGACGCGACGAACGCGCATTGGCAGATGACTATCGAGTCATGATGGGCGAGATGGCTGCATCGCTGAATACCCGTAACCACACTGCGGCGACTGAGTTGGCGATGCTCCCTGAAAAGGTACGCGGTTTCGGAAACGTCAGATCAATGGCCGCCGCCCATCTGCGATCGCGTGCCAAGGTGATCATCGCCGAGATGGGCGCGTTGGCGGAACAAAGCTGAAGATCGCTCGGCATACTAAACGCGCGACGGCGCCTTCACCACTTTTTTACCAGCGAGACCAAGGTAAGTCGAAATGATGCGTGGATCACTTGCCAGCATTTTCGACTCGCCACTCAACGCAACCGTGCCCATTTCAAGTACATAGCCTCGATCTGCCACCGCAAGGGCTGCGCGGGCATTTTGTTCCACTAACAATATGGATACTCCGCGCGCACGCAGCGACACGACAACCTGCAGCACTTCGCGCACGATCGACGGTGCCAATCCGAGTGAAGGTTCGTCAAGCATCAAGAGCTTCGGTTTAGCCATTAGGGCCCGGCCAATGGCCAGCATTTGACGCTCGCCACCGGACAAGGTTGATGCGATTTGGGTACGACGCTCTTTCAAGCGGGGGAAGATTGCAAACACCTCTTCCCTGCAGGCAGACTGGTCACGCTGCCCCCGGCGCCAACGCACGAAACCGCCCAGCAACAGGTTATCTTCTACCGACATCTCGCCAAATAGTTCCCGCTTTTCGGTCACCAGGCCGACACCGGAGGCAACCATCGCATGAACGGTCGGCTGGCGAATGAGGCGACCATCCAGCCAGACCTCCCCCGAACTGGGCAACAGGCCAATGGCGGCGGACAGCATCGTCGATTTTCCGGCTCCGTTGGGGCCGATGACGGCAACGATTTCGCCCGGTTGAATAGTCAGGTCCACTTGGTGAACGGCCTCGACAATCCCATAGCAAACGCTTAAACGCCTGAACTCCAGAACCGGGCCCGTCATAAGGTCAGCTCTCCATCGATCCCGCCCAAATACGCAGCGACGACTTGCGGGTTAACTTGAACTTCTGCAGGCGTGCCCTGCGCAATGATCTGGCCGAACTCCATCACCGTAATGCGGTCGGCAATATTCATTACAAATTCCATGTCGTGTTCCACCAAAAGAATGGCCAGTCCCTGTTCTCGCAGTTGTATCAGCAATTCGGCCAGTGCCTGCTTTTCCTGGTGACGCAAACCGGCTGCTGGTTCGTCCAGCAACAGAATACTGGGTTGGCTGGCCAGCGCCCGGGCGATTTCTACGATACGTTGCTGCCCCAGTGCGAGCGAGCCTGCCGCCTCGTACATGTGTGCCTCTAGACCGCAACGCACAATCTGCCTGCGCGCCTCTGACATCAGGGCGGCTTCTTCGGCACGGTCTAGACGCAACATGGAAGCAATCCAGCTGCTGTGGCCACGCAAGTGCGCGCCGAGGGCCACGTTATCCAATACGCTGCGTGCTCCAAGCAGGCGCACATGCTGAAAGGTTCGACTCAAGCCGAAGGAAGCAAACGCGCGTGATGGCTGGGCACTCATGTCCCTACCCAGCAAACTGACAACGCCCGAGCTTGCCCGGTCGACCCCTGATATCAGGTTGAAGAACGTGGATTTTCCAGCCCCATTGGGACCAATGAGTGCATGAAATTCGCCGGCACGGACTTCCAGACTCACCTTGTTGTTGGCCATCAAACCGCCAAATCGCCTGCTGACGTCGGTGGTACAGAGTACAACACTTCCCCTTGGCGGAAGGATCCGCTCGGCGAGCACCCCAGACACGGCACTAACTGCCCTCGATGGGTTCTTGAGGTATCGATCAGCAAGCCGTGCCAGACTAGGCCATAGGCCGTCCGAGAAGCGCTGCAGAACCAACAACATGAGCAGACCAAACACCACCACCTCGAAGTTCCCACTGGCACCCAAAAGACTGGGCAGAACGTCTTGCAGGTATTGTTTCATCAGCGTGATGAGGGATGCGCCAAGCACCGCACCCCACAAGTGACCAGCCCCCCCTACCACTACCATGAACAGGTACTCAATTCCAATGTTCAAATTGAATGGCGTGGGATTGACGAAGCGCTGCAGGTGGGCATACAACCATCCAGACAGACTGGCTAGCATGGCGGCCATCACAAACACCTTGATTCGGTATCTGGCCGTATCGACGCCCATGCTTTCAGCCATGACCCGACCACCTTTGAGCGACCGAATCGATCGCCCCGCCCGTGAATCCAACAGGTTGTGCAGCGCCCACAAAGACAAGAGCAGCACGGCCCAGGTCAAGAGACCGAGTTCACGTACCGACTTCAGTGTCAACCCGCCCACCGCCAACGCTGGCAGTCCAGAAACACCCGTATGCCCACCCAAAAACTCCAGGTTGCCGAACAGGAAATACAGACTCAGCCCCCAGGCAATCGTGCCCAACGGTAAATAGTGACCAGAAAGGCGAAGCGTCACGGACCCCAACAACCAGGCCAAGGCTGCACTCAAGACCAGTCCCGCAACAAGCCCGACCCAAGGCAGTGCCGCAGAACCGGGCGTCAGACCTACCAAGGCTGCACCAGCAGGTGCCGTGCAAAACCAAGCAGTCGCGTAGGCGCCTATGCCGACAAATGCAGCTTGGCCAAAGGAGGTCATGCCGCCAACACCGGTGAGTAAAACAAGACCCATGGCGACTATCGCGTAGAGGCCGATGTAGTTCAATAGTGTGACGGTGAATTCTGGCAAGAAACCCCACGCTCCGAACAACAGCGCCACGGCAGACAATGTGAGTCGGCGCTGGGTCATTCCTCATCCTCGACGTGTGCGCTGTTCAACGAGCGCCACCACAGAACCGGGATGATCAGGGTGAATACGATGACTTCTTTGAATGCACTAGCCCAAAACGATGAAAATGATTCCAGCAACCCCACAAGCAACGCCCCCACCAATGCCAGCGGGTAACTGGCCAAACCGCCAATAATGGCGGCGACAAAGCCCTTGAGACCAATCAGAAAGCCAGTGTCGTAATAGACCGTGGTCATTGGAGCTATCAACAGGCCTGAGACCGCTCCAATGAGACCGGCCAATGCAAAACTCATGTCCCCAGCCAGTTCAGTCGGAATGCCCATGAGCCGCGCGCCAACACGATTCATGGCAGTTGCGCGCAATGCCTTGCCGACAATCGTGCGGCCAAAGAACCAGAACATTGCCGTCACCAATAAACTGGCTACTCCCATGACCACCAGCGACTGCCCCTTGACCGGAATGTCACCAAAATTCCAGCGAAGCTCAGAAAAAGGCGTCGTGCGCGAGCCTTCAGCACCAAAGAAATACAACCCAAGCCCGACCAATACGCCATGCAAAGCCACCGACATAATCAACAGTGTCAGTACTGATGCGTGTGCCAGTGGTCTGTAGGCCAGTCGGTACAGCAACGGCCCAAGTGGTGTAATCACCAGCAAGGTCACTATGGTCTGTCCCGCCAATGTGGTCGGTCGAAGAACCAGAGCACTAAAAACTGCGAGGCTTGGAAATACGAGCGCCCACACGGCGGTTGAGCTCCATTCAACCGCTAAGCCACTGCGGTGCCGAATAGCCTCAACAACCAAGGTGAGCGCCCCAAGCACCAGCAGTAGCCACAAAGTGCCAGGGCTGTGACCCGCTTGGAGCGTCGCCATCGTCAGCGCGCCAAAGGCCACAAACTCGCCTTGCGGTATGAAGATCACTCGGGTAACCGAAAAAACCAGCACCAGCGCCATTGCCATCAGAGCATAAACTGCCCCGTTAACGATGCCATCCTGGGTCAACAGCAAGGCGATCTGGGCATTCATCAGGGTTGGTATTTCCAGGCGCCCGCTTCTACCTTGACCATCACGCGTGCCCGGTCGTCCAGGCCAAGATGGTCCGTCGCTGACATATTGAATACGCCATGTGCACCGGCAACCTCTTTAGCGCTCTCCAGCGCATCACGCAAAGCTACGCGGAATTCGACGGTGCCGGGTGTGGCTTTCTTGAGCGCCGCTGCCACTCCCACTTCCATCAATTTCCCCGCGTCCCACGCATGCGCGCCAAAGGTTGATACGGAGCCCTTACCGTAGGTGGACTCATATTTTTCTACGTAGGCCTGTGCCGAGTTTTTGACCGGATGGTTGGCCTGCAACTGTGCCACCACGAGCACTGGGCCGGCGGGCAGAAGTGTTCCCTCCACATCTTTGCCGCCAACACGAAGAAAATCGTTGTTGGCGACGCCGTGCGTCTGGTAGAACTTGCCACTGTAGCCACTCTCCTTGAGCGAACGTTGAGGCAATACAGCGGGAGTGCCAGAGGCCGCAATCAGCACAGCATCGGGTTTAGCCGACACGATTTTGAGTGCCTGGCCCGTCACCGATGTGTCGACCCGGTTGTAGCGCTCATTGGCAATGATTTGGAGTCCCTTCTGGGCTGCAATCTTGCTGAATTCCTGGTACCAACCTTCGCCGTAGGCATCAGCGAAACCAATGAAACCAACCGTCTTAACGCCACTACTCGCCATATGTGCGACGATGGCCAGCGACATCATGATGTCGTTTTGCGGCGTCTTGAAAACCCATTTTTTCTTGGCATCCATAGGCTCGACAATGCGCGCCGAGGCCGCCATCGAAATCATGGGGGTTTGCGCCTCCGCGACGACATCGATCATGGCCAGCGAGTTCGGCGTTATGGTGGAGCCCAGCATCACATCAACTTTGTGCTCATTGATCAATTTTCGGGTATTTGTAACTGCCGCGGTGGTGTCCGATGCGTCATCCAAAACGATGTAGTTGACCTTTTGACCGCCGATGCTGGTGGGCATCAGGGCAATCGTATTTTTCTCAGGAATTCCCAGCGAAGCCGCGGGGCCCGTCGCTGAAACAGTCACACCGACGGTAATGTCGGCTTGTGCCGAGATGGCCGCCACTATCGCGGCGACCAGGGTCAATTTGCTCTTCAAATTCATTGTTGTTCTCCTGTTAATAATTGTGGGCTGGAATAAGATCATGTGCGGCGCTTCAATGTATGCAAAACTGAATCAAGCCGCACGGCATTCAATTCGCTGAACTCTTTCCTTGCTGTCTGTCGTTCGAAACGCCGCATCTTTTTGCCGCAATCGGCGAATTCACCTAGGTTGGGTTACGGCAGGAAAAACCTTGTCCGAGCGGCAGTTCTGCATGTGGGCGATCCCTACGACCTCCTCCTATTTTTTTCGGAAGTTTGGTTTTCTCTTCTCCTGAAATGCTTTGACCCCCTCGCGCGATTCTTCGGTGTTGTAGTAAAGCTTGAGCGCATACATGCCCATGCCAGCAATCCCTGCTTGGTGTGCTGTATCCATATTGAATGATCGCTTGGCAATGGCGATTGCTGTTGGGCTCTTTTCCATGATCTCATCGCACCACTTCTGCACTTCGCCGTCGAGTTGCTCATGTGGAACGATCGCGTTCACCAAGCCCATAGCAAGTGCTTCGGTCGCGGAATAACGGCGACACAGATACCACATTTCACGGGCCTTCTTTTCCCCCACCACATGTGCCAAAAAAGCAGTACCGTATCCGGGGTCGACCGAACCAACTTTGGGGCCGACCTGCCCGAAGACCGCCTTCTCGGAAGCGATAGTGAGATCGCAGAGGGTACACAAAACGTTGCCACCACCAATCGCATAACCTTGCACCCGGGCGATCACCGGTTTGGGTGCATCACGGATGGCGGCGTGCAGTTCTTCCATAGGAAGCCCTATCGTGCCGCGGCCATCGTATTGACCTTCGTGGGCGGACTGGTCGCCACCGGTGCAAAAGGCTTTTTCGCCTGCACCCGCCAAGACGATAACGCCGATGTCACTGTCATAGCCGGCGTGATTCAGGGCGTGTATCAGTTCGTCGCACGTGCGACCACGAAACGCATTCATCCGCTCGGGGCGGTTGATCGTTATCCATGCAGCACCGTTTCTGGCCTCATACAGGACGTCCTCGTAGTTCATGCCGATCGCCTATTTCTTCTCGGATGTGTTAGCAAAAATTATTATTGCATAGCGCTACTGAAATACCAATGGTAATTTGAGTTCAGGACAAAAGACAACGTTTGAACTGCTTTCCCTGACTCATTCCCCGTCACATGGCCGAAGTCACTGGAAGGTGCTAGTCAGGATACCCGTACGCTCTTTAAAGAAACGACGCAAGCGGCACTGGCGATATCAGTAATTTCCCGTATCTTGGTTGATCCGAGATAGAAAATTGGCCGCCGTAGGGCTGCAACGGCGAGACACCGCCCCACGTCGGGACCTGACCACTCACGCCATCTGGAACAGCTCCTGCGGCATCTGCATGACAGCGCTGGTGGGTGTCCTGAAGGCACGTAGGTGAGCGCATAGGGATCCCAGTCGCTGACGAAATGGGCATGGCTGGGAGGAATCAATGTCTTCAGGGCGGTGTGAGCGGCCTGAAGCGTCGCATTGCCGCCGCAATGGTCGCTATGCAAGTGGGTATTGAGCAGCACGTCCAGAGGTCGGCCCTGCAATGCGTGAGCCACCAACGCCTGGGTTTGCTTTGCGTGTGTGCAGTAGCCACTATCAATCAGTGTGCGGTGTTCGCTTCCCTGAATGAGCACATTGTTGCTCGACAGCCAGCCACGCTGAAAGACCTGGATTCCCGCAGGCAGGGCCACGGCAGCAACGCTACTCTGGTCGGGAATGGATCTCGAGTCTGTGGACATGGTGATTTCTGCCACACCCGCAAGGGCGATGACCGTACGTGCCAAAAACAGTTGCGCTACCGCAAGGCGCGCTCAAACGTGCTTGAAATTGGCGCCCTTGGTTCAGATACTTGAGAAGGCGCAGGGAGGTCGACTTTGAAGGAGTTTGCCATGTTCAAGCATATTTTGATTCCGACCGATGGTTCTGATCTCTCCAATATCGCCGTCGTCAACGGCGTGCGGTTCGCCAAGGAAATTGGCGCCCAAATCACCGGCCTGACGGTGACCGCTCCCTACCACTACGTGGCTGTAGAGGCCATTCAGGTAAGTGACACCCCGGAACGCTACGAGGAAGATGTCAAGTTGCTGGCGGCGCGCAACTTGAGCACCCTCAAGGCAACGGCAGAAGACGCTGGTGTACCCCTGCAACTGGTCCACACCAGCAGTGATTTTCCGTACGAAGAAATCGTCAAGACGGCACAAGAAAAGGGCTGCGATGTGATCTTCCTCGCTTCGCACGGCAGACGTGGCGTGCGTGCCGTCATCATGGGCAGCGAAACGACCAAGGTGCTAACCCACACGAAGATTCCGGTCGTGGTGTATCGCTGACCCTGGGCTTCTTTCAGGCAGGGTCGCCCCACGTCCCTTAGCGAAGCCGCGTGCCAGATCAGTTACCGTTCTGCTTCCAAACGGCATAGTGGGTCCTCTGCAATGGAAGACATCCGCGTAACGCGCGAAGCTGTGGCCACTGCGCTCTCCGCCCGGAATCAGCGGGAGGCCCAAATACTGGCCGTAGTCGGCGCCACCAGTCTGGTGGGCAGTGTGGCGCTCTGGTTCCAGTAGTTGCCATGTTCCTGCGGGCAATGCCCCTCAGTGAGGTCCAGTCAAAGACCTGCACGGACATGACAGACGACGACGCACGGATAAGGCCAGGTTGCGCGATACTGACACCGCGAGCGCTTGCATATCCAATCCGCCGCCTAAAAATGGAGTCCCCCGATGAATCGAATCACCCGCGTTTTTGTTCTCACGCTGAAGGCTGCTGCGGCTGCCGCTTTACTCGCCTCGTGCGCGACCACGCCACCGACGGGGCCCATGGGGTTTTTCGTCACCAGCGCGGGGCCGGGCAACGGAGCCGACCTCGGTGGCCTGACCGGAGCCGATGCGCATTGCCAGAAACTGGCCGCCTCGGCTGGTGCAGGCGGACGCACCTGGCGCGCCTACCTCAGCACCGGCTGGACGAGCACCACACCGGTCGTGAACGCCCGTGACCGCATCGGCAAAGGCCCTTGGTTCAACAGCAAAGGCGTGCTGATTGCCAGCGATGTGGCTCAGCTCCATGGCGATAACAACATCACCAAGGCAAGCTCACTTGACGAAAAAGGCGCTCTGGTCAAAGGCAGGGGCGACACGCCCAACACGCACGACATTCTGACCGGCTCACGCAGCGATGGCACAGCCTTTTCGTCTGCACCGGGCATGCCGGAAATGACCTGCGGCGAGTGGACAAAAAGTGGCGAAGGTTCGGCCATGACAGGTCATCACGACCGCACCGGACTGGCCACAGATGCCTGGTCCTCGTCGTGGAACTCATCGCACAACACGGTGGGTTGCAGCCAGCCAGCCCTCACCAAAACGGGCGGTGCGGGCTTGTTCTATTGCTTCGCGGCCAACTAAACCACAGTTCATGCTACTTATTCAATAGCTGCTCACGCTCATTGAATAAGGGATGGCGGCACTTTTAACGCATTTTTTTGTGGTAGCAGCGTAGGACAAACGACGACAGTTTCAAAGGCAGGTTGCGAAGAGCCACGGGCACCCACTGCGGCGAATTCAGAGAAAACCGGGTCGCCCAGCGGGTGAAGGGCCGAAGCCATTGGGTTGAATCGTGGACGCGCAGGGATGTGCGGCCCACCGCAAATGACCCTGTCGTCAGGCACATTTTGGTGGTGGCTCGCCCAGGAATCACGCTGTAGCGAGAATCAGGAAGGTTTCTACGTGGGTTGGTGGCCGATCAAGGGCGCGATACTGGCCTTGCGGCGGTTGAAATGCTTATCCAACCAGATTGAGGCTATACAAGGTCGAGTCCCACGGTGGTCTGCCACTTGTCGTAAACCGGGCTGGTAACCTTGACGAAAGCCTCGCGCTCAGCCGGATTCAACTGCGTGACCGTGGCACCCATGGCAGTAATGTCCTTAAGCACCGGTTTGTCGGCCTCGACAGACCCTTGCGCGCTAAAGCCTGCCCGCTGGCGGTGGTAATGGCACCAATGCCGCCCTCAAGCGCTGCCACGCGTTGCTCCAGCACCGCATTGGTCGGGTTGCTGATGCGGCTGTGGACATACCGGGGTCAGCGTAGCCGGCCATTGGTTACTTCCATGGAATGGGTGTTGACTGGGATCCATTGTGAGCGCAGCAGTGCAGGCACCACCGGGTCGGAGCTTGACTCAGCGGGATGTTCGTTCGCACCTTTTTTGATTTGCATTGTCATCATCGGTGCACCTCTTGGCAGGCTCGCTTCTCTGCGATGCAGGCCGCTCGGCTGGAGCTTGCGCGGGGGGATGAGTTGGCCGGCGCTGCGGCTCGGCTGCTGGTTCGGTGCGTTGGCGCTCCCGCGCCTGTTCCGTTGGTCGCTGCTGCGCAGGCGGCACTGGCGGCGTAACCCTTTCGCGCTCGATTGCGGGTACATGGCGCTGCACGGGTTGCTGTGGCGGGGCTGCTGGCGCAACCGCCTCCGGACGCGGGCCGGGCGGCGGTGTTCGGATTGGGATTGGGGTTGGATCCCGCAACACCCTTGTCTCACCGGGCCTTGGCCTGTGCAGGGTGCCTTCAGGTGGGCGCACCACTGGCTTGCCACCGATAGTCTGCACCGTCCCGCGGGCCGGTTGCATGCCATGCACTACGCCCCCAGAGTTGCGCCACGCGCTGATATGGCGCGACTCGATGCGCGCCGCGGGCGTGTACGCAAAATGCCCCCGGTGCAGCACCACCCCGTCCACGCCATACCAGACACCACCGTAAAAGCGCATCGGAACAACGCAGAAGCAGGACCCCGGCGTGTTTATAAACAGGGGGTAAAAAGCCACGCCCGGGTGCGCGGCGTAATAAACCGGCACGTCGGCCAGGTACTCCTGTGGTGGACTGTAGTCGTCATAGGGGCCATAGGTGGCATACGGCTCTGGAGCTATCACGCAACCCGCAGCAAGCAGGGTAGCAACCAGTACCAATAACGCAGCTTCTATTTTCATAGTGTTCTCCACGATCTATTCTGACTTGATGGCCAACGTTTGCCAAGCGCCAACGGCTAGGCCATTCAAGCTTGGGCTTTGCACCCGCTGTGGCCCGCCCGCGTGTGAATGCGCTTGCATTGGGCGTGCAGTGGCGGGCATGGGGCAGCGCCAGCGTGGGCTGGGTGCCGTCAGCGGGCACCCAAATTACTCCTGAATTGATAGCTGGTTGCGCATATTGCACGGGGGCCGGAGGCCGAAAACACCAAAAAGC